>VFJJ01000026.1 GCA_009886115.1 Actinomycetota bacterium
AGGTGACCGTGACGACCCCGTCGGCCACGTCGAGGCGGGCGTGGGTCCCGGCCCCGGCGATCTCGCTCACGGCTCCCACGTTGGCCTCCACGGCGTCGGCCGGTCCGGCTCACCCGGGCCGGGCTCGACCTGACACTATCGTCACGATTCGCTGCGTTGGCACTTCGCCACGACGGGCTCGACGGGTGCAACGTCAGGGACCGGCTGGCGCGTCCGGCGCCCGAGAGAACGAGAACGTACCCATGAGCCAGGCTCTCGAACGGAACCTCCTCGCCGCACCCACCGAGGCCCATCAGAAGATTGAGATCTACTCGGGCGTGGCGCGTCTGGCCCGGGCGGTGTGGGCCAGCGAGGTGAAGCCGGTCGGGGCCCGTCCGACGACGGCGGTGATGTTCTGCCACCCGACCGCCAACTTCCTGGGGCACTACGCGTTGTTCGGCTTGGCAGAGCGGGGCTTCGGCGCCATCGGGCTCACGACCCGCTACGTCGGCAACGACACCTCGCTGATCCTCGAGAACTGCCTGCTCGACATCGGATCGATGGTCGCGCACCTCCGGAGCCTCGGCTACGAGCGGATCGTCCTCGTCGGCAACTCCGGCGGCGCGTCGATCGTGCCCTACTACCAGGCCCAGGCTCAGCACCCCACGATCACCGATCCGCCCGGCGGGGGCCCCGACCTCACCACGGCCGGCCTCACGCCGGTCGACGGCCTCGTGATGTTCATGGCTCACCCGTCGCGGGCCCGGCTCAGCTCGGAGTGGCTCGATCCGGCGATCGTCGACGAACGCCAACCGTTCGAGCGCGACCCAGCGCTCGACATGTTCAATCCTGACAACGGTCCGCCGTTCTCGGCCGGGTTCATCACCCGGTACCGGAGTGCGCAGGTTGCCCGGAACCGTCGCATCGCCGCCTGGGCCGAGGCGCAGCTGCGGGCGCTCCGGTCGCCGTCGCACGTCCCGGCAGGGCTCGACGACCTGGCGTTCGTCGTGCACGGAACGGGCAGCGATCTGCGCTTCCTCGACGGTGCCATCGATCCGAGCGACCGGACGGTCGGCGTCACCCTGTGGGGGCCGCCGCAGGTCGCGAACTACCTGCCGGCGGGGATCTCGCGCACGACGACCCTGCGGGCGTGGCTCAACCAGTGGTCGATCGACCACACCAACGGCGATTCGCTGCGCTGGCTGCCCGAGATTGAGGTGCCGCTCCTCGTCACGTCGGGGACGGCCGATCCGACCGTCCATCCCCACATGGGACGACAGATGTACGACGCTGCGGTCAAGGCCCCCAAGGAGATCACGTCCATCGTCGGCGCCAACCACTACTTCGAAGGACAACCCGAGCTTCTCACCCAGGCGCTCGATCACCTGGCCGACTGGGTGCGACGCATGGTCGAGCACCGGTAGTCAGATCGTGACTACCGGCGTCCCCGGGAGCGTCACCGCTCGCCGACGAGGAGGTTCCCGATCTCGTGCTTCGAGCCCGGGGTCGTCGCGGCAGTCGGGGGTGCTGCCGACGAGGCTCGAGCCCAGGGCACGGCCGCATGGCGGGGCGACGTGCCAGAATCAGCGGCCCCAGTGACGACGGCAGGAGTTGGCGATGGCCCGCATCGAACCGATCCCGTGGGACGAGCTCTCGCCCGAGGCCCGAGCGATGCTGGAGGAGGGCGTGGCCAGCGGTATGTACACGACGCCGGTTCCCATGCAGATCATCGCCTACAGCTCGGTGGCGCTGCGGGCCATGCACGATCAGTACCGGGCCACGTTTCGCAAGGGGCTGTTGGAGCCTCGGCTGGTCGAGCTGCTGCGTCTTCACAGCGCGCAGAAGGGCGCGTGTGAGCCGTGCTCGGCGTCGCGTAAGGACGACTCGGTCTCCGAGGACGATGTCGCCTGCCTGATCGACCCCGACCCCGACCGGTTCACCCCGCGTGAGTACCGGGCCTTGGCCTTCTTCGACCTGCTCGCCGACGACCACCACGCGATCGGCGACGACACGTTCCGCTGGCTGGGCGAGGAGTTCTCGCCCGCCGAGATCGTGGAGCTGGGCTACCTCTGCGCCACGAACCTGGGTGGTCACCGCTTCATGCACACCTTGGGGATCTTCGCCGATTCCCAGCCGCTGGTTGCGTTCGATCCCTCCGAGGTCGACCGTTCACGGGTCCCGTCCGACGCCCGCTGACGCCGAGGGTCGGTCACCTCGGCCGTCCTTCCCGGTGCGGTCGAGCGCCGCAGCCGCCAACGAGGAGTGATCGATGAGCCATGTCGGGGTTGAGATCGTCGACGAGATCGCCACGGTCACGTTCGACCGTCCACCCGTGAACGCGCTCGACGCTGCAGCCTTTCGTGACATCACCGCGGCGTTCACGAACCTCGGCCGCTCGAAGGACGCCAAGGTGGCGATCTTCACCGCCGGCGGCGATCGGATCTTCTGCGCCGGCGTCGACCTGCAGGATTCGGCGCGAAGGCATTCACTCCAAGGCTCCGGCGATGCCAGCGTGGTCGACGTGCTCGACGCGGGGGCGGTCGCTCGCGAGTGCTTCTGGTCGATCCTCGACTGCCCCCTCCCGGTGATCGGGGCCATCAACGGGGCTGCGGTCGGCGCCGGCGTCGCGATGACCGCCTGTTGCGACGTGGTGATCGCGTCCGACCGGGCCCGGTTCGCCATGACGGAGATCAACGCCGGGGTGCTCGGGGGCGGGCGTCTGCTCCAGCGCATGGCCGGGCCGGCTTTGACGCGCCGCATGTTCTTCACCGGCGAGTTCGTCTCGGCCGCGGAGTTCGCTGAGCGCGGCGTCATCGACCGGGTGGTGAGCCCCGAGGAGCTGTTGCCCGCAGCACGCCAACTGGCGCTGGTGATGGCGTCGAAGAGCCCGCTCGGGCTGCGTCTGGCGAAGGAATCGCTGAACCGGGTGGAGGATCTCCCGCTCAAGGACGGGTACCGGATGGAGCAGGACTACACGAACCGCATGACGCGCTTCAACGACTCGGTCGAGGCCCGCAAGGCCTACCTCGAAAAGCGTGATCCCGAGTGGACCTGGACCTGATAGCGCGCGCCGGTTGCGTTGGTTGCACTGGCTTCGCTGAACGACTGCGAATGGAGAGCCTGTGAAGCTCGGACTGGGACTCGACCTGTACCGGGGTGCCCGACTCGAGGTGCCCGTCGCCAAGATCGTGCGGGCCGAGGAGCTCGGCTACCACTCGGTGTGGACGGCCGAGGCGTACGGGTGCGATGCGTTCTCGCCCCTGGCGTACCTGGCTGCGCTCACCACGAGGATCAAGCTGGGGACGGCCGTCGTGCAGATCGCCGCCCGCACCCCGGCGGCCACGGCCATGCACGCCATGACCATCGACGCCCTCGCCGGTGGAGGGCGGGTCATCGTGGGCCTCGGTGTGTCGGGCCCGCAGATCGTCGAGGGCTGGTACGGCGTCCCCTGGGGCAAGCCCGTCGACCGGTTGCGCGACTACATCACGATCATGCGCAAGGTGATCGACCGGGCCGAGCCCGTGGCCCACGACGGGATCGAGATCTCCTTGCCCTACAAGGGTCCGGGCGCGCTGGGCCAGGGCAAGGCGCTCAAGTCGATCCTGCATTCGCACCCCGGCATCGAGATCTGGCTGGCGTCGGGCGGTCCACTCAACACCCGCCTGGCCGCCGAGCTGTGCGACGGATGGCTGCCCATGGGGCTGGGTCCCGACGGGATGACGGCGTTCGAGGACGACCTGCACCAGGGGTTCGAACGCCGGGCCTCCAACCGCGAGGGTGTGGGCTTCGAGATCTTCTCGGGTGTCGGCATCGAGATCACCAACGACGTGCGGGCTGCGATCGACGCCAAGAAGCCGCTGACGGGCACCTACGTGGGCGGGATGGGCTCGGCCACCCACAACTACCACCGTGAGGCCATGGCCCGTCGAGGCTTTCCCGAAGCGGCCCAACGCATCCACGAGCTCTGGCTGGCCGGCAAGAAGACCGAGGCCATCGCCGCCGTTCCCGACGAGTACATCGAGGAGACCAACCTGATGGGCACTCCGCAGAGGATTCGGGAGCGCTGGGCGTCGGTCACCGATCGCCACGCGGCGACCGGCCTCATCGTGCGCTGCGACACGATCGAGGAGCTCGACCTCGCTGCCGACCTCGCAGGTACACGCGACCAGATCGAGGCCTGACCGCCATGGGTTCACAGGGTTCACAGGATTCACAGGGTGCACAGGGTTACGAGTTCATTGCCGTCGACGAGTTGGCCGAGTACGTACGCCGCATCACGTTGAACCGTCCGGAGAAGCGCAACGCCATCTCGACGCCCCTGCGGGTGGAGCTCCTCGACGCACTGCGGGCCCACGATCACGATCCGGCGGTGCGAGTGACGATCATCCGTGGGGCCGGGGCCTGTTTCTCGTCGGGCTACGACCTGAGCGGGGCCGGCACGGGCTCGATGATGGACGACGCCCCGTTCTACTCGGCTCCGGGCGACGGTCAGTGGGCCCGCCAGTGCAACGACACCTGGTTCAGCATCTGGGACCTGGCCAAGCCGGTGATCGCCCAGATCCACGGGTATGCCATGGCCGGCGGCACCGAGCTGGCCTCGGCGTGCGACCTCGTCTACGTGGCCCGCGACGCCCGGATCTCGTACCCGGTGGTGCGGGTGGCGTCGCCGCCCGATTGGCAGTACCACACCGTGCTCCTGGGGATGCGCCGAGCCATGGAGCTGATGCTCACCGGCGATCCGATCAGCGGCGAGGAAGCGGCTGCCATCGGTTTCGCCAACCGGGCGTTCGCCCCCGAGGAGCTCGAGGCGAAGGTCCTCGAGATCGCGGTGCGCATCGCCGGGGTTCCCAGCGAGCTGCAACAGATCAACAAGCGCTCGGTGCACCGGGCTATGGACGTGTGGGGGGCCCGGGCGGCGATCCGGGCCGGGAGCGAGCTCCAGGCCCTGGCTGGTCACACGCCAGCGGCGCTGGCGTTTCGCGAGAATGCCCTCGCGGCGGTGAAGAAGGCCGCCGCCGAGCAGAACGGCTGAACTCGCCGGCCGAGCACGTGAGCACGATCGTCAACGGACAGAGGAGGTCGCGGGTGCGACTCGCAGGCAAGGTGGCACTGATCAGCGGATCGACCCGGGGGATCGGGCGGACGACGGCCGAGCTGTTCGCGCAGGAGGGCGCCAAGGTCGTGGTGTCGGGGCGCAGCGTCGACAAGGGCGAGAAGGTCGCCGAGCGCATCCGTGAAGCCGGCGGCGATGCGACGTTCCTCAGGCTCGACGTGAGCGACGAGGACAGCGTGCGGTCGGTGATCGCGGCGACGGTCGAACGCTACGGCACCCTCACGACGCTCATCAACAACGCGGCCCCCACCGACCTCGTCAACCAGAACATGAAGCCCATGCTCGATTTCACGACTGACGAGTGGAACCAGATCATCCTCACCACCTTGACGGGCAACGTGTTCTGGGCATCGAAGTACGCGATCCCGCACATGATCGCGGTGGGCAGCGGTTCGATCGTGAACGTGTCGTCGGGCGCCGCGATCTTCGGCTCACCGGGGATCTCGGCGTACTCCGCGGCCAAGGGCGGCATGAATGCGCTCACCCGCTCGATCGCCTACGAGTACGCCCCGCACCAGATCCGCTGCAACACGATCGTCGTCGGGCGCGTCGTCTCGCACCCGAAGGACCGGGGCCCCGACGTTCCCGGCACCCTCACCCGGGTCGGTCAACCCAGCGACATCGCCTATGCCGCGATGTGGCTGGCGTCTGACGAGTCGGAGTTCGTGACCGGCTCCGAGGTCACCGCAGACGGTGGCCTGTCGATCAACGGTGTGCACGCCTGAGACTCCCGGGAGACTGCGAGAGATGCCTGTGCGAGCACCATGTCGGCGACCTGCGGACGGTTCGTCTCGGGCTGCTCTTCGATGCCGTGTTCATCCACGACGCCGTGACGTACATGACGACCGTGGACGACCTGCGGGCTGCTCTCGAGACGGCGTTCGTGCACTGCCGGCCCGGCGGGATCACGGTGGTGTTTCCCGACGAGGTCGCCGAGACGTTCGAGCCGAGCACCGAGCACGGGGGCTCCGACGGGCCCGACGGCCGGAGCGCCCGCTACCTGGAGTGGAGCTGGGATCCTGACCCGTCCGACACCGTGACGCGAACCGAGTACGCCATCGTGGTCCGCGAGAGTGCTACGGGGACGTGCCGTGTCGTGCACGAAACCCACCACTCGGGTCTGTTCGACCGCGCAACGTGGTTGTCGGTGTTCCGTGGCGCTGGATTCGAGCCCGAGATCGTCCTCGAGCCGACGCCGTCGGACGACCGGCGTCCCCGCGAGCTCTTCCTGGCCCGCCGCCCGTCCCCCGTCTGACGCCGCCTGGCCGAGCGGGCCGTCACCTCCCGGTGAAGTCCGGGTCGCGCCGCTCGCGCATGGCCTTCATGCCTTCCTTGAAGTCGTCGCTGCGCAGGCACAGCTCGACGGCGACGGCTTCGGTGTCGATGTGGGTCTTGAAGTCGTGGTCGAGCCCGTGGTTCACCAGCCACTTGGTCATTCCGACGGCCACCGTGGCGGAGCGGCGGAACTCCTCGGCCACCGCGTCGGTCGCGACCTCGAGCTGATCGTCGGGAACGACCTCGTTGATGAGGCCCCAGGCTTCGGCCTTCTCGGCGGTGATCCTGCGACCCAGCAGCAGCAGCTCCTTGGCCCGGGCGACGCCGATGATGCGAGGGAGCATCCACGACCCGCCCGAATCTGCGTTGAAACCTCGCTGCACGAACGGGTCGAACAGCAGCGTGCCCTCGGCGGCAACCACGTAGTCGGCAGCCAGGGCGAGGTGCAGCCCCATTCCGCAGGCATAGCCCCGTACCGACGCGATGATCGGGAGTTGCACCGCGCGCAGCAGCTCGATCGTGCGGTGCGGGCCCACGGGCAGGCTGCGCTGCACGCTGCCGGTCCGGGGCGCGGCGGTGCGGGGTTGATCGGCGCCGCCGAGGTCGAAGCCCGTGCAGAACGTCGAACCGGCACCGGTGAGGACGATGGCCCGCAGGGTGTCGTCGGTGGACGCGTCGGTCAGTGCGGCGATGAGCGCGTCGTTGGTCGGCCCGTCGAGCGCGTTGCGCCGGGCGGGGCGATTGATCGTGAGCCACAACACCCCGTTCCGCCGCTCGACGATCAGGGTCGGCTCGGTCCGTGCGTCAGACGTTGCGGCGGCCATGGATGTCTCCCTGTCGTGTCGTTTGCGAGTACCACCCTGTTTCTTCGCGCCTTCGCACCGGGGATGCGCGAAATCGCGAAGAAACGGCGCCGAATGCCTAGAAGGCCGGGGCGCCGAGCCAGCCTCGGCGGCCGAGCTCGGGGTGCAGCACGTCGTCGTGGAACGCCACCTGCCCGGCGGTGACGGCCGGATCGGCGAGGCACAGGCGGATGGTCGCTTCGGCGAACTCCTCCTCGGTGGAGGTCTCGGCGAAGTTGTTCTGCAGGACGGCGAGGCCCGGTGTGATGATCGGCAAGGAAGGAATCAGCGCGTTGACGACGACTCCCTTGGACGCCACGAGCGCGGCGACGCACTGTGTGAGGTGCTCGAGCGCCGCCTTGTTCCCGCCGTAGGCCGGGCTGACCCCGCCGAAGCCTGGCGGGTAGGGACCCTCGCCGGGAACCTGAGACGCCCACGAGCTGATGTTCACGACGGCGCCCCGGCCGGCGCCGATCATGTCGGCGAGCACGAGCTGCATGAGCCGGTACGAAGCGAACACGCCCACGTCGAAGTGGAGCCGGAAACCCTTCAATGCCATGTCGAGGAACGTCATCGTCATGGCCGAGGCCTGCGCCCCCCGCACGCCGGGTGCTTCAGCGGGCCTCGCGGCGACGGGTCCGGATCCGGCAGCGGGTGGCCGCCCGGGCGCGGTCACCGCCGCGTTGTTGATGAGCACCCCGATGGGACCGAGCTCGGCTCGAGTCGTCTCGACCAGCCGGACGAGATCGTCCTCACGAGACGCGTCACACGGCACGGCGATCGCCTTCGCTCCGAGCGCGTGCAGCTCGGCGACGGTCTCGTGCACGGTTCCGGGGAGCGCCTCGTTCCACACTGCCTCGCTGCGTGCCGCCACCGCGACCGACGCACCCTCTTGGCCGAGCGCCAGGGCGATGGCCCGGCCGAGCCCGCGGCTGGCGCCGGTGACGATGGCCACGCGACCTTCGAGGCGGCGGGACTGTTGGTTGGTGGTCATGAGTGCTCCTGGGATGCAGCGCGGGTGCCTGCACGGGTGGAGCCGGGCGTGAAGGTCAAGGGAAGATACGTCGCGGCGCGCACGCCGGCCGAGTGGTACTGCGGCGTCTCACCCGGGGTGATGCGATAGTCGGGAATCCGCTCGTGCAGCGCGCCGATCGACGCGCGTAGCTCCAGGCGGGCGAGGTGCGAGCCGAGGCACCGGTGCAGTCCCACCGCGAAGGCCATGTGCTTGTTGGCTCCTCGCGCCAGCTCGACCACCTCGGGAGCGCTGAACGCCGCCTCGTCGTGATTGTCCGCGGCCCAGACCAGCACCACCATCTCGTCGGCCTTGATGGGAATGCCGTTGACCACTGTGTCGTGGGTGGCCCAACGTCCGCCCCCCGCCAGCACCGGGCTCTCGAAGCGCATCAGCTCCTCGATGGCCGCGGGCAGCAGCGACGGATCGGCGACCACCAGGTCGCGCCGCGAGCCCATCCCGAACGGGCACCCGGTGGCCGGGTTGGTCGAGACGATCGCCGGATTGCGTCCGGCTTCGAGGATGTCGTCGAACCGGAAGAGCGCCACTCCGCCCTCCCACCGGATCGCCGGCGTCTCCCGGTGGGCCCGTCTGTAGTACCGCTGCGGGTCGACCAGGTCGAGGGCGTCATTGGGCTCGTAGGCCACCATGGCCCGCAGGGCCGGGTCCATGTCGTTGATCGACATCTCGACGTACGACGCCATCGCTGCCCCTGGGTGGTGCGGGACCGGCGATCCCGGCCGTCGGAGAGCGAGTGTATCGACGGTCCCCGGAGACCGGGAGGTGGTGGCACGGCGCTGACGATACCTTGGGGCCCATGAGCGATCTCGACCCCTCGACCGATACCGCATCGTCCCTGGCGGCCTGGATCGCCTCTGTCGACGGCTGTGCCGTAGCGGCCGTCGATGTCGAGCGCGGGGTCGTCCGCCGGGAGGCCTGGTTGGCCCGGACGCCGGTCAACCGGTACTTCGTGCGGGTCGGCCGGGGCGGCGATCCCGCCAACCTCCCCGACGTGGTGGCCTCCGAGGCCCGCCTCGTCGAGTTGCTCGGCCAGGTCGGGCTGCCGGTGCCCGCCGTGCCTGCGGTCGAGCCCGCGCTCGCCGCTGCGCTGTACGGATGGGTCGAAGGGACAGCAGACGTCTCGGGCCTGGCGCCCACGGTGCGCCAGCACGTGGTCGAGCAGTACGCCGAGGTGCTCGGGAGGCTGCACTCGCTCGATCCCGACGCGCTCGGAGTCGAGTGGATGGACCGCCCCGCCTCGCCCGAGGCCTGTGCGCTCGCCCACGCCGACTCGGTCTGGAACGCCATGGGCCACTTGGCCTTGGAGCCGCTGTCGACGTTCGGCATGCACTGGCTGCGCTGGCACGTACCCACGACCGTCGAGCGTCTGTCGGTCCTGCAAGGCGATGCCGGCGTCGGGAACTTCCTCGTGGCCGACGGCAACCTCACGGGCGTCATCGACTGGGAGTGGGCCCATCTCGGCGATCCCATGGAAGACCTCGGCAGCGTCTGCATGCACGCGGCGATGAATCCGGCAGGGCACATGCCGTCGGTCCTCGCCCACTACGAGCAGATGTCGGCCATCCCCGTCGACATGGCCAAGGTCAGGTACTACTGCGCGCATCTCTTCGTCCGGTCCGTCGTGGCCCTGGCCGCCATCACCGCGCATCCCGATCCGCACAACCCGGTGGCGCTGAACCTGTGCTATCGGATCGTCAACGACCGCTTGGCCTGCCAGGCTCTGGCCGACGCCATCGGCTTGGCGCTCGGTGAGCCCGAGCTCCCCGAGGTACCGGCCGTCGTCGCCGATCTGGCCGGGATCGTGCAGGCTGGATCGGCCGAGCTGTTCGAGGTGGTAGCGAGAAATCTGAACGACGAGGTGGTCCCGCACCTCGACACCGGCCTGGCTCGCAACCGGGCCGAGATGGCCGTCCTGCTCGTGCGGTCGTTGGAACGCCAGCACCGGCTGGGCGGTGCGTTCGAGGCCATCGAGCTCGACGAGTTGGGCGCGCTGCTCGGGCGACGACCGGCGACGGTGGGTGAAGGCCTGCGGACGCTCGACGGTGTCATCGCCGAGTGGGGTCGGGCGCGTGAGGCCGACGTGCTCGGCTACCTCTACCGGCGGGCGGCCCGCACCGAAGCCGTCTACGCACCGATCGCGTCGCTCTACCCCGATCGGGTGTTGGCCGACCTGGGGTGAGCGCGCTCGATCGGGGGGAGCCTCACTGCGCCACCTCGGCGTCGGTCTCGGGCGCGGCGTCGGCCTCGGGCGCGATCTCGACCCCGGCCAGGACGCTGCGGGCCTGACGGGCCAAGGGCTCGTCGACCATCTGGCCCTCGAAAGCGATCGACGCCTCACCGCGGGCCTGGGCGGCGTCGTAGGCGTCGAGGATGCGTCGGGCCCGGTCGAGCTCGGCCGCGCTGGGGACGAATGCGGTGTTGGCCCACGTCACCTGGGCGGGATGGATGCACAGCTTCCCCTGGTAGCCGAGCGCCCGGCCCGCCGCGGCGTCACGGGCGAACAAGGCCTCGTCGGTGAGGACCGTCACCACCTGGTCGATCGCGGCGACACCGGCGAGACGGGCGGCCATGGCCACCCGCGACCGGGCGTAGAGCACCTCGAGGCTGCCCTCGGTGCGCACGCCGCCGAGATCGGCGATGTAGTCCTCGGCTCCGAAGTAGCACCACGACACGACCGGGTGGGCTGCGATCTCGAAGGCCCTCACCGCTCCGGCGACGGTCTCGAGCCCGGCCACGATCTTGAGGTGGCCGAGGTCGCGTCGGTGCAACTCGGCGGCCACCACGTCGAGCTGCTCGACCGTCTCGACCTTCGGCACGACGATGCCGGTCAAGCTGGGGTGCAGCGCGGCGAGATCGTCGGCGAACCACTCGGTGGGCACGGCGTTGACCCTCACCATGATGACGAGCTTCGGCGACACGGCCCGCAGCTCGGGCGCGAGGGCGAGACAGTGCCGGCGCGCCTCGGCCTTGGCGCTCGGAGCCACGGCGTCCTCGAGGTCGAGCACGATGCCGTCGGCGTTGCTGCGCGGCATCTTGCGGATCACGTCGGGTTTCGACGCGGGTGCGAACAGGAGGCTGCGCAGGCGTGGCGCCGCAGTCGGGGTGCTCATGCCGGCTCCCCTGCGGCCGAGAGCCCGGAAACGGCGGCGATCTGGCCCCGGAGGAACCCCTCCGGATCGGTGGCCTTGCGCACCAACGTCTCGTGCACCTGCGGATGGGCCAGGGCAAGGAACGTGTCGGTGCGGATCGCATCGACGAGCCGATCGGCGACCTCGGACGGTTGTTGGAGCGGCAGATCGGGCGACTGCACCGGACGGGGTGCGCCGTACACCGTGACCTGCTCGCTGATGTTGGTGATGGTCGGGCCCGGGCACAGACAGGTGACGCCGATGCCTCGTGGCCGGACATACAACGAGAGGGCCTCGGCCATGGCGATCACGGCGGCCTTCGTGGCCGTGTATGGCAAGCGGTCGTACGAGTAGGAGTACAAGGCGTTCGTGGAGGCGGTGAACACCAGATGGCCGTCGCCCCGGGCCAGGAGGTAGGGCACGAAGACGAGGTTGCTTCGCACCGCCGAGAGGAGGTTCGTCTCGATGATGCGCCTCCATGCCTCGATGGGTATCGCCTCGGGAAGCCCGGCGGCGAGCACGCCCACGTTGTTCATCACGATGTCGATCCGGCCCAGCTCGGCCAGAGCCGTGTCGCGCAAGGGCTCGAACGCGTCGTCGACCGTCACGTCACAGACCCGTCCGATGCCGCGTCTGCCGGTCGCGCTCACCTCGTCGGCAACGGCACTCGCTCGATCGCCGTCGAGGTCGGAGACGAGCACGTCGACTCCCTGTGCGGCCAGGGCAAGCGCGCAGGCCCGTCCGATACCGCTGCCCCCGCCGGTGATGATGGCAACCCTCCCGCTCAGATCCCGCATGACCCGAGCCTACGACGCGCCCCACCCCCCGGTTCTGTGTGCAGAAATCGTCGCCAGGCGACGATTTCTGCACGAATTTGGGAGGGGAGGGGTGTCAGCCGCCGGGGAGGAGGGCGGCGAGGCAGGCGGTGGCCTGGTTGTCGAGCCAATAGGTCTGATCGGGCGGCATGTGCCCCCGGGCCACCATGCGGTTCATGACCCTCACGACGATGGCCGTGTACCGGGCAGCAGCGAAGACCTCGTCGAACAGGGTGTCGCCGATGTCGCGGCCCAACGCTTCGCTGTAGCGGTCGCGTTGCTCTTGCCGGGTCGGTTCGCCGGCCAGACGGGGCGCGTCCATCATCTCGTGCGACCACCGGTCGAACATCAGCCACCAACCCAGGTCGTGCTCGGGGGGTGCCAGCGATGCCGCCTCGAAGTCGGTCACGCACACGCAGCGGTCGTCGCGCCAGATCATGTTTCCGGGACGCGGGTCGCCCCACGCCAGCCCGACGGGGCGCGGCGCCGGCTCGTTCGCGTGGAGCCACGCCGTCGCCCGTTCGAGGAGGGGATGGCGGCGCCCATCGAGCTCACGTTGCGCGTAGTCGTCCCACACCCTGAGCTGACGGTGCGTTCCCGGCGTGGCGCCCGGCGGGTTCAAGAAGTCGAGGACCGTCGCGGGCCACTCGACGCGGTGCAGCCGGGCCAGCACCTCGAGGCCGTCGTCGATCATGCGCCGGCGGCGTTCGGGGGCGGCCTCGGCGAAGAACCCCTCGAGGGTGTAGATGGGACTCTCGATCGGCACCTGTCCGGCGATGAAGCCCATCACGAAGAACTGCGCCCCCAGCACGCTCGGGTCGGTCTCGAAGCCGATCAGCGGAGCTACGGGCACGCTCGAGTGCTCGGCGACGGCCGTCATCGCCTGCCACTGCACGGCGATCTCGACTGGGTCCCCCGCCGGCACCTGCACCGGGTACACGGCAGGGTCGGGCGTCTCGCGCCGCACCACGAACCGCTCGGCACGTGAGCCGGAGCTTCCTGTGGCGTCGTCGACGATCGTGTCGACCATGAACGTCTCGGCCGAGAAGCCGCTCGTGGGCGTCGTGACGCCGACGACGGTCGCCGATCGGGCGCCGTCGAGACGCTCGCGCAGCCAGGGGCCCAACGAGGCGGTGATGCGCTCCTCTGCGGTCATGATCGGGTCATGGTCGAACGCTCCGAGTGGCCACGTGTTCCACGATCTACTTGATGGCCAAGGGGTTGATGGGCGATCCGACCCCGCGGGACACCTTGAGCGGCGGGCCGCAGAAGAAGAACTCCCACACGCCGTCGGCGGCGCAGTCGGCGGCGAGCTCCTCGAGGTCGAAGATCTCACCCAGGGTCATGCCCATGTCGCGGATGAGCACCATGTGCACGGGCAGCATCGTGGTGCGGTCTTCCGCCGGGCACACCTCGATCGCGGCATTGTCGGAGCAGACTGCGGCCACGTCGCGAGCGTGGAGCCAGTCGCAACACGCCAGGCTCAGGCCGGGCTGCGCTCCCTGGAACGCCTTGGCGTTGCCGGTCTCGACGAACATGCGTCGCCAGCCCGTGCGGAAGACGACGATGTCGCCCGGCCCGACGCTCACGCCCTGACGCTCGGCCGCCTCGTCGAGATCGCCCGGGGTGACGGCCTGGCCGGCCGCGAGCCACGGCACACCCTTCAGCGCTGCGATGTCGAGCAGCACACCACGGCCGGCGACCCCCTTGGCCTGCTTGTCGATCCCGTTGTGCAACGCGCCCTTCGGCGTGACATCGCTGCTCGGGAACCCGTTGTAGAGATGGTCGTCGTAGAAGACGTGCGCCAGCCCGTCCCACTGGGTCGCAGCCTGGAGCGGCATGGCGATGTAGTCGTCGGCGTAGCGGAACCCCCCGGGGAAGTCCTGGCCGTGGCCGGTCGCGGCCATGAGGTGCGTGGGGTTGCTGCGCACGCCGCCCGGTTGCGGGCCGGTCTCGTCGAAGGCGATGCCGAGGTCGAAGACCTTGCCGGTACGGATGAGCGACGCCGCGGCGACGAGCCGCTCGGGCGTGACGAGGTTCGTGGTGCCCCGCTCGTCGTCGGGACCCCACCGCCCCCAGTTGCTGAGCCGGGCCCCGATCGCGCGCTGGTCTTCCACCGTCTTGTGCTAGCACACGGAACGGATTCCTCGCGCTTTCACACCGGGGGTGCGCGAAAGCGCGAAGAATGGGGCCGGTTGGCGGATGCCGGCTGAGCATCGGGAGCAGGGGCGGCATGGACATCGTGATCCGGGGCGGGACGATCGTCGACGGGTCGGGCGCTGCGCCATACCGGGCCGACCTGCGGATCGCCGACGGTCGCATCGTCGAGATCGGCGACCTGCGAGTCGACGCCCGAGCCGGTGCCGGTGCCGGAGCCCAGGCCGGCGCGGGGGCCTCCCGGGAGATCGACGCGGGCGGGCTTTACGTGACGCCCGGCTTCGTCGACATCCACACCCACTACGACCCGCAGGTGCTGTGGGACCCGGCGCTCACGCCGTCGTGCTGGCACGGCGTCACCTCGGTCGTGGCCGGCAACTGCGGCTACAGCATCGCACCCACCGCTCCCGAGGGCCGGGCCACGTTGCTGCGCACGCTCGACAAGGTCGAGGACATGCGCCTGGCCACCCTCGAAGCCGGGGTGTGCTGGGACTTCGAGACCTACCCCGAGTATCTCGACACGGTGGCCCGGCTGGGCACGATTGTGAACTTCGGCGGCTACGTCGGACACACCGCCGTGCGCATCTACGTGATGGGCGACGACGCCTACGAGCGAGACGCCACCGACGACGAGATCGCCCGCATGCGAGCGATCGTCGCCGACTCGGTGCGAGGTGGCGCGCTCGGGTTCTCGAGCGACCGCGCCGGGTTCCATCTCGGCGACGGTGGGCGACCCGTACCGTCGATCAGGGCGTCGCAGGCCGAGACCGAGGCGCTCATGGGGGTGTTGGGCGAGATCGGTCAAGGCGTGGTGCACGTGGCGCCGGGCGAGAACTACCGCTGGCTGTACGACTTCCAGCCCCGCCTGCGGCGCCGGCTCAACTGGTCGTCGATCCTCACCTATCCCGCCGCGGTGTCGAGAGCCGACTACCGCGACAAGCTCGCAGACCATCTCGCCGGGCGGGCCGCCGGGGCCGACGTGTGGGTGCAGGTGACCTGCCGGCCCATCACCCAGCTCATCGCCATGGGCGAGCCCACGGCCTTCTACGCCATGGGGGCCTTCAAGGAGCTGGTGGCGCGCGACCAGGTCGGACGGCGAGCGCTCTACGCCGATCGAGCGTGGCGCGACCGCGTGGAAGCCGATCTCGCCTCCAGCGGGCTGCTCGCAGCGCGGTGGGGCTCGACGACGGTCGTCGACTCGCCCAGCCGTCCCGATCTCGTGGGGCGATCGGTGGCGGCCATTGCCAGCGACCAGCGCTGCTCGCCGTGGGACGCCATGTGCGATCTGGCGATCGCCGATGCACTGGCGACGCGATTCGAGATCACGTTCGCCAACGACGACGTCGACGGCGTCTCCAACCTGCTCCGCAGCGAGGGCGCCATCATGGGCCTCTCCGACGCCGGAGCCCACGTGGGACAGATCTGCGACGCCGTGATGCCCACCGACTTCCTGTCCCGCTGGGTGCGTGACCGCGGCCTGATGCCGATGGAGCGGGGCATCCGCAAGCTGACCGGCGAGATCGCCGATGTCGTCGAGCTCGACGGCGGCCGGGGCTATCTCCGCGTCGGGGCTCCGGCCGACGTGCTCGTGCTCGACTGGGACGCTCTCTCGCCGGGACCCGTCCGCCGCGTCCACGACATGCCAGCGGGCGGCGACCGGCTGATCGCCGACGTTCCGACCGGGATCGAGCACGTCATGGTGAACGGCATCCCGATCCGCCGTGACGGCTCGGCACTCGACGAAGCCGAGACCGGTCGGCCGGGGACCGTTCTGCGCAGCCGCGCTCCTCGATGAGCGTCGTCAACGCGGCGACGTCAGGTCCGTCGCTGCTGCACGAGGTCCTCGACCGGGCGGCGGCTGGCACGCCCGATGCCCCGGCGCTCGTCCATCGCGCCAGCCGCTTCTCGTTCTCCCAGTTGGCTTCCCGGGTATGGGCGACGGCTGCGCTCGTCGAGGCCACGACCGATCCGGGAGATCGGATCGCCGTCGTCGGCGAGAACCATCCGGTGTGGGTCGAGTGCTATTACGGGGTTCCGGCCGTCTCGCGCCGACTGGTGTTCTTGAACCACCGCCTGGCCGACGCCGAGATCGCCGCGATCGTGCGGCGCTCGGGGGCCCGGGTCGTCGTGGGGCCCAGCGGGCTCGCCGACCGGTTGCGCGCCGCGCTCGTCGCCGACGGCCCTCCGCCGGTCGTCGTCGATCGCGACACGTGGACCGATCGGGTCGACGAGCATCTCGGCCGGAGACCGCCGGAGCATGCGCGGGCGACCGACCCCGGGGCCACGGCATGGATCATCTATACGAGCGGCACGACCGCCAGCCCCAAGGGGGCCATGCTCACCCATCGAGGTGTGCTTGCCGCGGTGAACGCCACGGCGGGCTTGCGCCCCATGGCCGACGACGACGTGTACGTGTTCCCGTACCCGCTGTGTCACGTTGCCGGCTACAACGTGATCCACTGCCATCTGCGGGGCCGGCCGGTCGTGTTGCTGGCCACGTTCGACGCTGCGGCGTTCGTCGATGCTGTCGACCACGAGGGCGCTACCACCTGTTCAATGGCCGCCACCATGCTTGACAGTCTCCTGGACCATGTCGACGAGCATCCCGAAGCGCGGGCACGACTGCGAGGTCTGCGCTCGGTGGCCTACGGCGCCGCGCCGATGCCCGAGACCGTCCTGCGGCGCGCCGACGCCGAGTTGGGGATCGATTTCGCGCAGGGTTACGGGATGACCGAGCTCTCGGGTAACGCGGTCTTCCTGGGTCCCGACGATCATCGCCGTGGCCTCGCCGGCGACGGACGCCTCCTGCGCGCCGCCGGCCGCCCGGCTCCGGGGGTCGAGCTCCGCATCGTCGACGCCGACGACCGCCCCGTTCCGCCCGGCCGGGTCGGCGAGATCGTCATCCGAGCCGAGCAACTGCTCGCAGGGTATTGGGATGATCCCGAGACCACGGCCACGGCGTTCCGGGGAGGCTGGTTCCACACCGGCGACGTGGGCCGCATCGATGCCGACGGGCTGGTGTCGATCGTCGACCGGCTGAAGGACGTCATCGTCACCGGCGGCGAGAACGTGTCGTCGCTCGAGGTCGAGGAGGCCTTGCGTTCCCACCCGGCCGTCCGTGATGTGGCCGTGATCGGTCTACCCGACGAGCACTGGGGCGAACGCGTCTGCGCCGTCGTCGTGCCCGTGCCGGGCGCGCTGCTCGACGAGGCCGATCTGGTCGAGCATGCCCGGGCCCGTCTCGGAGGCTTCAAGATACCCCGCCGGGTCGAGCTCGTCGCCGAGCTCCCCAAGAACGGCACCGGCAAGGTCATGAAGGCCGACCTGCGGGCCCGGTTCGGCTAGGCGGGGATCGGCGGCTGGCGCCGGGGCCGATCGGCTGATCGAATGGCGCCATGACCCTTGGAGCCGACTCGACGACCGACGACGTGTTGACGGGCGTCGACCTCACCGGACGGACGGCCGTCGTCACCGGTGCGACGACCGGTATCGGGATCGAGACCGCCCGGGCCCTGGCCGCGGCGGGCGCGACCGTGGTGCTCACAGCTCGCGATGCCGTCAAGGGCGAGGCCGCCCGGCACACGATCGCCGGCGCCGTACCCGGCGCCGATCTCGACGTGGGCGTGCTGGAGCTGGGCTCGCTGGCCAGTGTGCGCGAGTTCGCTGCGTGGTGCACCGAGCGCCACCCCGCGATCCAGCTGTTGATCAACAACGCCGGCGTGATGATGACGCCGTTCGGTCGCACGGCCGACGGGTTCGAGACGCAGTTCGGCACCAACCACCTGGGCCATTTCCTGCTCACCAATCTGCTCGTGCCGTCGCTCCTGGCCGGTTCACCGTCGCGGATCGTGAACCTGTCCTCGGGCGGGCACCTGGGCTCCGACATCGTGTGGGACGACGTCAACTACGAACACCGGCCGTACGACAAGTTCGGCGCCTACGGGCAGTCGAAGACCGCCAACATCCTCTTCGCCGCCGAGCTCGACCGCCGGTTGTCGGCCAGCGGGGTGCACGCCTTCTCGGTGCACCCGGGCATGATCCCCACCGAGCTCGGCCGCCACATGACCACGGACGACTTCGCCGCGCTCAAGGAACGGGCGAAGCGCTCGCCCGGTGGTGGCGGGCTGCCGGCCTACAAGACGATTCCTGCGGGGGCCGCCACGTCGGTGTGGGCGGCCACCGCAGCGGAGCTCGACGCCCACGGGGGCGCGTACCTGGCCGACTGCCAGCTCGCGACCTCTGCGGCGTGGGCGAGCGATCCCGATTCTGCCGCCCGGCTGTGGACGCTGTCGGAGGCGCTCGTCGGGCTCTGACGGCTCTCGGCTGTGCCCGACCAGCTTCGCGTGACACAGTGGTGGGCGTCCCAAGCACCGGCGCCCGACGCGACGCCGGTTCGCGCCCGCTCGAGGAGAGCCCATGTACGACCTGATCGTCCGCAACGGCACCATCGTCGACGGCACAGGCGCTCCCCGCTGCGTCGGTGACATCGCCATCAGCGACGGCGTGCTGGCCCAGGTCGGCGGCGTCGTCGAGGGCCCGGCACGCGAGGAGATCGACGCGACCGGGCTCGTCGTCACGCCGGGGTTCGTCGATCACCACACGCACTACGACGGTCAGGTCACATGGGACGACGTGCTCGAACCGACGTCGTGCCATGGTGTCACGACGATCGTCGTCGGCAACTGCGGCGTGGGCTTCGCTCCCGCCCGGCCCGACCGGCACCAGCAGCTCATCGAGCTCATGGAAGCGGTCGAGGACATTCCCGGCGCTGCGCTGGCCGAAGGGCTGGCCTGGAACTGGGAGACCTTCCCCGAGTACCTCGACGCGATCGCCGATCGGCGTTGGACGATGGACGTGGCCACCATGGTCACCCATGCCGCGGTGAGGGTGTACGTGATGGGCGATCGTGGAGCCCGCAACGAGGCTTCGACGGCCGCCGACATCGACGCCATGGCCCAGATCGTCCGGGAGGGCATCGCCGCCGGCGCCTACGGCTTCTCCACCTCGCGCACCCTCGGCCACACCACACGCGACGGCGAGCCGGTGCCGGGCACGTTCGCCGCCGAGGACGAGCTCTTCGGCATCGCCGCCGCGCTCAGCGATGCCCCCGACGCCATCTTCGAGATCGCCTCGCTCGGGGCGGCCGGCGAGGATCCCGAGGGGATGCGCAAGGAGCTCGACTGGATGCGCCGGGTGTCGCTCGAGTTCGGCACCAAGATCACGTACCTGCTCCTGCAGTACCAGTCTGCTCCGGAGATGTGGAGGGTGTTGCTGAGCGACACGGCCGAGGCGATCGCCGACGGCGCCCGGATCGTGGCCCAGGTCGCCAGCCGGCCCTTCGGGATGTTGATCGGGTTCCCGAGCTACCACCCGTTCCAGAAGCGACCGACGTTCCAGGCGTTGAAGCAGTCGACGTCGTCGCCGGCCGAGTTGGCGGCCGAGCTGCGCAAGCCCGAGGTGAAAGCGGCGATCCTGGCCGAGCCCGACACCGCCGACAGCGGCACCCACTTCGACATGTTGGCCATCGGAATTCAGGCGCAGCTGGCCAACATGTACCCGCTGGGCTCCGACTGCGACTACGAGCCGACGGCCGACCGTTCCGTCGCGGCACTGGCCGCGGTCGCCGGGCGCGATGCCCTCGAGTACACCTACGACCTCATGGTCGAAGACGACGCCCAGAACCTCCTGATGCTGCCGTTCTTCAACTACTCAGAGGGCAACCACGACGCGCTGCACGAGATGATGACCCATCCGACCACGGTGCTGGGTCTGGGCGATGGCGGCGCGCACTGCGCCATGATCTGTGACGCGTCGATGCCCACGTACCTCCTCTCGCACTGGGTGCGCGATCGGAGCCGGGGCGCGCGACTCGAGCTCGAGGAGGCGGTCCGGATGCAGACGAGCGAGGCGGCCGGGCTCTTCGGCCTCTCCGACCGGGGCACCCTCGCCGTGGGTCAGAAGGCCGACCTCAACGTCATCGATCTCGACCGGATCGGCCTGGTCCCGCCGCGTGCCGTCGACGACCTGCCCGCTGGTGGACGTCGGCTCCTCCAGGCGGCGACGGGCTACGTGGCCACGATCGTGAGCGGCGAGGTGACGCGACGCGACGGCGCCGACACCGGGGCTCGCCCCGGCCGACTGCTGCGGAGCACTGCGAGCTGATCCTCGTCGCCCGTTCGGTCGCCCTCTGAGTCCTCTGCGGCGCTGACACCGGGCACCTACCGTTTCCATCATCGAGTTGTATCGGCGACAGGCCGGATGGCATTCGCGCCTGGTTCTGGAGAGAGACCTCATGGCTGACTCACAAGCCCGGGCCGTCTACGAGCAGCTCGTCGACCTGCTGCGAGAGGCGGGGGAGCGCTTCGCCGGGCCCGAGCGCGGGGTCGTCGATCCCGACGACGTGGGCGACGCGCTGCGGAACGTCACCCACATCCTCCAGAGCGCCCTCCTCGCCCATCAGGAGTTCGACCCTGATCGGCCGGTGTTCAACCGGATCGTCTCGCCGACCCGGAGCTTCACCGGCGACAACGCCGACGCCGTGTACTTCGAGGCGCCCGTGAGCGGCGGCCGCGAGTACGTGGTGCGGGGCAACCTCGCCGGCGCGGTCTACACGTCGTTCACGATGGAAGCCGGCGCCGCCGACGGCAAGTACGCCACCCATCTCACGGGGGTGCTCAACGACGGCGACATCGACGCCGACGCCGACGGCAACTACGAGATCCGCATCGGCGGCGACGAGAGCGGCCGCAACCGGCTCGCCGTCGGCCCCGACGGGGGACGGATCACCACGCGCCACTACTTCGAATGGCCCACCTCGGCGGCCGCATCGCAGACGCTGCACATCCCGATCTCGATCGCCGCCGTCGAGCCCATCGGGCCTCCGCCCCGGTGGGGTGACGCCCGGGTCGCCGCCGCTCTCGGGCGGGTCATCAACCACGTGCGGCCCAAGACCGTCGAGGCTCCCTCGGCCGGCGCCTACGTCCCGTCGTGGTTGTCGAGCGTCCCCAACGTGTTCAATCCGCCCGAGAAGCCCGGTGCGCTGGCGTTCGCCGCGGCCGACGCCGCTTACACCATGGCGCCCTATGTCATCGGTCCCGACCAGGCGCTGGTGATCACCGGGCGCTGGCCCGAGTGCCGCTTCGCCAACGTGTCGCTCTGGACGCGGTTCTCGCAGATGTACGACTACGTGAACCGGCCCGTGTGGCGCAACCGGGCCAACACCACGCTCGAGCCCGACGGCAGCTTCAGGATGATCCTGGCGCATCGCGATCCGGGCCTGCCCAACTGGCTCGACACCGAAGGACGACCGTCGGGCACCATGTTCTGGCGGTTCTTCCTCCCCGAGGGCGCCATCGAGACCCCGCAGGCGACCGTCGTCGACGTCGCGTCGCTCGGAGGCTGACGTGGCCGACCCGACCGACGGAACCGACGGCTTCGACTTCGACCCGTTCGATACGGGGTGGTTCGCCGATCCGTATCCCGCGTACGCGCAGATGCGGCGCAACCATCCCGTGTACCGCAAGGAGATCCCGAACCATCGGATCTGGCCCCACTACTGGATGCTGTCGCGCGCGGCCGACGTCAACGACGCGCTGGCCGACTGGCGCACGTTCTCGTCGGCCCGGGGAACGCTCGTCGACACCGACAGCTCGCTGTTGCCGCCGAACATGTTCAACATGGACCCGCCCCGCCACGACGAGCACCGGTCGATCCTGGCCCGGGTGCTGACGCCGTCACGGGTGGCGGCGCTCGAGCCGCACGTTCGGGCCTACGCCGAGGACCTGGTGACGGGTTTTCGCTCGCGGGGGACGTTCGACGCGCCCACCGAATTCGCGCAGCTCATCCCCACGATCACCATGTGCGCCTTGATGGATCTGCCTCGTGAGGGTCGCGAGCAGTTCCTCGAGTGGAACCTGGCCACCTTGGCCGGAGCTGATTTCACGAGTGAGACGTCGCTGGCGGCCTACGGCGAGATGGCGCAGTACTGGACCGGTCTGGTGGCCGACCGTCGTCGTAACCCCGGCGGCGACCTGATCTCGCTCATCCTGCACACGCCGGTCGAGGGCGAGCCTCTGGCCGACGAGGAGATCTCGGGCTTCTGCTCGCTCCTGCACGACGCCGCGCAGAACACCACGATGAACCTCATCAGCAACGCGATCATCAGCCTGGGTCGCTTCCCCGACCAGCGGCGCAAGCTCGCCGCCGATCCCGGCCGATGGCCGACGGCCTTGGAAGAGCTGCTCCGCTACGAGTCGCCCGTGCAGGGTCTGGCCCGCACGACGACCCGTGACGTGGAGCTCCACGGCGTCACCATCCCGGCCGGCGATCAGGTGCTGTTGCTGTACGGCTCGGCCAACCACGACGAGACCGTGTTCGAGCGGCCCGACGTGCTCGACCTCGACCGGGTGGTGAAGCTGCACTGGACCTTCGGTCACGGCATCCACTACTGCCTCGGCAACGCCGTCGCCCGGCTCGAAGCCCGAGTGTCGTTGCAGGTCCTGCTCGAGACCATCGGCGACTGGGAGGTCGACGAGAAGGCCATCGTCCGCAACCAGCTGGTGCCCACACGGGGCGTCGCTGCTGCTCCCGTGCTGTTCGAGGCAACGGCTCGTCGAGGCGGCTGAGTGGCTGCGCCGGTCGCCGCAACGGGTGGCGACGACGAGACCCTGGGCCCCCTGGGCCCCCTGGGCCCCCTGGCCCATCTGCGCGTCGTCGATCTCACCGACCTGCGGGGCGCGCTGTGCGCACGCATCCTCGGCGATCTCGGGGCTGACGTGCTCAAGATCGTCGACCCCGCCATCGGAGCCGCCGAGATCGAGAGCGTCGCGTACCGCTACCGCAACGCCAACAAGCGCGGGCGCCGGCTCGACCTCACCGTCGACTCGGAGCGGACCGCGTTCCACGAGCTCCTGGCCGAAGCCGACGTGCTCATCGAGAACCTGGGACCGACCGCTCGCGCGATGCTCGGGCTGGCTCCGGATGCCGTGGCCGAGCGCCATCCCCGCCTGGTGCACGTGGCCCTCACCGACCTGGGCCTCGACGGGCCCGATGCCGCCTGGCACCTCGAACCCCTGCCTGCGCTCGCAGCCTCGGGAGCCTTGTGGGCGACGGGATTCCCCGATCGCCCGCCGTGCTCGATCCCGGGCTATCTCGCACACGACTGCGCTTCGGTGCACGGCGCTCTCGGGGCCGTGGCTGCCATCGCCGATCGCGACCGACACACCGGAGCCGGCCCCGGCCTCGGCCTCGGCCCGGGCCTCGGCCCCGACCTCGGCCTCGGCCAGCTCGTCGAGGTGAGCGCCCAGGAGGCTGCGCTGGCCGGGACCATCCCCTGGTCGATCCTCGTCCCCGACTACCTCCACATCAACCCCATGCTTCCGGCCGAGGGTCGCCGCAATGCAGACGGCTTCTACATCGTCCTTCCGGTGGCCGATGGCTGGGTGCGGGTCATCAACGGCTCGAACCGCCAGTGGGACGGCTTCGTCGAGCTCCTGGGCAAGCCCGCCGCGCTCACCGGCCCCGAATGGCAACAGCCCGGTTATCGGGGGCCGAACTCCGACGTGGTGCGCATCGTGGCCCACGAGGCGCTGGCCGAGCGGACCCGCGCCGAGCTCTTCGACCAGGCCCGGCAAACCGGCGCCACGATCGGGGTGCTGCATTCGCTGTCGGAGTTCGTGGCCCACGAGCAGACCCGCTCACGAGGATTCTTCGCGGCCACGGGCTTTCCCGGCCTCGGCGATGCGCCGTTCGCCACGTCGGCCATCCGGCTGTCGGCGACCCCCACGTCGCTGCGTCACCCGGCCCCCGGTCTCGCCGACGAGCACGCCGCCTCGTTCGGACCCCGCAGCGCACCACGAGGCGGGCTCGAGCGGTTGGCCATGGGGCACAACGAGCCGGGGAGCGACAACGGTCTGTTGCTCGACGGGGTCACGGTCGTCGAGTTCGGCGTGGCCGCGGTCGTACCTGAGCTGTGCTGGATGCTCTCGGAGCTCGGCGCCGACGTCGTCAAGATCGAGTCGGCGGTGCATCCCGACGTGTTGCGCCAGACCGGCGGTGCGCGGTTCAACTGCGGGTTCGCATTCAATGCCGAGTGCCGGGGTCGGCGCAGCGTGGCGCTCGACCTCTCGACGCCCGAGGGTCGCGCGCTGGCGTTCTCCTTGTGCGCCAAGGCCGACGTGGTTGCCGAGAACCATCGGGGTGGCGTGCTCGAGAAGCTCGGGCTGGGCTACGAGGCACTGAGGACGGTGAACCCGTCGATCGTGTACGCCTCGTCACAGGGCTACGGCCGGGGTGGGCCCTTCGGGGAGATGCCGGCCTACGGTCCCCTCAACTCGGGCTTCGCAGGGGTGCACCTGTTGTGGAACCACCCCGACGCGCCCTATCCGTGCGGCACGTCGATGAACCATCCCGACCACATCGCCGGCAAGCTCCTCGCCGTTGCCGTGCTCGCTGCGCTCGAGCATCGGCGGCGAACGGGTGAAGGACAGCTCGTCGAGATGGCCCAGACCGAGGCGGCGGCGTACCTCGTCGGTGAGCTGTACCTCGAAGGAGCGCTGGGGGGAACCGATCCACAGCCCGTCGGCAATCGCAGCGCGGTCGCCGTTCCCCACGGCGTGTTCCCCGCAGCGGGCGACGACGCGTGGGTGGCGATCGCCGTGCCCGACGACGGGGCCTGGACCAGGCTGTGCGGCGCGCTCGGGTGGGCCGCCGACGCTGCCGTGGCGACGCTCGCCGGGCGCCTGGCCGCGGTCGACGCCATCGAAAGCCGCCTTTCCGCCTGGACGGCCGTCCGCGCGGCCCGCGAGTGCGCGGAGCTTCTCCAGGCGCACGGCGTCTCGGCCATGCCGGTGCTCGGCCCGCTCGAGCACCGGGCCGACCCCCATCTGCAGGCTCGGGGATACCTGGTCGAGACCGAGCACGCCGAGGTGGGCCTTGAACACCACGTCGGCCAGCCCACACGCTGGTCGCGTCTCGCCACCCGAACAGCGTCGAGCGCACCATGCCTGGGTGCCCACACCGCCGAGGTGTTGCGCGAACACCTCGGCCTCACCGACGATGAGATCGTGGCCCTCACCGAACGCGCCGTGCTGCGCTGACGGGCGAACCCCCGTCGATCCCTCGCCAACTGTCAGCGTGGCGGGCCGTATCCGGCCCCTCACGCTGACAGTTGGAGGGGGTGGGGCGCGTCGATAGGCTCCGGCCGGTCCGACACAGATGACACAGGTGAGATGGGGAGAGCGACATGAGCTACGGCATGGTCCAGCAGGCGGGTGGCTCCACCGGCGATGAGTACACGGTGGTGCTGATCGACGAGCCGGCCCCCGGCGTTCGGCGGGTGACCCTCAACCGTCCCGACAAGCGCAACGCGCTCAACCATGCGCTGCGCGGCGACGTGCTCCGGGCGCTGCGCGAGGGCGACGCCGACCGCGACGTCCGCGTGCAGATCGTGCGGGGTGCGGGTCCGAGCTTCTCGGCCGGATACGACCTCGGCGGGGGCAACGAGGGCCTCGACCTTCCCTTCTACACGGCAGGGGGGCTCGGGCAGTGGCCCCGTCACGTGACCGAGGGCTGGATGAGCATCTGGGACCTGGCCAAGCCCGTCATCGCCCAGGTGCACGGCTACTGCCTCGCCGGCGGCTCGGAGCTGGCGACGTGTTGTGACCTCGTGTACGTCGCCGACGACGCCAAGATGGGCTACCCGGCCGTGCGTTTCGGTGTGCCCGACATGCATTTCCACGCCTGGTTCATGGGCATGCGGACGGCGATGGAGATGATGATCACCGGCGACTCGATCTCGGGGACAGAGGCCGTGAGGCTGGGATGGGCCAACCGTTCGTTCCCGGTCGACGAGCTCGAGGCCGGCGTGCTCGAGGTCGCCACCCGCGTCGCGCAGATCGAGCCCGAGCTGGTGCAGCTCAACAAGCGCGTCGTGCACCGCCAGATGGAGATCATGGGCATCCGTGACGGCATCCGGGCCGGCACCGAGCTGTGCGCACTCGGGACCCAGACCCAGGCCATGGCCCGGTTCATCGAGAGCATGCAGACCAAGGGGCTCACCGCCACGTTGTCGGAGCGCGATGCTCCGTTCGGCGACTACCGCACGAGCCACGGCCACGACGACGCGTCCGCCGCCGGCGATGCCTCACTCTGAGCCCAACTGTCAGCGTGGGTCCCCGGATACGGGGCGCCACGCTGACAGTTGCAGGACCAGTGCCAAGGCCAGCCGGTTCCCTGAGTCGGTGATTCGCGAGACGACCCGTCTCGCGATCGCCGCTGGGGCGGTGAACCTCGGCCAGGGCTACCCCGACTTCGCCTGCCCCCAGGTCCTCAAGGATGCAGCCAAGGTGGCCATCGACGACGACGTCAACCAGTACACGATCACCTGGGGCATCCCCGAGCTGCGCCAGGCCATCGCCGCCAAGACAGCGCGCACCTACCCCGGCTGGAGTCCCGATCCACAGACCGAGATGGTCGTCACCTGCGGCGCCCAGGAGGCGATGATCGCCGCGCACCTCGGGCTGCTCGATCCCGCCGACGAGGTGATCACCTTCGAGCCCTGGTACGAGTCGTACGGCCCGCACTCGATCATGACGGGCACCACACTCAAGGTCGTCACGCTCCACGAGCCCGACTGGACCTTCGACGAGGCCGAGCTGCGGGCCGCGTTCGGGCCCCGGACCCGAGCCGTGATCGTCAACACCCCCAACAACCCGACCGGCAAGGTGTTCACCCGCTCGGAGCTGGCGCTCATCGCCGAGCTGTGCAACCGGTGGGACGCCCTCGTGTTCTCCGACGAGATCTACGAGCACATCCACTACCTGGGCCCTGGGGCTCACGTCCCCCCGGCCACCGTCGACGGCCTCGAAGACCGCACGGTCACGATCAACTCGATGTCGAAGAGCTACGCCGTCACCGGCTGGCGGGTGGGTTGGGCGATCGCGCCCGCGGCGCTGATGGACGGGGTCCGGAAGGCTCACGACTTCCTGTCGATCAACGCCCCGGCGCCCTTGCAGCAGGCGGGGATCGTGGCGATGAACCTTCCCCCGTCGTACTACGACCGGCTGGCCATCGACTACCAGGAGCGCCGCGACTTCCTTTGCGCCGCGCTGGCCGACGTCGGTTTCGGCGTGCGACCCCCCGATGGGGCCTACTACGTGATGGCCGACACCACGAAGATCGACCCGGCCGGTGATGACGTGGCCCTGTCGCTTCGGCTCATCAACGAGATCGGTATCGGCGCCGTGCCCGGTTCCTCGTTCTACGCCGACCGGGCAACCGGCCTGGCCGCCCGCAAGATCCGCTTCGCCTACCCCAAGAAGATGGAGACGCTGCAGCTGGCCGCCGAGCGCCTGGCCCGACTGGCCTGCTGAGCTCAGCGGCGGGGCGCCTGGATCATCGAGGCCGGGGTGGGGTCGATGTTGCCGGCCCGGTCGATGGCCCGCACCTCGATCGGGAGATCGGCGAGCGCAATGGTGACAACGGATTCGCACCTGACCCAGCGGCCCACCTTCACGACCTTGCACTGGAACGTCGAGCCCCGCTCGTTCGACGAGAGCGTCAGACGGAGCTTCCCGGCGGGGTCGATCCGGCCCGTGACCGAGGTGTCGGGCGCCGTCAGGTCGATGGTCCAGCTGTGGGTGGCGGTCAGGCTGCCGCCGACGGAGTCGGACGAGAAGACCTCGAACGTGTGCCGACCGGCAGCCAGCCCGGAGTAGGTCATCGTCGTCGGATCGCAGACCTCGGTCGGGGCTGCGTCGAGGTGGCAGATCGCCCTCGTGCCGCCGTGCAGGTCGTAGGCGAACGTCGCCGTGGTGGAGCTCGTGATCGACGGAGGAGCCTGGGTGAAGGTGGGGGTCGGGTGCTGTCCACCGGCGCCGGCCGGCCCGGCGGCGAGTGCGAAGCTCGCCACCGCAGCGAAGCTGGCGGTGAGGACAATCAGGGAGCGGGCGGGCTTGCGGATCATGGCGGATCTCCTTGGTCGTGACGCCGTGTGGTGACGAGGGGTACGGCCACCACGCCTGCCGACGTTGGGGGATGTCCCCGTCCTTGCCCGCGTGGAGACGGGGATCGCGAGCACGTCAGCGACGCTCAGCCCCGGGGTGCCGAGTGATGCCTCACCCGGCTCGCGAACGCGAACGGATCGACGGCACCGAGGCGCCGTCGATCCGTCATCGCTGAGGCTCGGGTCTTGGATGACCCGTTGGCTCAACGAGCTCGTAACTTCGCGCTTTCAGCGGCGGGGCGCCGTGGTCATCGAGGCCGGGGTGGGGTCGATGTTGCCGGCCCGGTCGATCGCTCGAACCTCGATCGGCAGATCGCCGACCGCAATGGTGATCACCGACTCGCAGCGGACCCAGCGGCCCACCCGCACCAGCTTGCACTGGAACGTCGAGCCCCGCTCGCTCGACGAGAAGGTCAGACGGAGCTTCCCGGCGGGGTCGACCCTGCTCGTGATGGTCGAGTTCGGCGCTGTGAGGTCGACGGTCCAGGTGTAGGCGCTCGCCGCACTGGTCGTCTCGAGTGTCGTGGCCCAGACCTCGAAGGTGTGCGATCCGGCGGCCAGCCCGGAGAGGCTCGTCGAACCGTCGCAGTCGGACACCGATGCCCCGTCGAGACGGCAGATCCCGAACACGTTGCCCAGGTCGTAGGTGAACGTGGCCGTGGTCGAGCTCGTGACGGGGGGCGGGGTGCTGGTGAACCTGGGCGCCAGCGGTGGTGGCGAGGTCGCGCCGGCCGGGCCGGCAGCGAGCGTGAAGGTTGCGAAGGCGCTGAGGCCGGCGATGAGGACGGACAGGGAGCGGGCGGGCTTGCGGATCATGGCGGATCTCCTTGGTCGTGATGCCGTGTGGTGATTGGGGGTACGGCTGCGGCGCCGGCATCCGTTGGGGGATGTCCCCGTCCTTCACCACCTCGAATCGGGGACGACGGGGTCCACGGGCGGTGTCGGGGGCAGCGGCGTCCCGGCGGCCCAGCGGCCAGCGCGTAGCCTCGACACCATGACCCTGCGCATCGATGGACGAGTGCTGCCTGTGGTGGGCAAGGCCCGCGTGTACGTGTGCGGGATCACCCCGTACGACACCACGCACCTCGGTCACGCGGCCACCTTCGTCTGGACCGACGTGGCCGTGCGGGTGTTGCGCCATCTCGGTGTGCCCGTCGAGGTGTGCCGCAACATCACCGACGTCGACGATCCGCTCATCGAGGAGGCCCGGCGCCGAGGTGTCGACTGGCGCTCGCTCGCCACACAACAGACCTACCGCTTCGAGGAGGACATGCGGCGGCTGGGGGTTCAGCGCCCCACCTACGAGCCCAAGTCCCACGATCACGTCGACGATGTCGTCACGCTGGCCGAGTCACTCATCACCGTGGGCGCCGCATACGCCAGGAACGGATCGGTGTTCTTCCGCGGCGCCGGCGTGGCCGAGCGGGCCGGGATCGACCGGGTCACGGCGCTGCGGACCTCGGCGGCCCGGGGCGGTCGTCCCGACGATCCCGACAAGGACGATCCGCTCGACATGGCCGTCTGGCAGCGGTCGGAGCCGGGCGAGCCGTCGTGGGAGAGCCCTTGGGGTGCCGGTCGACCCGGATGGCACGCCGAGTGCACCGCGATGGCCCTGGCGAACCTGGGCACCGGGATCGACCTCCACGGTGGCGGCGCCGATCTGATCTTCCCCCACCACGCCTACGAAGCCGCCCTGGCCGAGGCCGTGACGGGCGTCGCCCCCTTCGCCCGGTCGTGGATGCACGTGGGCACCGTCTTGTACCGGGGCGAGAAAATCGCCAAGAGCACCGGGAACCTGGTGTTCGTGCACGACCTGCTCGAACGTTTCCCCGCCGAGGCCATCAGGCTGCTGATCGTCGACCGTGACTGGCGCGACCCCTGGGACTACCGCGAGGACGACCTGGCCGAGGCGGCCGAGCGGCTCCAGCGGCTCCGAGCGTTGGCGTCACGCGACGGCGGAGGCGCAGCCGAGCGGGCGACCGTCGTGGCCGTGGACGCGCTCTACGACGACCTCGATGCGCGTCGCGCCCTGGCGGTGGCGGCCGAGGCCGGCGGATCGGCGCTCAAGACCGTCGGCGGGCTGCTCGGCGTCCTCTGAGGGCAGGCTTGCGCCGCCGCTGCCGCCCGCCGCCCGGGTTCGGCGCGGGCTCAGGAGCGGCTGGGGCGCCTGCCGAGGTTCACGCTGGGCAGATCCACCCGGAACACCGCGTTGCTCGAGGCTGGCAACGAAGGTGCGGAACTCCTCCCGGGTGACGTCATCACTCGAGCGCCCCGGGACCGGCCCTTCGATGCCGGGTTTCGGTTCCGATTGGGGTGCCCTTGAGGGAGATGTCCGCAAAGGCCAGACCGCTTGGCGGCGATCCGGCAGTATGGGCGGGTGTCCACCATCGTGCCCGACCCCGCGGAGCCCGCCGAGCCTGCCGAGCCTGCCGTCCGGCTGGTCCGGCGCGGGTTCGGTGTGGCCCGACGGCTCGTCGCGCTCGCTCCCAGACCGTTCGCGATCGCTGTGAGCGGGGCCGCGCTCTACGGCCTCTCGGTGGTGGCGGCTTCGTTCACCCTGGGTCAGGTGGTCGATCACGTCATCGTGCCCCGGTTCGAGGAGGGATCGGTGGGGACGGCATCGATCGTGATCGCAGCGGTGGCCATCATCGGCGTGGGCATGCTCAAGGCCGCCGGCATCGTGACCCGGCGGGTCTTCGTCACGCGTGCTCACGCCACCATGGATGCGATCTTGCGGACCCGCGTGGTCGAGCACTATCAGCGCCTCCCGTACTCGTGGCACCAGGCCCGTCCGACGGGCGAGCTGCTCGCTCACACCGACGCCGACGTGATGGCCGCAACGGCCATGGTGGCGCCGATGCCCTTCGCCAGCGGTGTCGTCGTGCTGTCGCTGGTCACCGCGGGGTGGATGGTCGTCGCCGACCCGTTCCTGGCGATCATCGGCGTCACCGTGTTCCCGGCCCTGTGGTTGCTGAACATCTACTACGAGCGCCGGGTCGAGGCTCCTGCCGAGCGTGCGCAGCGGCTCGTCGGCAACGTGTCGGCGGTCGCCCACGAGAGCTTCGACGGATATCTGGTCGTCAAGGCGCTCGGCGCCGAGCAGATCGAGACGCAACGGTTCCGAGAGGGTGTCGAGGATCTCCGTGACGCCCGCATCACCGTCGCCCGCATGCGGGCCAGCTACGAGGCGGTGCTCGACGCCATCCCGGCCTTGGGCATCGTCGCACTGCTGGCGGTGGGCTCGTGGCGGCTCGACCAGGGGGCGATCACCACCGGCACGATCGTCAGCTTCACCAACCTCTTCGGGCTGCTCACGTTCCCGCTGCGCATCGTGGGGTACGTGTTCGCCGAGATGCCCCGCTCGGTGATCGGATGGGAGCGCATCGACCGGGTGCTGAACCACGAGGCGCCCGATCATGCGCTGGCCGCGGGGCAGCGCACCCCAGCGACGACGGCGACGACGGCGACGACGATGGCCACCGACGCGCCGTGGGCGCTCGTGGTCGACGACCTGAGCTTCGGCTACGAGCCGGGCGAGACGGTGCTCGAGCGCGTGTCGTTGCGGGTGCCCGTCGGATCGACGGTGGCGATCGTGGGCTCGACCGGGAGCGGCAAGTCGACGTTGATGCTGTGCATCGCGGGGCTGCTCGAGCCCGGGAGCGGCCGCATCGTGTTCGGCGCCCCGGAAGGACGTCGGGGCGTGGCGCTGGCGTTCCAGGAGCCGTTCCTGTTCGGCGACACCGTGTCGGAGAACATCCTGCTGGGGCTCGACCCCGGTGACGGCACGCTCGAGGACGCCGGTCGCCTGGCGCAGGCCCACGACTTCGTCACCGAGCTCGCCGACGGCTACGAGACCGAGCTCGGCGAGCGGGGAGCCACCCTCTCCGGTGGTCAGCGACAGAGGATCGCGCTGGCTCGCGCCCTGGCTCGCGCTCCGTCGCTCCTGCTGCTCGACGACGCCACGTCGGCCGTCGACCCCACGACCGAAGCCCGGATCCTCGACGGGCTGGCCCGCAACCGTTCAGAGACCACGGTGATCATGGTGGCCACCCGGCCCTCGACGATCCTTCTGGCCGCCGAGATCGTGTACATCGACAACGGAACCGTGGTGGCCCAGGCCTCGCACCGCGAGCTGATGGCGCGTCACCCGAGGTACGCGCAGCTCGTCCAGGCGTACGAGCACGACCGGCTCCCCGATGCCCGGGATCAGCCCGCATGAGCCGACGCGACGAGGAACGGGCGGCCACGACGGCCGACTACCGGGCCAGCGACGTGCTCCGGGCGGGGCTGCGGGCCAGTCCCGGGCTGCGTGTCGGCCTGCTCGTCACCCTGGCGCTGGCCCTGGTCGGCGCGATGGGCCGGGTGGTCGTGCCCGTGCTGGTGCAGCAGGTCGTCGATCGCGGTCTCCGCCGACCTGGTGCATCCGAGCGCGCCGGTCCCGGCGCCGACGGGGTCGACGTCGATCTCGGCGTCGTCTGGGTGATCTGCACGTTCGCCGTGGGGATCGTCCTCGTCACGGTGCTCGCGACCAGGGCGACCAAGCGGCGCTTGGCCAAGGTGTCCGAGACGGCCATCGGCGAGCTCAGGGTGGACGCGTTCGCGCACATCCATTCTCTGAGCCTGGCCCATCACACCGACGAGCACCGCGGTGTCCTGGTCAGCCGTGTCACCTCCGACCTCGAGGCGCTGTCGCAGTTCTTCTCGTGGGGTGGGCTGGCCATGCTCATCGATGGCGCCGTGGTCGTCACGGTCGTTGCCACGATGCTCGTCTACGACTGGCGGCTCACGCTCGTCGCCGTGGGCGCAGTGGCACCCTTGGGCGTGGTGCTCCGGCTCCTCCAGCGCCATCTCATCCGCGCCTACGACGCCGTGCGCGACCGGGTGGGCGAGATGCTGAGCGCGGTCTCGGAGGCCGTCACCGGCGCGGCGGTCGTGCGCGGCTACCAGATCGAGGAGCGCACCAACGCCAAGGTCCGGCGGGCCGTCGACGCCCGCAAGGACGCCGAGGTCAGGGCCGGAACCATCTCGGCCTTCATGTTCCCGGCCAACGAGGTCTTCGCCGTCGTCACGATCGCAGCCGTCGTCGTCGTCGGTGTGGCGCTCGGCCCCGGGAGCGGCTTGAGCGCTGGCGAGCTCGTGGCGTTCTTGTTCCTGGTGGGGCTCCTGCTCGAACCGGTCTCGGAGTTCACCGAGATCCTCGACCAGACGCAGACGGCGATCGCTGGCTGGCGCAAGGTGCTCGACCTCCTCGCCACCCCACTTGAGATCGTCGAGCCCGTCCCCGGGATCACCCTGCCGCGGCAGGCGCCGCAGATCATCCTCGACGGGGTCACGTTCGGGTATCAGCGCCCGAGCGCCCAGGGAGCCCCCGACGTGCTCGCGCTGCGCGATGTCTCTTTCGTGATCGCGCCCGGCCAGCACGTGGCGGTCGTGGGTGCCACCGGCTCGGGCAAGACCACACTGGCCAAGCTGCTCACCCGACTGGCCGACCCGACGGCGGGGCGCGTCCTCGTCGACGGGATCGACCTCCGCGAGGTGTCGTCGGCTTCGCTGCGATCGTCCCTGGTGATGGTGCCGCAGGAGAGCTTCCTGTTCGACACCACGATCGCTGACAACGTCCGCTACGCCCGGCCCGGCGCCTCCGATGACGAGGTGCGGCTGGCGTTCGTCGAGTTGGGTCTCGAAGCCTGGGTCGACGGGCTCTCGCACGGGCTGCAGACGGCCGTGGGCGAACGCGGCGAGCACTTGTCGGTGGGGGAGCGCCAGCTCGTGGCTCTGGCCCGGGCGTACGTCGCCAACCCCACGTGCCTGATCCTCGACGAAGCGACCTCGTCGGTCGACGCCGCCACCGAGACCCGCTTGGCCCGGGCGCTGCAATCGCTCGCCGAGGGCCGCACCTCCATCACCATCGCCCATCGGCTCGCCAGCGCCGAGCGGGCTGACGTGATCGTGGTGCTGGCCGGCGGCCGTCTGGTCGAGCACGGACCCCACGCCGAGCTGCTCGCCCGCGCTGGCGTGTACGCCGGGCTGCACGCTTCGTGGATCGCCGGCACCTCCTCGGCGGGAGGTGGCGGTCTTCCGGTCGCCGCGCCCCCGGGCTCGGGTGTCCGACGTGCCGCGGCGCTCGGTGTCGCTGGCGTTCCGACTGCCCCGGGCGAGATCGTCACGGAAGTCTCGGCTGGCACCGGTGCCGCCTCGGGAGAGAGGGAGTAGCGGTCATGTTGGTTCCGTCCATCGGTCCGGTCTCGAGCTCCGACCTCGCCACGATCACGGGGCGGACGTGGGACGTCGTCGTCGTGGGTGGCGGGCACAACGGTCTGACCCGCCGCGGCCTACCTCGCCCGCGCCTTGCGGGCCATGGTTCCGGGACGGAAGTTCTCGACGAGCACGTCGGCCCGGAGTGCCAGGCGTCGGGCCAGGACGACGTCGGCGGGGGAGTCGAGGTCGAGCAGCATCGAACGCTTGTTGCGGTTGAACCTGAGGTAGTACGTGGCCGTGCCGTCGGCGGCGACGGGTGGTGACCACGCGCGGGTGTCGTCGCCCGTGCCCGGTCGCTCGACCTTGACGATGTCGGCGCCGAGATCGCCCAGGACCATGGTGGCCAGCGGCCCGGCCAGCACCCGTGAGAAGTCGGCGACGAGGACCCCGTCGAGCGCGCCGGCTGACGACTCCCTCGCATCCATGTCAGGAAACCTGACGGGGCCAGCGGGGTGAGGTCGTACGCGGAGGTGTCAAGCCGGCCGAGAGGTGGATGAGGTTGGGCTCGCCCGAGTGCACCGCATCCGCCAATGCCGCCGCGAACGGCTCACCGACGTCGTCGACCCGACGGGCGGATACGCCGAAGCCGAGCGCGATCGTGAAGAAGTCGGGCGTGTGCAACTCGGTACCGTGGCGCCCGTCATCACGCCCGTAGCGCAACATCCCGTACCCGCCGTCGTCGACGACCACGACCGTCAGCGGGAGCCGTTCTTGCACCACGGCTGCCAGCTCGCCCAAGCCGAAGAGCATTCCCCCGTCACCCACGATCGCCACCGTGGGAGCACCGGTGGCCGCGGCGCCGACTGCTGCGGGGAACGCGAACCCGAGCGTGCCCCAGCCCATGGGGTAGTGCAGGCTCCGGGGACGGGTCACCGGGTGATAGGCCGACATCCAGTAGCCGGCGACGGCCATGTCGGCGAAGACGACGGCATCCGCCGGCAGCGCCTGGCGGACCGAGGTGAGGAAACCCACCGCCTCGCTCGTTGTCGGATCGTCGCGCAATTCCTCGAACACCTTGTCCCGTATGGACTCCAGGTCAGGTGGCCACTTCCCTTCGGTCCGCGGCGACACCGTGGTCGAGAGAGCCCCGGCCAGCGCACTCAACACGGCGCTGCTGTCGCCGCGCACGACGACGTCGATGGGATAGTTCTTGACGGCGTCGTCGGGGTCGATGTTCACGGCCACCCGGATCGTGGGCAGCGGCAGCGTCCAGCCCATGGTGGACATGTGGTCGAGATCGCTGCCGACGATCAGTACGGCATCGGCTCGGCGGATCAACGCCGTCACCTCGGGCTCGTGCGGCGGGAGTCCCACGAGCAGCGGATGCCCGTGGGGCACGGTGCCCCGGGCGAGGAACGTCTCGATCACCGGAGCATCCAGGATTCGTGCAACGACGTCGACCTGCTCGCCGGCGTCCCGTCCACCTCCCCCGACCCAGATCAGGGGACGCTCGGCCGTAGCCAGGAGTGCCGCAGCTGTCGTGAGCTCGTGCTCGTCGACGGGAGCGAACACCTGCGCTGGCAGCGCTCGCTCGGAGGTTGCCGGTCGGGCATGGGGGACGAGCGTCGTCACAGGCGGGAGGGCGGTCGAGAAGAGATCGGTCGGCACCTCGAGGTACACCGGCCCGGTCGGGGGAGCCAGGGCCAGCGCCAGGGCCCGGACCACGAGATCGCCCAACTCGGCGGCGTCGCTGGCCCTCAGCACGCCCTTGGTCACCGGCGCGAACATGCCGCCCTGGTCGCGGCACTCGTGGAGCACGCCCCGGTACACGCCCGGCGTGCGCAGCGAGGCGGCGATGTCGGAGGCGATGACCACGACGGGGGAGTGCGCCGCCTGCGCTTCCCCCACGGCGGCCAGGGTGTTGGCCGCGCCCGGGCCCGTGGTCACGAGCACGACACCGGGCCGGCCGGTCGTGCGGGCGTACCCGTCGGCTGCGTAGGCGCTTCCCTGTTCGTGGCGGCTGCCCAGGATGCGAACCCCGGCGTCGGCACAGGCCGGCCAGAGCGCGATGTTGTGCACGCCGGGGAGCCCGAAGACGATGTCGACTCCGCACGCCGCCAGGGCCCGGGCGATCAGGTCGGCCCCGGTGCTCATCGGTGTCTCGCCGTCGTCCATCGTCTCCCCCGAGATCGACCCTCTCAGTCCAGACCGACCATTGTGCAGTGCGGCCATCCCCGGCGATGACGTCCTGGTTGCTCCGGGGCAGGAGACTGCCCGGGCCTGGGACGGGTCGGGCGGGCGACCGTGCCTTCCTGGTCGTTTCGAGGAACCATGAGCGTCAGTGTCGATGCGGCCGGAGCACGTCGATGAGGATGCCGAGCCCGAGCTCGAGATCGGCGTCGGAGATGCTGAGCGGAGGGATGAGCCGCAGGATCGACTCGTCGGGGCCGCAGCGCAGCACGATCAGCCCGCGATCGAGACAGGCGTCCTGCACACGAGCCGCCGCCTCCTTCGAGCGCAGCTCCACGCCGATCATCAGCCCGACGCCGCGTACCTCGGCCACCTCCACGATCGAGCTCGTCTCGGCCGTCAGCCTGGCGAGCGTGACCTCGCCGAGGACGGCCGCACGCTCGAACAGGCCGTCGTCTTCCATGACGTCGAGGGTGGCGACGGCCGCCGCGCACGACACCGGGTTGCCGCCGAAGGTCGAGCCGTGCGCACCCGTCGGCCACCGGTCCATGAGTGAGCGTTCGGCCGCGATGCCACCGAGCGGCAGGCCGGATGCAACGCCCTTGGCGAACAAGAGCACATCGGGTCGCACACCGAAGGTCTCGGCAGCGAAGCATCGACCGGTCCGGCCCATGCCCGTCTGCACCTCGTCGAGGACGAGCAGGATCCCGTGGTCGTCACAGCGCGAGCGCAACCCGTCGAGCCAGGCGACGGGCGGCACGACGTAGCCGCCTTCACCGAGCACGGGCTCGACGATCATGGCCGCCACGGTGCCGGCTCCGACCGAGCCCAGCAACGTGTCGAGCTCGGCGAGGGCCGTGGCTGTCGAGGCCCCGGCGCCGCCGTCGTGCAACGGCAGGGGATACGGCGCGATGTGCACCGAAGCCAGCAACGGTTCGTAGCCGTTGCGGTAGATGGGCTTGGCCGTGGTGAGCGACGTGGCAGCGATGGTGCGACCGTGGAACGCCCTACGGAACGCGATCACGCCCGGGCGCCCCGTCACCAGACGAACCAACTTGATGCTTCCGTCAACTGCCTCGGCGCCACTGTTGCAGAAGAAGAACTGGGGGCTGGTGAAGAAGGGGGTGTGGCGACCGAGACGCTCCGCGAGCTCGATGGAACGGGTGTGGTGGGCGACGACCGACACGTGCAGCAACTCGCGGGCCTGCCGTTCGATGGCGGCCACGACGCGGGGATGGCAGTGCCCGATGTTGGTGACGGCGATCCCCGACGTGAAGTCGAGGAATGGTCGCCCGTCGACATCGATGACCCACGAGCCCTCGCCCCGTTCGATGACCAGGTCGGTGATGCGCGGCAGCACGCCGGCCAAGGCCACGGTGTCGCGCTCGAGCCATTCCTGGCTGAGCGGGCGGGCCCCGTCGGCCAACGAAACCGTGGTGGGCTCGTACGCGCCGGAGCGCTCGGTCGGCTTTCGCTTCCGTGCGCTCGTGTCCTGCGGAGCTCGGTGCCTGATGGCGCTCATGAACTCTCCTCGACGCCCCGGTCGTGGCCGGCCCTGGAGGACCGGCGACGTTCAGCGGTTGTCGATCTGGGCCCTCTGCAGCCGGCCCGAATAGTCGACGTACACCGTCTTGATCTCCGAGAATTGCTCGATCCCGCGGCGTCCGGCCTCCCGAAACCCGTTGCCGGTGTGCTTGGTCCCGCCGAAGGGCAGGTGGATCTCGGCGCCGATCGTGGGGGCGTTCACGTACACGATCCCGGTGTCGATGAGGTCGACGGCTCGCAGCGCGCTGTTCACGTCGCGTGTGTAGATCGCCGCCGACAGCCCGACGTCGACCGAGTTCACCACCTCGATGGCCTCGTCGAAGCCGTCGACCTCGATCACCGACAGCACGGGGCCGAAGATCTCCTCGCGAGCGACGCGGTGCGACGCCCGGACACCGGCGAGGATGGTCGGCGCGAAGAACGTTCCTCCGTCGCAGCCGTCGACGGTCACCGCCCGCCCGCCGCACGCCACGGCGGCTCCTTGCGAGACGGCGGCCTCCACGTAGCCCTCGATGCGTTCGAGCGCTCGCGCGTCGATGACCGGTCCGACGTCGGTGATGTCGTCGAGCGGATCGCCGATCGCCAAGGCAGCCGCCCGGTCGACGAGCGCTCCGATGAGCGTCTCGGCCACCGCCCGGTCGACGATGAGCCGAGACGTCGAGGTGCACCGCTGCCCGGCCGTTCCGAAGGCGCCGAAGAGCGCCCCCTCGAGCACCAGGTCGAGGTCGGCGTCGGCCAGGACCACCATGGCGTTCTTGCCTCCGAGCTCGAGGCTGACGAGCCTCGGCCCGGTCTCGGCCGCGGTCATCGCCACCCGCCGTCCGGTCGCCACGGAACCCGTGAAGCTCACCGCCCGCACCACGGGGTGGCTGCACAGCGCCGATCCCGTGTCGCCGTGGCCGTGGACGACCTGCACCAGCTCGGGGGGCACACCACCGGCACGGCACGCGGCCACGAATGCGTCGGCGCAGGCCGGGGCCAGCTCCGAGGGCTTGAGGACGATCCCGTTGCCGGCGAGCAGCGCGGGGAAGACCTTCCACGAGGGGATGGCCACCGGGAAGTTCCACGGGGTGATCAGCGCGACGACGCCGACGGGCTGGCGGGTGGTGAAGCCGAGCTTGTCCGGAAGCTCACACGGGTGCACGTCGCCGAACGAAGCCCGTCCCTGGCCCGCGACGAAGCCGGCCATGTCGATGGCCTCCTGCACGTCGCCGCCGGCCTCGACCCCGATCTTGCCGACCTCGATGGTGACCAGCCGGGCCAACTCCGCCTTGCGTTCACGCATGACCTCACCGATGCGGCCGATGACTTCCGCCCGTGCGGGAGGCGGGACCCGGGCCCAGTGACGTTGGGCGCTCGCCGCGTTGGCCACGGCGACCTCGACAGCATCGAAGTCGCTGACGTCGTAGCGGCCCACGATCTCGGCCGGACGAGCCGGATTGACGCTCGTGATCATGCGTTCTCCCAGGCGGAGACGAACTCGGGCGGTCGCTGCGTCAAGTATGACGCTCCTGCGGACGGCTCGGGACCCCCCTGCGTTCTTTGTGTCCAGCACCGCGCCAGGAGCGGTCGTAGACGCAAAGAACGCGGGGGTGCTGGGTAGTGTGCCTACACCCCATGGCGCACACGACGACCATCCCACCGCCGCCGATCGACGCCGCGCTCATGCGCGAGGCGCGCGACCTCGCGCTCGAGGCCGGTGAGATCACCCAGCGGTGGTTCCGGGGCGCCGACATCGGGCTCGAGTGGAAGAGCGACGGTACGCCCGTCACCGCGGCCGACAAGGCCGCGGAGCGGTTCCTCCGTGAGCAGATCGGCCGGCGCCACGCCGCAGACGCCGTGCTCGGTGAGGAGGAAGGCGACACCGCGGGTACCTCGGGCCGGCGCTGGATCATCGACCCCATCGACGGTACGAAGGCCTTCACCCGGGGCGTGCCGCTGTACACGAACCTCCTGGCCGTCGAGGACGAGCACGGCATCGCGGTGGGTGTCATCAACGTCCCGGCGCTCGGCGAGATCGTCTACGCCGGACGGGGCCTCGGATGCTTCGTCATCTCGGGCACCTCGCGCGGGACGAGCGCTGCGCACGAGACTCCGGCCCGGGTCAGCACCGTCGCCGATCCGGAGCGGGCGGTGCTCACCACGAGCGGCTACGACTACTGGACCGAGACGATGCTCATGGCGGCGCGGCGCAGCGGGTTCACCATGCGCACCTGGGGCGACGGCTACGGGTACGTGCTCGTCGCCACCGGCCGGGTCGAGGTGATGGTCGACCCGTACGCCAACCCGTGGGACCTCGCGCCCATGCCGGTGATCCTGGGCGAGGCCGGCGGGACGCTCAGCTCGCTGTCGGGTGTGTCGGGCTGGACGCACGGCAGCGGTGTCGGGAGCAACGGCCTCGTCCACGCCGCCACGCTCGCCATGCTCTCCGTCCCGGGCGTCCCGGGCGTCCCGGGCGTCGGCACAGCCGCACTCGCGGCCCCGGCCGCCGGAGGAGGCGCGGTGGGCCCGGCTGGCGGCGGCGCCGCACCGTACGCTTGACCTGATGGACGCGACCGTTCCCGATCACCGAGCCGACCGGTCGTTCGCGAGCCCGAGCGACGCCGAGCTGACGCGACTCGTGGCCGATCTGGGCGTCGCGCTCGGCCCCGACCGGGCCCGCAGCGATCCGCTCGAGCTGGCGCTGTACGCCCGTGACGCCGGCGTCGCCAGCGGCCGGGCCGCCGCGGTGTGCTTCCCTCGGACCACCGCCGAGGTCGCGGCCGCGGTTCAGACGGCCCGCCGTCACGGCCGCCCCTTCCTCGGCCGGGGCAGCGGTACCGGGCTCGCCGGAGGGGCCACGCCGGTCGACGATCCGGTCGTGATCGTCACCACCCAGATGAACCGGGTCCTCGAGGTCGACGTCGACGAGCGCTTCGCCTGGGTCGAGCCGGGCGTGCTCAACCTCGACCTCACCCGGGCCGTCGCCCATCTGGGACTGCACTACGCGCCCGATCCGTCGAGCCAGCAGGCGTGCTCGATCGGCGGCAACGTGGCCACCAACGCGGGCGGACCCCACTGCCTGTTGTATGGCACCACGCAGGCGCACGTGCTCGCGGCCGAGGTGGTCCTCCCCGACGGGACCGTCACCGTGCTCGGAGGCTTGAGCCCCGATCAACCGGGCTACGACCTGCGGGGCGTGTTCGTCGGGAGCGAGGGCACGATGGGTATCGCCACCCGGATCGCCGTTCGCCTCATGCCCGATCCGCCGGCGTTGCGCACGTTGCTGCTCGACTTCACCGATGTCGACGCGGCCGCGGCCACCGTCTCGGGGATCATCGCCGACGGGCTCGTCCCGGCCGCGCTGGAGATGATGGACGCCGACATCACCCGGATGGTCGAGGACTTCGTGGGCGCCGGCTACCCGCGCGATGCCGCAGCGGTGCTGCTCGTCGAGGTCGACGGGCTCACCCACGGCGTCGACGACGCCATCGAGATCATCCGGCGTGTCGGTACCGCGAACGGCGCCCGCACGGTGCGCGTCGCCGCCGATGCCACCGAACGCAACCTCCTGTGGAAGGGCCGCAAGTCGGCTTTCGGTGCCATCGCCCGCATCGCGCCCAACTACTACCTCCACGACACCGTGGTGCCCCGCACCCGTCTGGTCGAGGTGCTGCGCGGCGTCTACGCCATCGCCGACGAGCAGCGGATCAAGGTGCTCAACGTGTTCCACGCCGGCGACGGGAACCTGCACCCGTTGCTCGTGTTCGACGGGCGCGAGCCGGGCGTGATGGAGCGGGTGCACGCGGCCGGCGATGCGATCATCGAGTTGTCGCTGTCGGTCGGGGGGGTGCTCTCGGGCGAGCACGGCATCGGGCTGGAAAAGCGCGCCTACATGCGATCGCAGTTCTCGCCCGACGATCTGCACGTGCAGGCCGGGATGCGCGACGCATTCGACCCCGACGGGTTCTCCAATCCCCACAAGGTCCTCCCGGCCGGCAGCCGCTGTGGCGACGTGCAGTCGCTGCCCGAGGGGGTGTGGGTGTGACACGGGTCGGGGCCGTCGCCCCCGCCCTGTCGGCGGCCGAGGTCGCCGAGCGGGCGCGCGAGATCGCGGCGTCGATCGGGAGCTCGCACGGCCCGGTCGTCGCCGTGGGGGCACAGACGCACTGGGAGGTGGGCGGTCCGGTCCCCGATCTCGAAGAGGCGCTCGTGGTTCGCGCTCCCAGCGGCATCGTGGCGTACGACCCCGCCGAGCTCACGATCACCTGTGGCGCAGGGACGCCCGTCGCCATGCTCGACGCGACGCTGGCCGAAGCGGGCCAGGAGTGCCCGCTCGACCCGGCCGATCCCGCTGCCACGGTCGGGGGCGTGCTGATGGCCGGGCTCTCGGGTCGGCGTCGGCTGCGGTGGGGACCCCTGCGCGAGCGTCTGCTCGAAGCCCGGTTCGTCACCGGAGACGGCCGGATCGTCAAGGGCGGAGGGCCCACGGTCAAGAACGTGACCGGCTTCGACGTCTGCCGGCTCCTGGTCGGATCGCTCGGGACCCTCGGGGTCGCCGTCCAGGTCACGCTGCGGTGCCAGCCCCGCCAATCGGTCGCGCTGTGGACGGTCGGTCCGACCGGCGTGAGTGCAGCCGACGTGCGCCGCCGGCTCTTCAACCCGTCGTGCGTGGCCAGCGACACCCAGGGTGTGCACGTGCTCTTCGAAGGTCACGCCGACGACATCGACGCGGAGCTCGCGGTGTCGGGGTGCACGCCCGTGGTGGCCGGGCCGATCGGGCCGCAGGGGCCCTGGCGGGGACGGATCTCCGTTCCGGTCACGGCATTGCGGGCCGTCGTCGACGGACTCGACGGACTCGACGGACTCGACGGGCTCGGCGCGCTCGCAACGTCGATGGTTCCCGCCGCCGGCGACGGAGTGACCGTCGCCTGGCTCGCCGAGTGGGGAGTGGGGACCGTGCACGTGGCGTCGCTGTCGGCCGAGGGGCTCCTGGCGGCCCGGGCGCTGGCCCAGGCCCACGGCGGTTGGCTCCTACGGGAGGCTGGACGCCTGGGTCCCGCCGGCCCGGATGGCGCGGGCCCCTCCGGCGTGGGCCTCGACGACGGGTTCGGCGTGGGCCTGCCCGATCCGCAGATCCAGCGCCGGCTCAAGATGGCGTTCGATCCGGCCGGTCGCCTCAACCCGGGAAGGATCCCGCTGTGACCGCCCTCGACTCGGTGCCCACGACACAACGTCCGATGGGCGTTGCTCCCCAGGGCCCCCTCGACATCTCCGACGACGACCTCGTCTCGTGCGTGGCGTGCGGGCTGTGCCTACCGCACTGTCCCACGTACCGCGTGACGGGTCTGGAGACATCGTCGCCCCGGGGGCGGATCGCGGCCATGCGGGCGGTCCAGTTCGGCGGAGCGCCCATCGACACCGTGTTCGAGCGGTACATGGAGGAATGCATCCAGTGCCGGGGTTGCGAGGCGGCGTGCCCATCCCAGGTTCCCTACGGGCGCCTCATCGAGGGCGCGCGCCAGGCCCTCCACGAGCGCCGGTCCCACGACCGACGACGCCGCCGCCGACTGGCCGAGTGGCTGGGATACACGGTGATCCTGCCCCGGCACCGGCTCGTGATCGCCGCGACGTGGCTCCTGGGGTTGGGTCAACGGCTGCGCCTGGTGCCGCGGCGGCTCGTGCCCCGGGGCGTCGCCCTACCTCTGGTGTCGCTGACCGAGCTCCGGCACCCGTTGCAGCCCACGGCGCCCACGGCGCCGTCCGGCGCGTCATCGGGTGGCCCCTCGACGGGGAACCCCACCAACGCCTTTGACGCAGTGCTGTTCACGGGCTGCGTGATGGACGCCTGGCAGCGGGGGACGCACCGGTCGGCGATCACCGTGATGGAATCCACCGGCGCCATGGTGGGCCTCCCGGGACCGGGCGGCGACTGCTGCGGCGCCCTGCACGTGCACGCCGGCCGCACGGCCGAAGCCCGCCGTCTCGCGGAGCGGGTGATCGCCTCGATGCCCGGGGATGCCCCGATCGTGGTCGACTCGGCCGGATGCGGCGCCGCGCTGAAAGACTACGGGCACCTCCTCGGCAGCCCCGAGGCCCGGGCGTTCTCCGAGCGCGTGCACGACTTCGCCGAGTGGCTTGCGCCGCGGGTCGATCGGCTGGCGGTGCGCGACACCCACGAGCGGGTGGTGGTGGCCGATCCATGCCATCTCCGCCACGTGCAGCGCCAGACGACCCCGGTGCGGTCGATCCTGGCGGCCAGCCATCGCACGGTCGACACCGACGACGACGGCCTGTGCTGCGGTGCTGGCGGGGCCTACAACGCGCTCCAGCCCGACCTGGCCCTGGCCGCCCGGGAGCGCAAGATCGCGGCCCTGCAACGGGCGGCCGGCGGGGCGGCGCTCACCGACTTCAGGGTCGTCTCGGCCAACCCCGGTTGCCTCATGCACCTGATGGCGGCCGGTGTCCGGGCCGTGCACCCGGCCGATCTCCTCGCCGAGGCGCTCGACCCCGAGCATCCGCGCTGGCCCCGTGACGCCATCCGGCCCGAGCCGTCTCGTCACCCGGGGAGCACACCATGAACGAACGCCACGCCGAGCTGATCGGCCGCCTCGAAGCCGTTGAGTCCGAGATCGGCGACCTCATCTACGGGCTGCTGCGTGATGCCGTGTCGAGGGGTGAGGCCAAGCGCCCCGCCGAGGAGCGCCGGTTGACCCAGGCCCGCAACGCCATCACCAAGGCCATCCGCCTGCTGTCGGTCGACGACGGCAATTCGGGCCCGGCGGGAGACCACGAGTGAACCGGCGCGCCGGTCTCGCCGGGAACGCCTACTTCGTAGAACCCAAGGGAGGTAAGGGCCCTGGGGTTCTGTTGCTGCACGGCTGGTGGGGGCTCACCGACTTCTTCCGCGGCGTCGCCCATCGACTCGCCGACGAGGGCTACAGCGTGCTCGCCCCCGATCTCCACGGTGGGCTCACTGCTGACACGCCCGACGAGGCCGAGGAGATCCTCGCCGATGCCGACGTGAACGAGGTGGCGGCGCTGGTGCTGTCATCGGTCCACACGCTGCGGGCGTTGTCCCGAAGCAACGCCGACTCCGTCGCCGTCATCGGCTTTTCGATGGGCGCATCATGGGCATTTTGGCTCGCCGCCCGGGCGCCCCAGGCGGTACGGGCCGTCGTGGGCTTCTACGGCGCCCAGTCGCTCGCTCTCGACGATTCGGCCGAAGAGACGGCCTTCCTCGGCCACTTCGCCGAGCACGACGAGCTGGTCAGCCCGGACGAGGTCGCCGAGTTGCTCGCCCATCTGCGCCTCCTCGGACGGCCCACCACCTTCCATCGCTACCCGGGCACGGCCCACTGGTTCTTCGAGGCCGATCGACCGCCGGCCTACGACCCCGAGGCGGCGACGCTGGCCTGGGACCGGACGATCGCCTTCCTGCGGGAGCGGATGCCCGAGCCCACGGCACCGGGTTCCCCCGCAGACGCCTGATGGATCATCGACGCCACACCGGGGTCGCTCGCGGCCGCGGGCGCGCTCCGTCGCAGTCCATCGCGGCGACCATCGTGATCGGCGTCGTGCTCGCGGCGTCGGTGGCTGCGAGCTGCTCGACCGGTTCCGATGGTGCGAGCACCGGCCCGTCGGCGACGACGGGGAGCGACCCGGCCGCGGGGTCTTCTTCGTCGCCCGGGTCGACGACGACGAGCCGACCCGACCCGTACTCCGCGTGCTCGTTCGTCGACCGGGAGGCTGCCGAGCTGGCATACGTCGCGGGCCTTCCGTTCGACGATCGCACCGTCTCGGCCGAGCCACCGGTTCCCGTCGATGCCGCCGAGGCGGTTGCAGCGGCGTCGGCCGTCGTCGACGGCACCTGCGAGCTGGCGATCTTCGAGGGCGGGGGGCTCACCACCGCGGCGGTGGAGGTGGCGCGGGCCCGATCCGATGCCTCCATCGTGGTCGTCGACCTCCTCGGCGAGCATGTCGACGCCGCCCTGCCGAGCAACCTCGTGGTGATCGACGTGCGCCTCGATCAGGTGGCGTTCCTGGCCGGATTCGTCGCCGCCGGGATGGCCCCTCGTGGCACGGTCACCGTCGGGAACGGATCGTCCGACGCCGAGGACCCGGCGATCCCCGACGGGCTCGAGCCTCTCGCCGATGCGTTCGCTTCCGGTGTGCGCTATCGGGTGGGTGTCTCGGGACTCCCGACGACCATCGGCGAAGGCGGATCGGTGCGGCTGGTTCTCGATCCGGCGGAGCTGACCGACCCCGAGTCGACGCTCGCTCGGGCCCGGGCCACGGGAACCCTGGTCGTGTGGCCAGCGGGCGACCTCTGCGCTGCCGTGGCGTCCACCTGCGACCTGGCGCTCACCGGTCTCGTCGCCGACTTGGGCCCCGCGCTGGCGGAGCTGGCAGATCGGGCGGTAGGAGGCGCGTTCATCGGCGGGCGGCGCATCGCCGTCGACCTGGCGAGCGGACAGGCCCGGTTGGCGCCCTTCCACGACCTCGAGCCCCGCCTCGGCCCGGCATTGCCGCTCGAGGCGGCGGCGTTGGCCGTGTACATCATCGACGGCGAGGTGCGGGTGGCGCCTCGCGACCTGCCAGCGTCGGCTGGTCGCGCATCCGACGGCCGCGGCTGACGGCCACCCGGCCATTCACGACCCGAACCCCTTCGCCGACGAGCCGTTGCGTGTGCTCGGCTTCGTGGCCGGGCACGAGTCGGCCCGATGCGTTCACCACCCGCCACCACGGCCACTGGCCGCCGCTGTGCGCGAGGAGCCGTCCGACGGCACGGGCCGCTCCCGGAAAGCCGGCCTCGGCTGCAACCTCGCCGTAGGTCACGACATCGCCGGGAACCGTCGCCAGCAAGACCGCCTCGACCGCATCACGCAGCGAGGGCGTCGGTCCCCCGGGCCCGGGAGCGGGCCCCGGTGTGGTCATCGGTGGGGTCATCGGCCGTTACGTTCGATCCGTCAAATCAGTTCGTTCCGTTAAATCAGTTCAATCTGTTGAATCAGTTCGATCTGCCTGGTTCCGTTGTCGTTCAGGCGGCGCTGGCAGCGCACCCAACGGAGACCGCTCAGGCCCGACCGAAGAGACGATCGCCGGCGTCGCCCAGGCCCGGCACGATGAACGCCCGCTCGTCGAGCTTCTCGTCGATCGCCGCGGTGAAGATCCGGGCCTCCGGGAACGCCCGCTCGACCCGGTCGATCCCGTCGGGGGAGGCGATCATGCACACGATGATCATGCGACTCGCCCCCCGGCGCTGCAGCATCTCGAGCGTGGCCACCATCGAGCCGCCGGTGGCCAGCATGGGGTCGATCACGATCACCGCCCGGTCGGTGAGATCCTCGGGCAGCTTCTCGCAGTAGAGCGCAGGCTCGAACGTGGCCTCGTCGCGCCGGAGCCCGACCACGCCGACCTCGGCAGCCGGCAGCGCCGTGAGGACCCCGTCGAGCAGACCCAGCCCGGCTCGCAGGATCGGCACGACGAGCGGCCCGGGCTCGGCGAGACGGGCTCCCGCAGCCGGGAGGCCGAGCGGGGTCGTCACCTCGACCTCCTCGGTGACGAAGTCGCGCGTGGCCTCGTAGCACAGGAACAGCGCCAGTTCGCGCACGAGGCCGCGGAAGGTGGCCGGGTCGGTGCGCTCGTCGCGGATGCGTACGAGGCGGTGGGCGACGAGGGGATGGTCGACGACGGTCACCGACATGCTGGCTCCTGGTCCTTGAACACCGAGCTACCGACGTAGCTCGATCGCTGATGCCTGAATCGCTCTCTGAATCGCTGTCTGAATCGCTGTCTGGATCGCTGTCTGGATCGCTGTCTGGATCGCTGTCTGGATCACGTCGCCCATGTCGACGGGTGCACGTGCAACGATCTTGGCATGATCCCCGAGTCGAGGCCCCAGCCACAACCGCGACCATCGGCTTCGCACCAGCGCCCGGCCGCGCCGTCACGTAGGGCGGGTTCCCCCGAGCTCGGCCGCCGATGACCGACGCGCCGTTGATCCTCACCGTCGGCGACCTCGTCGAGGACGTCGTCGTACGCATCGACGGTCCCGTCGAGCCCGCGGCCGACACGGCGGTCTCGATCAGCCGTCATCGGGGCGGCAGCGCCGCGAACGTCGCCGTGGCCGTCGTGCGCGCCGGCGGACGAGCGCGTTTCGTCGGTCGCATCGGTCCCGACGTCCGGGGGAGCGCGCTCGTCGACGCGCTGCGCGACGAGGGCGTGGAAACGATCTGCGAGACGGGTCCCGACGATGGCCCGTCGACGGGGACGATCGTCGTGATCGTCGACGGTGCGGCCGAGCGGTCGTTCCTCACCGATCGCGGCGCCTGCGTCGACCTCGGCGGACCCGACCCGGCCTGGCTCGACGGTGTCGATGCCGTGCACCTCCCCGCGTACTCCTTCTCGGGCGGGCGAATCGCAGCGACCAGCCGGCGCCTCTGCGAGCTCGCGCTCGAGCGGGGGCTGCCGGTGAGCGTCGACGCATCCTCGACGAGCGTGCTGCGAGATCTCGGCCCGGGACCCTTCTGGGCGGCGCTCACCGAGCTCGGCGTGGGCATCCTGTTTGCCAACGAGGCCGAGGCCCATGTGCTGTCGGCGGTCGAGGGTTGGCCCGACAACGGCGCGATGCTGGTCGTCGTGAAGCACGGAGCCGCACCCACGATCGTGCATCGCCCCGGCCTCGGCCTCGTGGCGATCGCCGTCCCGACCATCGACACGGTGCTCGACACCACCGGCGCGGGCGACGCCTTCGCTGCCGGGTTCCTTCTCGCCACCTTCAGAGGCCATGGACCCGTCGATGCGGCCGAGGCGGCGCACGGGCACGCCTCCAGGGTCGTCACGGCGCTCGGGGCCGGGGGTCCCGAACGCACCGGCCTCATGGCGCGAGCCCGGCGACTGCGATGAGGACGATCCACATCTCCGACGAGGTCACCGACGCGCTGGGCGACGGTCGAGCCGTGGTGGCGCTCGAGTCGACGATCTTCAGCAGCCTCGGGCTGCCGGCGCCCCACAACGAGGATGCGCTCCGGCGCTGCGACGCAGCCGTGCGGGCCCGTGGCGCGGTGCCCGCGATGGTGGCCGTGCTCGACGGGGTCGCCCGGATCGGCCTCGACGGCACCGACGGAACCGATGTCGGACGGGTCCTGGCCGGCACCCACAAGCTCGCCGAACGTGACCTCCCCTGGGCGGTCGGCACCGGACTGGCCGTCGGTGTGACCACGGTGTCGGCGACGGTCGCCCTGGCCGCCGGCGCCGGCATCGCCGTGTTCGCCACCGGAGGGATCGGCGGTGTGCACCGCGGCGCCGAGCACAGCTTCGACGTGAGCTCCGACCTCACCGCCCTGGCCCGGCATCCCGTCACCACCGTGTGCGCCGGGGCCAAGGGGTTTCTCGATCTCCCCAAGACCCTCGAGTACCTCGAGACGCTCGGGGTGCCCGTGCTGGGCCTCGCCACCGACGAGTTCCCGGCGTTCTGGTGCCGAACGAGCGGGCTGCGCGTCCCGCACCGGGTGGAGGGCCCGGGCGCCATCGCCCAGATCGTGCGTGCGGCTCGCGCGCTCGGAGCCGTCAACGGCATCCTGGTCGTGAACCCGTGCCCCGAGGATGCGGCCCTGGCACGCGACACGATCGAGCCGGCGATCGAGGACGCCCTGGCGGCGGCGGCGTCGTCCGGCATCACCGGCGGTGCGGTCACGCCGTTCGTCCTGAGCCACCTCGCCGATGCGACCGGCGGCCGCACGCTGCCGGCCAACCTGGCCCTCGCCGAGCACAACGCCAGTGTCGCCGCCCGGATCGCCGTGGCCCTCTCGGCGGCGTCGCGCTGAGCCGACACAACGAGATCGCAAGAACAACGGGTCATCGGCCAGGCCCGTCCGGGACCTCCGTCCCTGGTCCGAGTCCGTACCCGGCGGTAGCATCGCGTCCGAGAGCACTGCCCGACTGGGGACCCGGTCGGAACAACAGAACAAGGGGATCACGTGAAGAAGAACAAGTCCTGGCGGGTACTCCTCGCCCTCCTCGCAACGCTGACCATGGTGGCAGCAGCGTGTGGGGACGATGACGACGACACCACCGCTCCTGCCGACACCACCGCTCCTGCCGACACCACGACCGCACCCGCGGCCGCCACCACGGCCCCTCCGGCCGCCTCGGCGATATCGGTCGGGTTGGTCTACGACACCACCGGACGTGGCGACCAATCGTTCAACGATGCCGCCGCCGCTGGTGGAGACCAGGCGACCGCTGAGTTGGGCGTCGAGTTCAGCGAGGCCACGCCCAACGCCGACGGCTCCAACCGGGCCGAGCTCCTGCAGCTCCAAGCCGACACGAACCCGCTCGTGTTCGGGATCGGGTTCCTCTTCGCCGACGAGATCAACGGCGTGGCCCTGGCGAATCCCACGGTGAACTTCGCAGTGGTCGACGGTGTACCGACCGAAGACCCGGCCCCGAACCTGGCCCTGCTGCTCTTCGCCGAGCACGAGGGCTCGTTCCTGATGGGTGCGGCCGCGGCGCTCAAGAGCGAGACGGGCACCATCGGGTTCATCGGTGGTGTCAACGTCGATCTCATCAAGAAGTTCGAGGCTGGATTCACAGCCGGCGCCCAGTACATCAACCCCGACATCGAGGTGCTCGCCGAGTACATCACCCAGCCGCCCGACTTCACCGGCTTCAACTCACCCGACCGGGGCAAGGAGATCGGCCTGTCGATGTACGACGACGGCGCCGACATCGTCTATGCCGCAGCCGGCGGGTCCGGTGGCGGGCTCTTCGAGGCGGCTAAGGAGTTCTCCGAGGGCGGGGACTCGAAGGTCTGGGCGATCGGCGTCGACTCCGACCAGTACAACATCGTCGATCCGGCCGTGCGGGACTATATCCTCACCTCGATGCTCAAGCGGGTCGACGTTGCGGTGTTCAACACCATCGAGGCCGCCAACAGCGGGGCCTTTGTGCCCGGTTTCAACATCTTCAACCTGGCGGTCGACGGCGTGGGCTACTCGACGAGCGGCGGCTTCGTCGACGACATCACCGGGGACCTCGAGGACATCAAGGCCAAGATCATCAGTGGCGAGATCGTCGTTCCCGAGACGCTCGCTTGATCGTTCCCCAACGGGAGCTCTAGCTCGTTAGAGGTTGCACCACACATGACGCCCTGCGGGGGGTCGGGCTACGGTTCGGCTCCTCGCAGTGCGTTCGGAAGGGGGACCGATCGTGACCGCCGCCGTCGAGCTCCAGGGAATCACCAAGCGGTTTCCCGGCGTCGTCGCCAACGACGGGGTGACGTTCAGCGTCGAGTCAGGGGAGATCCACGCGCTCTGTGGTGAGAACGGCGCCGGGAAGTCGACGCTGATGAAGATCCTCTACGGGATGCAGCCGCCTGATGAGGGAACGATGTCGGTCGACGGACGACCCGTCCACCTGCGCTCACCCAAGGACGCCATCGCGCTCGGGATCGGCATGGTGCACCAGCATTTCATGCTGGCCGACAACTTCACCGTCCTCGAGAACATCATCTTGGGCTCCGAGCCGTCGAAAGGGGCCGGCGTGCTCGATCTCACGGCCGCGCGGGCCCGGGTCGAGGAGCTCAGTCGGGCCTACGGCCTGGACATCCACCCCGACCAGGTCGTCGAGGACCTCGAGGTCGGCGAACGCCAGCGGGTCGAGATCATCAAGGTGCTCTTCCGGGGAGCCCGCATCCTGATACTCGACGAGCCGACCGCGGTCCTCGTCCCCGACGAGGTCGACGAGCTGTTCCGCAACCTCAGGGAGCTCAAGGCCAACGGGGTCACGGTGATCTTCATCGACCACAAGCTCGACGAGGTCCTCGAGATCTCCGACCGCATCACCGTGCTGCGGGCTGGTCGGACCGTCGGCACCCGTGACGCTGGTTCGGTGACCGCCGCAGAGCTGGCCGAGATGATGGTCGGCTCCGAGCTCCCGAGCCCGGCAACCGGTGAGACCACCGTCACCGATTCGGTGGCGTTCGCCGTTCGGGGCTTGACGATCGCCGGCGACGGTGGACGGGCGATCGTCGATTCCATCGACATGACCGTCAGGCGGGGCGAGGTCGTGGGGGTCGCCGGGGTCGAGGGCAACGGGCAGGCCGAGCTCATCGAGGCCTTGCTGGGGCTGCGACACGCCCAGGGGACCATCGAGCTCGATGGCACCGACATCTCCCACTGGTCGGTTCGGCGGCGGCGCAACGCCGGGCTCGGCTACATCCCCGAGGATCGCCACCGTCGCGGGCTCATGCTCGACGCGCCGCTCTGGGAGAACGCCATGCTCGGCCATCAGGCCCGATCGCCCAATGCGCGAGGGATCTGGATCGACCGGGCTGGGGCCCGGGGCCGAACCGAGGAGATCGTCGAGCGCTACGACGTCAGGACACCCAACATCGACGTCACCGCTCGGGCGCTCTCGGGAGGGAACCAGCAGAAGCTCATCATCGGGCGTGAGATGCTGGCGGAGCCCAAGGTCCTCATCGCGGCCCATCCGACGCGAGGCATCGATGTCGGGGCCCAGGCTTCGGTGTGGAACCTCCTCCGCCAGGCCCGCAGGGACGGTCTGGCGGTCGTGCTCGTCTCAGCCGACCTCGACGAGCTCATCGGGTTGTCAGACACGCTGGTCGTCATGCTTCGAGGCCGCTTGGTCGCCACGCTCGACCCGGCCCGGGTGACCCCGAGGGAGCTGGGATCCTGGATGACCGGGGCCGCGCTCGACACTGGAGACGCCGCATGACCGCGGCACGTCGCAGCCGGTCCGAGCTCCTCCTCGGGTTCGCCGCCCCGGTGGCCGCCGTGCTGATAGCGCTCGTTGTTGCGTCCATCGTGCTGATGATCTCTGGGAGCAACCCCCTCGATGCCTGGGCCAGCATGTGGGAATTCGGGACCCGTCTCGAGACCAGCGTCGATGCGATCAATCGAGCCGTTCCGCTGTACATCGCGGGGATCGCCGTGGCGCTGGGCTTTCGGATGAACCTGTTCAACATCGGCGTCGAAGGTCAGTACATCCTCGCTGCGCTGGTCGCGACTGAGGTGGGGACCAAGATCGACCTCCCCGGCCCGCTGCACGTCGCGGTCATCGTGCTGGTCGCCATGTCGGTCGGGGCGGCCTGGGCCGCCGTCCCGGCGATCCTCAAGGTGACCCGGGGCGTCAACGAGGTGATCGCCACGATCATGTTGAATGCCATCGGCGTCTCGTTCGTCGCCGCCGAGCTCCTCGGGCGGTGGGACAGTGCCGGCCAGGACACCCGGACCGCCGACATCGGGGAATCGGGCCACGTCCCCGGCATCAACTGGCTCCTGGAGATCTTCACCAGGGACGTGGGCAAGGGTCGCGAGCTGTACGGGTTCCTTTTCGTGGCCATCGCCGTCGGCATCGGGTATCACGTCCTGCTCACCCGCACGGTCTTCGGCTACGACCTCCGGGCGAGCGGAGCCAACCCGAGCGCGGCCGAGGCGAGCGGTGTCCCGTCCAAGCGCATGATCCTGGCCGCCATGATCGGCTCGGGGGCCATCGCCGGGCTCATCGGCCTGCCCGACATCCTCGGCGAGCTGTACCACTACGGCGGCGACTTCTCGCAGGGCTTGGGATTCCTGGGGATCGCCGTTGCTCTGCTGGGTCGAAACCATCCTGGCGGCATCGTCGCGGCCGCGTTGATCTTCGGCTACCTCGACGCCAGCTCCCCGATCCTCGAGGTCGAGGGTGACGCGCCGCGCGAGATCGTGACGATCATGAAGGGCGTGATCATCTTCGCTGCGGTGGTGGCATACGCGGTGACCGAGCGGTCGAGGCGGCGGCGCCAGGTCGCGGCGGCGGCCGACGCGGTGCCGACGACCTCGACCGAGATCGGGGCGAACCCATGAGCGAGCGCGGCCTGACCGACGCTGCGCTCCCCGGCTCACCGGGCCGGGTCGATCTCGCTCACCTCTGGAAGCAGCGGTGGTTCCGCTGGCCCGTCTTCGCGCTGGGCGGGATGATCGTCCTGCAGCTCGTCGAGTGGATCGCCGATCCCGAATCCGAGGAACTCCTCTCGGGCGGCCAGGCCGGGGCCATGCTTCGTTGGTCGGTTCCCCTGCTCCTCGCCGGGCTGGGCGGGATGTTCGCCGAGCGAGCCGGGATCGTGAACATCGGGCTCGAGGGGATGATGGTCCTCGGGACGTGGTTCGGGGCCTGGGGATCCGTGAAGTACGGACCGGTGATCGGCACGGCGATCGGTCTGCTGGGAGGAGCGCTGGGTGGGCTTCTCCACGCCATCGCCACCGTCAGCTTCGGCGTCAACCACATCATCTCGGCCGTGGCGATCAACATCATGGCCCCCGGCGTCACCCGCTTCCTGGCCGACGAGATCTTCAGCGGATACGCGGGCGGCAGCATCTCGCAGTCTCCGCGCGTTGCCTCGTTCGGCTCGGTCGAGCTCCCGGTGCTCGATCGCGTCAGCTGGCTGACGATCATCGCCTTCGCGTTCGTCCCGCTGGCGTGGTACGTGCTGTGGCGAACGCGCTTCGGTCTTCGCCTGCGCGCTGCGGGCGAGCACCCCTCGGCCGGTGACTCGCTCGGGGTCAACGTCTACCGCTACCAGTATGCCGGGGTCGTGATCTCGGGCGCGCTGGCCGGTCTAGCCGGGTCGTTCATCGTGACCGAGCTGACCGGGATCTACCGGGAGGGTCAGACCAACGGGCGCGGCTTCATCGGGTTGGCGACGATGATCTTCGGCAACTGGCGTCCAGGCGGAACGGCGTTGGGGGCCCTCCTCTTCGGCTATGCCGACGGCCTCCAGCTCCGCGACCGCGACGGCGTGCACGCGCTGCTGCTCGTCGGCGTCGTCGTCCTGGCCGTCCTCGCCCTGCGGCGGGCCCTCAGCCCGAAGCGGACGGTCGTGGAGGTCGGGCTTCCCGCAGTGATCGCGACGTTGATCGTGGTCTGGTACCTGCTCCGCGACACGGTGCCGCCGACCTTCAACCAGGTGACCCCGCACATCCTCACCCTGGTGGTGCTGGTGTTCTCAGCCGGCCGCTTGCGCCCGCCCAAGGGTGCCGGGCAGATCTGGCGCAAGGGCGAACATTGACGACCGCGTCGAAAGCGTCGACCGGGGAGGCGATCGACTGGGGGGCATTGCACACCGCAGCCGTCGCTGTGGCCCAACGGGCTCATGCGCCGTACTCCCATCTCCACGTCGGCGCCGCCGGGCTGGTCGACGACGGGCGCATCGTCACCGGGTGCAACGTCGAGAACGCCTCGTACGGGCTCACGCTGTGCGCCGAGTGCGGGCTGGTGTCGGCGTTGCATGCAACGGGGGGCGGACGGCTCGTGGCCGTGACCATCGTCGACGGTGGGGGAGCGCCCCTCATGCCGTGCGGCCGGTGCCGGCAGCTGCTGTGGGAAGCCGGGGGAGCCGAGCTGCTCGTCGACGGCTCGGGCGCGCCGCAGCCGATGCGAGACATCCTTCCCGGAGCCTTCGACGCCACCCACCTTCCCGATGTCCACCTTCCCCCGGCTGATTCGCAGGACGTGAGCTGAGGCATGGACATCATCGACGTGATCCGCACCAAGCGCGACGGCGGCACGCTCTCCGACGAGCAGATCCGGTGGTTCATCGACGCGTACACCAAGGGGATCGTGGCCGACGAGCAGGCGTCAGCTCTGCTCATGGCCATCTTCTTCCGATCGCTCACGGCGCACGAGCTGGCCACATGGACCCGGGCCATGATCGACAGCGGCGAGCGGCTCGATCTGTCGACGGTGACCCGTCCCACCGTCGACAAGCACTCCACCGGCGGCGTGGGCGACAAGGTCTCGTTGATCCTCACGCCGCTCGTGGTGGCCTGCGGTGCGGCCGTCCCCCAGCTCTCGGGCCGGGGCCTGGGCCACACCGGCGGCACGCTCGACAAGATGGAATCGATCCCCGGTTGGCAGGCGCTCTTGTCAAACGAGCGCTTCGTCGAGATCCTGCGCACCAGCGGCGCGGTGATCGCTGCGGCCGGCGCGGGTCTGGCGCCCGCCGACCGGAAGCTCTATGCGCTGCGCGACGTCACCGGCACGGTCGAGTCGATCCCGCTCATCGCCTCGTCGATCATGTCGAAGAAGATCGCCGAAGGGACCTCGGCGCTCGTGCTCGACGTGAAGTTCGGCTCGGGGGCGTTCTTCCCCGACGTGGCCCAGGCTCGGGAGCTGGCCACCACCATGGTCGGGATCGGCAACGCCAACGGCGTCAAGACCGTGGCGTTGCTCACCGCCATGGAGACCGTCCTCGGCCGGACCGCAGGCAACGCCCTCGAGGTCACCGAGTCGATCGCCTGCCTCCGAGGCGGTGGACCGGCCGACCTGGTCGAGGTCACCCTGGCGTTGGCCCGGGAGATGCTGGCGCTCGTGGGTCTGGGCCCGCTCGACACGCCGGGTGCCGTCGATCCCGCCACGGCGCTGGCCGACGGACGGGCCTACAGGGCGTGGTGCGAGATGGTCGCCGCCCAGGGGGGCGATCCCGACGCTCCGCTGCCGGTTGCGCCCCATCGGCACATCGTGGTCGCTCCCGGCAGCGGTGTGCTGAGCCGCCTCGATTGCCGAGCGGTGGGCATCGCAGCGTGGCGTCTCGGTGCCGGCCGGGCCCGCAAGGAGGACCCGGTGAGCGCCAGCGCCGGCATCGTTTGCCTCGCCAAGCCCGGCGACGCTGTGCGGGCCGGCGAGCCCTTGCTGGAGCTGCACGCCGACGATCCCGAGCGGTTCAGCGGTGCGCTCGCCGCGCTGGCCGACGGGGCGATCGCCGTCAGCGATGAGGCTCCGCCCGTGCCCCGGCTCGTCCTCGAACGGATCGCGTCGTGACCGGGGTCGCCCGGACTGCAACCCCCAACCCCAACCCCGACACCCCAACCCCTCCCAAATTTGTGCAACGAACGTCGCCCCGCGACGCTCGTTGCACAAATTTGGGGGCGGATCGGACGATCGCGGTGATCACGGCCGAGCAACGCGAGCGCTATCAGACCGACGGGTACCTCGTGCTCGAAGGTTTCGTGACGCCCGCGGTGTGCGAGGCGCTCATGGCCCGTAGCGCCGAGCTGGTCGAGACGTTCGACCCGGCGAGCGTGCGGTCGATCTTCAGCACCCACGAACAGACCCGCACGTCCGACGAGTACTTCCTGAGCTCGGGAGACGAGATCCGCTTCTTCTTCGAGGAGAACGCCTTCGGCGCCGACGGCCAGCTCGCGCGGTCCAAGGAGCTCTCGCTCAACAAGTTGGGCCACGCCATGCACGACCTCGACCCGGTGTTCGAAGCGTTCTCGCACACGCCCGCGCTGGCCGAGCTGGCCCGTGATCTGGGGATGCGCGACGCCCGGGTGCTCCAGTCGATGTACATCTTCAAGTCGCCCGCTCTGGGTGGCGAGGTGACGTTGCACCAGGACGCCACCTTCCTCTTTACCGATCCCATCACGGTGACGGGGTTCTGGTTCGCGTTGCAGGACGCCTCCATCGAGAACGGATGCCTGTGGGCCGTCCCGGGCGGGCATCGGCGCTTCCCCGTCCGCAAGCTCTTCAAGCGGGCACCGGGAGGCGGCACCGAGTTCGAGATCATTGATCCGGCCCCGATCCCGACCGACGGCGAGGTCGCGCTCGAGGTCCCGCAGGGCACGCTGATCGTGCTCGACGGGCAGCTTCCCCACCGTTCCGACGCCAACCGCTCGGCGCTCTCGCGTCACGCTTACTCGCTGCACGCCATCGAGGGCTGGGCCGAGTACCCCGGCTGGAACTGGCTGCACCGGCGGGATTCGATGCCCCTGCGTCCGTTCTAGCCCCAAATTTGTGCAACGAACGTCGCCTGGCGACGTTCGTTGCACAAATTTCGGGGGGAAATCGGTCCGCGAGGGCAAGCGGCCTCAGGTCGCTACCATGAGTCATGGCACGGACATCGAACATCGCTGGGGGACTGTCGCGGGCGGCGATCAAGCGGGCGCCCAAGGTGTTGCTGCACGATCACCTCGATGGCGGCGTCCGACCCGTCACGGTGATCGACCTGGCCTCCGAGCATGGCTACACGGGTCTGCCGACCACCGATCCCGACGATCTGGCGCTGGCGTTCACCCAGGGAGCTTCCCGCCACAGCCTCCCGCTGTACCTCGAGACCTTCACCCACACCGTGGGGGTCATGCAGCACAAGGATGCCCTCACCCGGGTGGCGGCCGAGTGCGCCGAGGATCTGGCCGAGGACGGCGTCGTCTACGCCGAGGTGCGCTTCGCTCCCGAGCTGCACATGGAGCAGGGGCTCACCCTCGACGAGGTGGTCGAGGCGGTGCTCGACGGTTTCCGGATCGGCAGCGCCGGGCGACCCATCACCATCGGAACACTCGTCACCGCGATGCGCACCGCCGCACGTTCGCACGAGATCGCCGAACTTGCCCTGCGCTGGCGCGACTTCGGTGTCGTCGGCTTCGACATCGCCGGCGAGGAGAAGGGGTACCCACCGAGCCGCCATCTCGACGCCTTCGAGCTCGTGCACCGCGAGAACTTCCACGTCACGATCCACGCCGGTGAGGCCTACGGGCTCCCGTCGATCTGGGAGGCGCTGCAGGTGTGTGGCGCCGAGCGGCTCGGCCACGGCGTGCGAATCGTCGACGACATCACCATCGGCGACGACGGTGAGGCCCGGCTGGGCCTTCTGGCCAGCTTCGTGCGCGACCGGCGCATCCCGCTCGAGCTGTGCCCCACGTCGAACGTCCACACGAGCGCCGCGGCCTCGATCGCCGAGCATCCGATCGGGCTCTTGCGCCGCTTGCGTTTCCGGGTCACCGTGAACACCGACAACCGACTGATGAGCGACGTCACGATGAGCGACGAGTTCGCCAACCTGGCCGAGGCGTTCGGGTATGGCTGGTACGACTTCGAGTGGCTGACCCTCAACGCCATGAAGAGCGCCTTCTGGCCCTTCGACCAGCGCCTGAAGATCATCGACACGGTCATCAAGCCGGGCTATGCGTCGTTGCAGCACTCCGAGGTCGGCAGCTCCGGGGGCCTCACCGTCTCGGGGCGATAGCCGTCGGTGGAGCCCATTCGACGGGCGCCCGTCACGCGGCGACTGGAAGACTGCTCGCCATGATCGAGCGAGAGATCGATGTCGAGACGCCCGACGGTCTGATGAAGACCTTCGTCGTGCACCCGGCACATGATGGACCGTCGCCGGTTGTGCTGTACCTCATGGACGCGCCGGGGATCCGTCCGGCCCTGCACGACATGGCGTCGCGGTTGGCGTCGGCCGGGTACTACGTCATGATGCCCTACCTGTTCTACCGGGGCGGGCCGTTCCGTACGTTCGGCCAATCAGACGAGGACATGCACGCCCGCCAGGAGCTCATGCAGACCGTGACGCCGACGAACATCGTGGGCGACGCCGCCGCTGTGTTGGATGTTGCCGCGAGTGATCCGGCAGCCCGCGGCGGCCCGGTGGGCGCCGTCGGGTTCTGCATGAGCGGCGGGCTGGTGGTCGCACTGGCCCGGAGCATGCCCGAACGCATCGCCGCGGTGGCGTCGATCCACGGCGCGTGGCTCGTGCGCGACACCGTTGACTCGCCGCACGTCGGGCTGGAGACGGCGCGCGCTGAGGTGTACCTCGGTTGGGCCGACAACGACCCCACCGCCCCGACCGAGGACCTTCACGTCATGCGCGACGCCCTCGAGCGGGCTGGTGTGCGCTACACACTCGACTTCATCGCCGACGCGGTGCACGGCTACGCCCCACCGGGAACCGAGCGCTACAACCGAGCAGCATCGGAGCTGCACTGGGAACGGGTCCATTCGCTGCTGCGGCGCACCCTGAAGGAGACCTGACCGTGACGAGAGACCTGGACGGCACAGACCGCGACGACCGCTACGTCATCGTGTCGTCAGACGCCCATGCCGGTGCGACGATCACCGGGTACAAGGCGTTCCTGGCATCGTCCTGGCACGACGAGTTCGACCGTTGGGCGGCGGCGGTCGTCAATCCGTGGCACGACACGAGCGACACAACCAACTGGAACCACACCGACCGCCTCGCGGCCATGGACCTCGAAGGTGTCGCCGGCGAGGTGCTGTTCCCCAACACGCTTCCCCCGTTCTTCGACATCCTGGCCCACCTGAGCGGCGTGCCCCGGACCCGCGACGAGCTCGATCGCCGCTGGGCGGGGCTCCAGGCGCACAACCGCTGGCTCGTCGAGTTCTGCGGCCAGGCCCCCGATCGGCGCCGCGGCCTCATCCAGCTGCTTCCCAACGACATCGACGCCGCGATCGCCGAGATGCGCGTGGCCCGGGAGCACCCGGTCATCGGTGGCGTCATGCTCCCGGCGGTTCCGCCCAACCACACGGTCGAGCCCTACTTCCACGAGCGCTACGACCCGCTCTGGGCGGCGTGCGTCGAGCTCGGTTTCCCCGTCCACCAGCACCAGGGGACGGGGGCCCCCGACGTCGGTCTCGATCAGGACGTCGCGCGGTCGCTCTTCTTCGTCGACCTCGAGCTCTGGACCCGCCTCACGATGAGCCACCTCATCGTCGGGGGCGTCTTCGAGCGCCATCCCCGGTTGCAGGTCGTGTGGACCGAGATGCCCGGGCTGCGCTGGGCCGTCGAGGACCTCGAGCGCATGACCCGCAACCTCGGCGTCGTCCAGTCACGCTTCTTCGGCACCCGCTACAACCTGTCGCACACGTTCGGCTCGGCCACCGCCGATGGCCTCTCGCTCACGCCCATCGAATACTTCCGTCGCAACTGCCTCATCGGCGCCAGCATGATGCCGCGCCACGAGATCCACCTCGTCCACGTGCTCGGCACCGACCGGATCATGTGGGGTCACGACTTCCCGCACGAGGAGGGCTCGACGCCGTACACGTCCGACGCGCTGCGCGCCACGTTCGCCGACTTCGACGAGACCGAGTGCCGGACGCTGCTCGGAGAGACCGCTGCCGCGCTCTACGGGTTCGACCTCTCGGTCCTGACCCCGCTCGCACAGCGGATCGGTCCCTCCGTCGACCTCGTCCACACCCCGCTGACCGCCGACCCCCCGTCTCGGGGATCAGCGTTCTGGGAGCCCGACGAGCTCGCCCTGGCGCTCGGCAGCCGCCGAGGTCCGTGACCGCGACCCGGACCGGTTCCGACGTCCCAGTCGGTGAGGCGGGCGCGGCGCATGGCTACGACTCACATCGTGGTTTCGGGCCCTTCGAGGCCCTCGAGGACGCCGCGCAGGAGCGCCATCATGCGCGGCCCGGCGTCGAGGCCCGCGGCGAGCACGTCGTGGTGGTCGAGTCCGTCGCCCGAGAGGCCCGCAGCCAGATTGGTGACCAGCGAGACACCGAGCACCTCGGCGCCGAGGTGCCGGGCGGCGATCGTCTCGAGAACGGTCGACATGCCGACGAGGTCGGCGCCGAGCAGGCGCAGCATGCGGATCTCGGCCGGGGTCTCGTAGGCGCCGCCCAGCAGACCGGCGTAGACGCCCTCGCCCAGGGTCGCGTCGACGCGATGGGCCAACGCCCGCAGGCGCGGCGAGTACGCGTCGGTCAGGTCGACGAAGCGTGAACCCCGATCGGACGGGAACGGCCCGGCCATCGGCGAGGCGCCCGTGAGGTTGAGGTGATCCGACAGCACCACCGGCGTGCCCACCCCGAAGGCGGGGTTGATCGAGCCCGCCGCGTTGGTGAGCACAACGGTGCGACAACCCGCGGCGATGGCCGTCCTGACACCGTGCACGACCGTGGCGACGGGATGGCCTTCGTAGTAGTGGCACCGTCCGGCGAGCACGAGCACGGCCCGGCCGCCGACGGACAGCGACGACAGCGTGCCCTTGTGACCGCCCACGCTCGGCGCCGGCATGCCGGGCAGCGAGCTCATGGGGATCTCGGCGATGACCGTGCCGAGGCCCGCTGCGGCGTCGCCCCAACCCGAGCCCAACACGACGGCGGCATCGTGGCGCTCGACGCCGACCGCGCTCGCCAGGGCGGCGGCGGCCTCCTCGGCCAGGACGAAGGGATCGGTGTTCGTCGTTGCGCTCATTCACGTCCCCATGGGATGCCAGACCGACTTCATCTCGCAGAAGGCTGTCAGAGCCGCGACCGACTGAGCCGATTCGGCGAGCCAGTCGCACTCGCCCCGACCCGGGTTGATGACGCGCAACACGTGGTCGGCGCCGAGAAACGCGACCTTGCGGCTCAGCTCGACATCGGCGCCGCCCACGTCGAGCGCGTCGACCTCCTCGTGCCCGGCCAGCCAGGGGGCCAGCTCGGCGGCGCGCCCGGTGAGGAGGTTCACGACACCTCCGGGCACGTCGGACGTCGCCAGCACCTCGGCCAACGACACCGCCGACAGCGGCCAGCGACCACCGACGACAGCCACGACGGTGTTACCGCACACGAGCGCCGGGGCCAGGCGCGACACCAAGCCGAGCAGCGGCGGATCGTCGGGGGCGAGGAGCCCCACGACACCGATCGACTCGGGGATCGTGAAGGCGAAGTACGGGCCAGCCACGGAGTTCTGCGTGCCGAGGACATGCCCGAGCTTGTCGGCCCATCCCGCGTACCAGACCCAACGGTCGACGGCCGTCGAGACCTCGACCTCGGCCTCGCGCTCCGAGGAGCCGCCGGCGACGAGCTCGCTCTCGAACTGGGACCGACGAGATTCCATCAACTCGGCGACGCGGTAGAGGATCTGTCCCCGGTTGTACGGCGTACGGGCCGCCCAACCCGCCCAGGCGCCCCGGGCGGCCCTCACGGCGTCGCGGAGATCCTTGCGCGAGGCCCTCGACGCCTGGGCGACGGTCGCTCCCGTGGGGGTGACGACCGGGTACGTGCGTCCCGACTCGGAACGGGGGAACTCGCCACCCACGAACAGCTTGAGGGTGCGGCGGACAGCGAGACGGTCGTCGGTCATGACCCTGACCCTCCCGCGAGCCCGGCTGGGGACGGGGACGGCAGCGGGGACGGCGGCGGGGACGGGGACGGGAAGGGTTCGAGCTCGAGGTAGGACTCGAGGCCGTGGCGGCCTCCCTCACGACCGAACCCGCTCTCGCGATAGCCCCCGAACGGCGATGCCGGATCGAACCGGTTGAACGTGTTGGCCCACACGACCCCGGCCCGGAGCCTCTGCGTCGTCCAGAGGATCTTGGAGCCCTTCTCGGTCCACACCCCGGCCGAGAGCCCGTAGCGGGTGTTGTTGGCCTTGGCCACCGCTTCCTCGGGGGTGCGGAACGTGAGCACCGACAGCACGGGTCCGAAGATCTCCTCCCGGGCGATGCGGTGCGTCTGCTGCACGTTGCTGAACACCGTGGGAGGGAACCAGTAGCCGGCCTCGGGCAGCGCACACTCGGGCTGGTAGATCTCCGCCCCCTCGGCGACACCGGCATCGACCAGCTCGGTGATGCGCTCGAGCTGCTCGGCGCTGTTGATCGCCCCGAGGTCGGTGTTCTTGTCGAGCGGATCGCCGACCCGCAACGTCGAGAGGCGCACCTTCAGCCGGTCGAGCACCTCGTCGGCCACGGACTCCTGGACGAGCAGGCGTGAGCCGGCGCAGCACACGTGACCCTGGTTGAACCAGATGCCGTTGACGATCCCCTCGACGGCCTGGTCGAGGGCGGCGTCGTCGTAGACGATGTTGGCCGCCTTGCCTCCGAGCTCGAGGGTGAGGCGTGTGGGCCGGTCCTTGCCCGCGAGGACTCGCTGGATCTCCTTGCCCACACTGGTGGAGCCGGTGAAGGCGACCTTGTCGACGTCGGGATGGGTGACCAGCGCAGCACCCGTCGCCCCACCACCGGTGACGATGTTGACGACCCCGGGTGGGAGGTCGGCCTCCTGGATGATCTCGGCGAGAAGCAGCGCACTCAGCGGTGTGGTCTCGGCCGGCTTGAGCACGCAGGTGTTCCCAGTGGCCAGCGCCGGGGCCAGCTTCCACGCGGCCATCATCAGGGGGAAGTTCCACGGGATGATCTGCGCGGCCACGCCCACGGGCCGGGCGGTCCGTCCGGCAAAGGCATGGTCGAGCTTGTCGGCCCAGCCGGCGTAGTGGAAGAAGTGCGCCACGGCGAGCGGGACGTCGATGTCGCGCGACTCCCGAATGGGCTTGCCGTTGTCGAGCGTCTCGAGCACGGCCAGCTCTCGTGCGCGCTCCTGCATCAGCCGCGCGATGCGGTAGAGGTACTTGGCCCGCTCCTTGCCCGGGAGGTCGCGCCAGCCCGACTCGTAGGCCGTGCGGGCCGCGGCCACGGCCGCATCGACGTCCGCGGCGCCGGCCTCGGCGTACGAGACGAGCGGCTGTGCCGTGGCGGGGTTGATCGTGACGCTGAAGCGCCCGCTGCGGGGAGCGACGAACGCACCCCCGATGAACAGGCCCCGCTCGTGGAGCTGGTCGAGGCGCACGATGTCGGTCGACTCGAGCGATGTCGAGTAGGCCAGGACGGGGTGGACGGGATGCTCGCCGCCCGGCGTGGTGGGGGAGAGGGTCATGGCTCGCCTCGGGTTCGGGTTCGGTCGCTCGGCGCCGCCGTCTCCTTGGACGGTACACGTGCGAGCGTACCGGCATGCTCGGTACAGCCCCGCGTTCGGTGCGGCCCGGCGGCCGGTGTGGCGCCCGGTGTGGCGCAGGTCTCCGAGACTTGCACCCGCATCTCGACCCCAGCAGACTCCCGACCTGATGAGCCTGGTCACCGCGGCCGAAGAGCACACCCGCGTCGCCATCGGCAGTGCTCTCGGCGACAGCGGGTGACCGAGGTCGCGTCGACGTTCGTACGGGTCGACGCTCCGAGTGACGCCGGGGATCTCCTTGCACAGTCGTCGCTCCTGGGTGCCCTGGCGCCGGCCGAACGGGCCCGGGTGCAAGCGGCGTTCGAGTGGCTGCACGTGCCCGGAGGCTCGGTGCTCTTCCACGAGGGCGACGAAGCCGACGGGCTCTATCTGGTGGCCGCGGGTCGGCTCCGTGTGAACCAGGTGCGCGCCGGGCTGATGACGGTCGTCGCCGAGATCGACCGGGGCGCCAGTGTCGGTGAGCACGCGCTGCTCACCGCGGGCCGCCGCAGCGGCACGGTCGTCGCGGTCCGTGACTCCATCGTCGGACGGCTCTCCGTCGAGCACGTGGAGCGCATGATCAGGCCCCAGCCCGAGGTGGCCTGGGCCCTGGCCCGACTCCTCGCCGTCCGCATGGCGGCGAACACGGAGCGCACCCACGTCGCCCCGGCCCGGGTGATGGCCATGGTACGTGTGGGGAGCCTCGAGCCGTTGCGTTTCGACGCTCTCGTCGACCAGCTCGCCCGGTCGGTGCCCGCGGCGCTGCTCGATCGGGGCCTCGCTCCGGCCGAGGTGGTCAGCCACCTGGCCCGTCTGGAGGTCGACCACGAGCGTGTGCTGGTCGCGGTGTCGGATCCGCATGTCGATCGGCATCTCCTGCGCCAGGCCGACCGCATCCTCGTCGTCGTCGATGGTCGTGACCGGCCGGCGCTGGGTCTCCTCGAGCAGCACATCAAGAAGATGGAGCGGAACCCGGCGGCGCCACCGTTGGAGCTGGTGCTCGTGCACCCCCGCTCGACGGCGCACCCGCGAGGCACCGCGCGCTGGCTCGCCCTGGCGCCCTTCGTCCGGCACCATCACCTCCGCGACGACACCCCCGGCGACCTCGAGCGTCTGGCTCGCCACGTCGCTGGACGATCGATCGCCCTCGTGCTCGGTGGGGGAGGCGCGCGAGGCGCAGCTCACATCGGGGTCGTCCGGGCGTGCCGGGAGCTCGGCATCCCGATCGACCGGGTGGGCGGTTCGAGCATCGGGGCCATCGTCGGGGCGCACGTGGCCCTGGGCTGGGATCCGTCGCAGATGACCGAGCGGCTGGCCCAGGCCTTCTCCGAGGTGCGCGTGCACCGTGACTTCACGCTCCCCACGGTGTCGATCCTGTCGGGGCGTCGGCTCCAACGGTTCCTCACCGGCCATCTGGCCGACATGGCCATCGAGGACCTCTGGCTCGACTTCTTCTGCACCACGGTCGACCTGAGCGATCCCGGTCTCGTGGTGCACCAACGCGGGCGCGTCGCCCAGTGGATCCAGGCGTCAGCGAGCCTTCCCGGGCTGTTCCCACCGGTCGTCGACGATCATGGCCATCTCCACGTCGACGGCAGCCAGCTCGACAACGTCCCCACCGGGATCATGCGGGCCGACCATCCCGGGATCATCATCGGCGTCGACGTGAGCCCCCTGACCGACGTTCCGGGCCGTGCGAACGGCACGTCTGCGGGATGGCGTTTCCTACTCGGCCGTCGGCGCGGTGAGCACGGTCCCGGCATCGTCGAGATCCTCAACCGGACGGCCCTCGTCGGGTCCCGTCAGCGCCAGGGTGAGGCGGCGTCGCGCGCCGACGTGTACCTGACCCTGCCGGTCCAGAGCTTCGGCCTCGTCGAGTTCGAGCGGATAGCCGAGATCGAGGAGACGGGATATCGGTGGGCCCTGGAAACGCTGGGTCGAACCGATATCGTGCGCACCGGCGGCCCGCTCTCTCTCCCAGCCTGAAAGGGTCCGTGTGCTCATCGCAGCCTTGCGTGATCTCCAATGGCGCCGCCGGCGCTACCTCACGGCGGTCCTGGGCGCGGGCCTGGCGTTCGCCCTGGGCCTGGTGATGTCGGGCCTGCACAACTCGTTCGCATGGGAGATCAACCAGACCATCGCCGCGACGGGCACCGACGCGTGGGCCGTGGCCCCCGACTCGTCGAACCCGTTCAGTGCCTTCTCCCCGGTGCAGGCGACCGCCGCGATCGAAGTCGAAGCCTCGGCGGGGATCGACGAGGCCGATCCCGTCGTGATCGTCCGCCATGCCATCGGAACGGTCGATCCCGTGGCGGTCGTGCTCCTCGGGGTCGTGCCGGGCGGGGTGGGGGCACCGGCGGTCGACGATGGCGAACCCCTCGGCGCGTCGGGCCAGATCGTCGTCGGTGATGCACTCGAGCGAGATGTCGGCGAGACGATCTCCATGGGGGGACGGTCGCTCACGATCACCGGGATCGTCGACGACGCGACCCTCTACGCCGGCCTGCCCGTGGTGTGGATCACGCTTGGCGACGCGCAGGAGCTGGCCTTCGGCGGCGAGACCTTGGCCTCGACGGTGGCCTGGCGGGGCGACCCGGCAGCGGTGCCCGGGGCTCTCCGGGGCCTGACCAACGCCGAGGTTCGCGACGAGCTGCTCGTGCAACTCGGCTCGCCCCGAGACGCCATCGCCCTGATGCGGATCATGTTGTGGGTCGTCGCGGCGATCGTGATGGGTTCGTTGTTCTACCTCTCTGCCCTCGAGCGGACCCGCGACTTCGCCGTGTTCAAGGCCACCGGCGTGGGAACCCGGTCGATCGCCGCCGGACTGGCGCTGCAGGCGGTGGTGCTGTCGCTCGTCGCTGCCGTGATCGCCGAGATCGTCGGCACCCTGCTCGTGCCGGTGTTCCCGATGATCATCGTGATCCCCGGGCGTTCGTACCTCGTGCTGCCTGTCGTGGCCTGCGTGGTCGGGATCCTGGCGAGCCTCGCCGGGCTCCGTCGTGCGGCGCGCGTCGAGCCGGCTCTGGCCTTTGGAGGTCCCTGACATGGCCGGCCTCACCATCACCGGCCTGACCGTCGAGTACTCGAGCGGCGGCTACACGGCTCGGCCCCTCGACGGTTTCGACGCCCACATCGCGCCGGGCGCTCTGGCGCTCCTGCTCGGCCCGTCGGGCTGCGGCAAGACGACGTTGCTGTCGTGCGTCGCCGGGATCTTGTCGCCGACCTCGGGTTCCATCCGCACCGGCGACATCGAGGTGACCACGCTCTCGGGAGCCGCGCTCACCGAGTACCGACGCCGCCATGTGGGCGTGGTGTTCCAGGCGTTCAACCTCATCCCGAGCCTCGACGCCACCGAGAACGTCATGGTGCCTCTGCGCGCCGCCGGGATCTCGCGCAAGGCGGCCCGGGCCCGGGCCGTCGATCTGCTCGGGCAGGTCGACCTGGCGCATCGGATCGATCACCGTCCCGGGGCCCTTTCGGGCGGCCAGCAACAGCGGGTGGCGATCGCCCGGGCCCTGGCGCTCGACCCGCCGCTGGTTCTGGCCGACGAGCCGACGGCGCACCTCGATTACATCCAGGTCGAGGGCGTGTTGCGGATCCTGCGCCGCCTCGCCGACGGAGGCCGAACGATCGCCATCTCGACGCACGACGAGCGTTTGCTTCCGCTCGCCGATCAGGTCGTGGAGCTGGCCCCTCGGGGTCGACCCCCGGCCCGTCCGCCTGAGCTGCTCGACGTGGCCGCGGGGGAGACGGTCTTCCGCCAGGGATCTCGAGCCGAGCTGATCTTCGTGATCGAGGACGGCGAGATCGAGATCGTGCGCGAGCTCGACCACGGGGGTGAGGAGCCGATCGTTCGTCTCGTCGCCGGGCAGCACTTCGGCGAGATCGGCCCGTTGTTCGGGCTGGCCCGCTCGGCCACGGCCCGGGCCCGCACCGATGCCCGTCTCCTGGCCTACACCGCAGCCGCGTTCGGTGACGCCGTCGGTCCGCAGCGTCTCGCCGAGGTGATCCGGGGCGCCGGGGTTCCGGTCTCGGGTGGGGCCCCGAGGATCGACGCCCCCAGCACCGGCGGCGCGGGGAGCCCGTGACGGGGCGACCGTCTCGACCGTCTCGACCCCCTCCGGTCGCGTCGGTCGCGTCAGTCGCGTCAGTCGACGGGGAGATTGTCGAGCCGTTGGTAGCGGCCCGTCTTCTGGAAGTGCCACTGCAGCAACAGGTCGTTGAGCAATGACGAGGCCCCGATGCGCAGCCGGTCGGGGTGCAGCCAGTCGGCGCCCAGCGTCTCGCCGACGACCACCAGGTAGTGCCACGCCTGCTTGGCGGTGCGCACCCCGCCGGCGATCTTGAGACCGACCACGACGCCGGTCTGGGTGTGGAACTCCCTGATGGCCTCGGCCATGCACAGCGCGAACGGCAAGGTGGCCGCGGGCGTGATCTTGCCGGTGCTGGTCTTGATCACGTCGCCCCCAGCCGCCATGGCCAGCATCGAGGCCTTGCGCACCTGGTCGTACGAGCCGAGCTCGCCGACCTCCAGGATCACCTTGAGATGCGCCGTCGAACAGGCCTGCTTGGCGGCGGCGATCTCGTCGCCCGCTTCGCCGTAGCGGCCCGACAGGAAGGCCGATCGGTTGAGCACGATGTCGATCTCGTCGGCGCCGTCGGCCACGGCCCGGCGGATCTCTTCCAGCCGGAGGTCGAGCGGTCCCAGTCCCGATGGGAACGCTCCGGCGACCGACGCGAGGTGCACGCCGCTTCCCCGCAAGGCTTCGGCCGCGACCGCAACCATGAACGGGTACACGCACACCGCGGCGACCGATGGGACCGTGGCGTCGCCGGGATCGGGACGCATCGCCCGGGCGCACAGGGCCCGCACCTTGCCCGGGGTGTCGGCGCCCTCGAGCGTCGTGAGGTCGATGCAGCGGACGGCCAGCTCGAGCGCGGCCATCTTGGCCTCACGCTTGAGCGATCGTCCGGCGAGCATCGCCGCTCGAGCCTCCAGGCCCACGGCGTCGACCGCGGTGACCTTCACCGAGACCTGGTGGTGTGCTGCGGTCCATCCGCCCGAGGCTGATCGAGCCAGCGCGCTGGTCATGCTCGCATTCTGTCACCCCGATGCCTGGGCTCTGGCGCCGGGACGCACACCTGTGACAGCGTCCGAGGATGAGCCACCGTACGTCGGCCGAGGTGCGGGCCGGACTCGACCATCCGGTCGTCGACGCCGACGGGCACTTCGTCGAGCTGGCCCCGCTGATGCACGACGAGATCACGGCGTACCTGGAGGAAGCCGGCGGTGCCGCGCTGCGCGACCGCTACCTGGCGGGTGCTGCGGCGCCCACCGACACGTCGTCGATCCTTGCGGGACGGTCGCTCTCGGGTGCGGCCGATTCGTGGTCGGCGATGCCGTCGTGGTGGGGATGGCCGGCCGAACGCTGGCGCGACCGGGCCACCGCGCACCTCCCAGCGCTGCTGTACGAGCGGCTCGACGAGATGGGCATCGACTTCACGGTGTTGTACCCGTCGATGTCGCTCGCGTTTCTCGAGCTGGCCGATGAGGAGCTGGCGCCGGCGTTGTGCCGTGCGGTCAATCGGATGAACGCCCGGGCCTTTGCGAAGTACTCCGACCGGACGACCGTCGGGGCGCTCATCCCCATGCTCACACCCGAGATGGCCGTGGCCGAGTTGCGCTACGCCGTCGAGGTGCTGGGCGCCAAAGCCGCGGTGATGGCCGGATACGCCAAGCGCCCGATCGGCCGTCTCGAACGCGAGCACGGAGCGCTGTCGCCGAGCGTGTACCGCCTCGACCACTTCGGCCTCGACAGCGCCCACGACTACGACCCGTTCTGGCAGGCCTGCTGCGACCTCCAGATCGCCCCGGTCTCACACAGCTCGGTCCAGTACCACGACCTCAGCCGATCGGTGTCGAGCTACGTGTACAACCACGTCGACGGGCTGGCCAAGTGCCATGAGGCCTTGGCGAAGTCGTTGTTCCTCGGCGGGGTCACGGCCCGGTTCCCCAAGCTGCGTCTGGGTTTTCTGGAAGGCGGCGTGGCCTGGGCCTGCTCGTTGTACGCCGGGCTCCAGGGCCATTGGGACAAGCGCAACGGCGCCGAGATCGGCTCGCTCGACCCGGCACAGCTCGACGTCGAGCAGGTGATGCACGCCGTAGCCGCGTACGGCGATCCGGCGACGGTGGCGGCGAGCGACCGGATCAGGGCCTGGCTGTCGGCGCCCGCGGCACGTCCGGCCGAGCTCGACGAGTTCGCAGCCGTCGGGGCCGGCACGTCCGAGGAGTTGCGCGACCGCTTCGTGCCCAGCTTCTACTTCGGCTGCGAGGCCGACGATCCTTTGGTGCCGTGGGCCTTCGACGCCGGGCTCAATCCGGAGGGGGCGCAGCTGCGGGCCATGATCGGCTCCGACATCGCCCATTGGGACGTGCGAGACATGAGCGAGCCCATCGCCGAGGCGCACGAGGCTGTCGAGAAGGGCCGCATGTCGGCGGATGCCTTCCGCGACTTCTCGTTCGTCAACCCGCTGCGCCTCCACATGGGCATGAACCCGGCGTTCTTCGACGGCACCGTCGTCGAGGCGGCTGCCCGTGCTGCGCTGGAGGCCGGCGAGGTCATGTCGTGAGCGCCAACGCGCCCGAGCGTCCCGCCACGGTTCCGTTGCGGTCGGTCCTGTTCGTCCCCGGGTCCGAGGCCGACGAGCTCGACGCCGCCCTCGACTCCGGCGCCGATGCGCTCGTCATCGATCTCGAGGAGCCGCGCACACCGTTCACCGACACCGACCGGGTGGCCGCCCGATCGCTCGTCCGACGCTTCCTCGGCGACGGTCGCAGCGGCGCTGGCATGGGCGGTCACGGAGACGGCGGCGCCCGGCCGGGTACCGACGCTCACACCAACGCCACGCCCGTCCTCTTCGCCCGGGTCAACGGGCCGTGGACCGGGCGGATGCTCGGTGACCTGCGAGCGGTGCTGGGCCCGTCGCTCACCGGGATCCTGCTCCCGAAGATCACCGGTCCCGACGACGTGATCGCCGCCGACGCCCTCCTCCTGAACATGGAGCACGAGCTGGGCCTACCGGTCGATCGCACGATCATCTACCCGATACTCGAGACGGCCCAGGCCATCCGCAATGCCTACGACATCGCCATGGCGTCACCCCGCGTCGCGTACATGGGCGGAGCCATCTCCCGCTTCGGCGACATCCACCAGGCCCTCGGCTACCGGTGGACGGCCGAGGGCCGCGAGACGCTCCACGTGCGATCCCGGGTCCTGGTCGACGCCAAGGCGGCCGGAATCCGTTACCCGATCTCGGGGATGTGGGGCGGGCCGGTCGACGATCTCGACGGGCTCCGAGCCTTCGCGAGCGAGCTCCGCGACCTCGGCTACTACGGGATGATGCTGGGGCACGCCGCGCACATCGAGGTCGTGCACGACGTCTTCACGCCCTCGGTCGCCGAGGTGGCGCTGTGGCAGGAGCTCGTCGACCTGGCCGACCGAGCGGCCGTGGAGGGCGGAGGCCCCATCCGACGAGACGACCCCGACTCGGGCGAGCTCCAGGTGGTCCACCTGGCCCATGTGGGTTCGGCGCGCCTGAACCTCGAATGGGCCCAAGCCCTTCCCGCCAGCGCCACGGAGCCACGGTAGGCCTCGAACGTGGCGTCGAAGTTGCCGTCGCTCACGACGACGTGAGCGACGAGCCCCGTTCCCTGCCCTGCGATGCGGCCAGCGCTCGAATCGCGGCGACGATCTGCTCGATGACGACGGAGGTCGGCTGCGTGCGGCCCTGCTCCGCTGCGTCGGTGAACCGGGCCTCGCCCAAGCGTTCGCGAAGATCGTCGACCACGGCGGCCAGGTTGGCGGCCGCGGCGGGCTCGAAGGGAAAGGCGCGCACGGCGCCGGCTTGTTCGAGCGCGCCGTGGATGGTCGCAGCCAGCTCATCCGCGCCCAGCAGGTGACAGATGCCGAGCACATGACGCAACGACAGCCATTGGTTGGCCCAGTCGCCGGCCCGGTGCCATGCGGTGATCACGTCGGCGAACGCCGTGAGCGCCGCGAGCGGCTCACCCTCGTTGGCTCTCAGCCAGAGGGTCTCGGTGCGAGCGAACAGCTCGAACCACACGTTGCCGACGTCGTTGGCGATGGCTTCGCTGTGCTGGAGCTCCTTCTTGGCCTGGGTCGGTCGGGTGGTCGCCAACCAGATGCCCCGCGCGTACGCAGCTTGGGCCAGGGCCGTGGGATTGCGGCACTGCGATGCTGCCACGGCCGCTCGCTCCGCGTAGACGAGGCCGGCGTCGACACCGGCGGTGCTGGTCTCCGACAGCGAGCGCATGTAGCAGGCATGAGCGATTCGAGCTTCGTCGCCCGAGGCCACGGCGCCCTCGACCAGGCGCGCCAGGGCAGCCTGCGACCGTTCGGGGTCAGCGCGAAAGACATAGGCGTTGCTGAGGGCCCGCTCGGCCAGGCCCAAGGTGTCGGTGCCGTACCGGCTGGCCGAGGCGATCGACCGCTCGCCGAGATCGATGGACGCGTCGATCTCGCCCCGCACGAACCGACCGTACGCAACGATGCCCCAGGCTGCGGCTGCGAGCGGCTGGGTTTCGGCACCCTCATGCGCCAATGCGGCTTCGGCCCAGCCGATCAGCTCGTAGCGGAGCCGGCGGAACGCGTGCTCGCGTGCCGCGACGACGATGCGGAACGCCGTCTCGAGATCATTGGTGTGCAATGCGTTCCGTACCGCGAGCCGGAGGTCGTCGAACAGGCGGTCGAAGGCACGGTGCCAGGCGCGTTCATCGACATCGTGGAGGCCAGCGGCTCCGCGTTCGCACATCTCGGCGATCCAGGCGCCGTGGCGCGCCGCGAGCTCCGGCCCTTCCGCATCCGACAGCGAGCCACCGTAGGCGCGAAGGGTTTCGAGCAGGCGGTACGTCGTGCGGGGACCGGCGACGGCTTGGACCATCGACTTGTCGACGAGGGAGCCCATCATCAAGGCAACGGAGTCACGCGGCACATCCCCGTAGCCGCAGACCTGTTCCACGGCTTCGAGGTCGAACGAACCGGCAAAGATGGACAACCGTCGGAAGAGCTGCTGCGCCCCGGGGTCGAGGAGCTGGTACGACCAGTCGACGAGCACCTTGAGTGAGCGGTGGCGCTGATCGGACACCCGGCTCGAGCCAGCCAGCAGGCTGAAGCGATCGCCGAGGCGTTGGATCATCTCGGTCGGGGAGAGCGCCCGGGTTCGAGCTGCGGCCAACTCGATGGCGAGCGGGATCCCGTCGAGATGCCGGCACAGATCGGCGACGGCGCCAACGGTGAGCTCGTCGGGATCGAAGTCGGGGTTCGCGGCCTGGGCGCGTCGCATGAAGAGCGCGACCGCAGGCGACGCCAGAGTCTCGGCCGCCGAGCACCCGTCCTGGGCAACGGGTAACGCCAGGACCTTGTAGACCGTTTCGCCGGGGATGGCGAGCGGCTCTCGGCTGGTGGCGAGCACCCGGACATCGGGACAGACCCGGAGCAGCCGCTCAGCGAAGCCGGCGATGGTGTCGAGGACATGCTCGCAGTTGTCGAGCACCAACAGGAGCGGTCGAGCGCCCGCCACGCCCAGCAGATCGAGCACCGACTCCGTCACGGACCGCCCTTGTTGGGTCTGTACGCCGAGCTGGGTCGCCAACGCCGCGACGACGCTCTGGTCGTCACGGACGCGGGTCAGCTCGACCGTCTCGCTTCGGAGGCCGTGACGGCCCACCAGCTCGGCGGCCGCCCGCACGGCCAGCTGCGTCTTGCCGATGCCACCCGGGCCGAGCAAGGTCACGAGCGGTCGGCGCGAACAGAGCTCGACGATGCTCGCCAGATCCTCGTCGCGGCCGATGAGCGACACGGTGCCAGCATCGAACGCCACGACATCTCCGCCACCAGACGGGCTGGGTGCGGGCAGGGTGGCCAGCGTGGCCGGACGCGAGGGTCTGCGGAGGTGAGCCGCGTCCATGACCACGTCGCGCTCGAGGGCGACGAGCTCCACCGAGGGGTCGAGACCGAGATCGTCTCGGAGTCGGACCCGGTACTCGTTCGCAGTGCGGAGAGCGTCGCCCTGGCGTCCTGCACGGTGCAGCGCCAAGATCAGCTCCCGCCACGGCCTCTCTCGCCACGGATGATCGACGGTGATCGCCTCGGCCTCGCTGGCGGCTCGCTCGTCGAGGCCCAGCGCCAGCAAGGCGGTCACTCTCGACTCGCGGGCATGGAGGCGCAACTCGGCCAGCCTGGCCACCTCGGCCAGCGCCCACCACTCGTTGGCGAACTCGGCGAACGCGTCGCCGCGCCACTGGGCCAGCGCCTCGTCCAGCAGGGCCACCGACCGCTCGGGCGAGCGCTCCAGCTGCTCCAACCCCGCTGCGAGGGTGGCTTCGAAGCGGTCGACGTCGGTCGTCGCCGGTTCGACGCTGAGCTGGTAACCGGGTGCCCGGCTCACCAGTCGAGCCGACGACGGCAGGAGTCGGCGCAGGCGGGACACGTACGCCTGGAGGGTGGGAACGGCGCTTTCGGGAGCATCGTCGCCCCACACCACCTCGACGAGACGTTCGGTGGTGACGACCGCGTTCCGATACAGGATCAGCGCGCCCAGCAGCCGCCGCGGCTTGGCTCCACCGACGTGGACCCGTCGACCATCGAGGTTGATGGAGATGGAGCCGAGGACGCACAGCGTCGCGACCTGGTTGCCGCCGTCCGCTGCTGGCGCCGCTTCAGCCACACGACCTCCTTGATTGGCTGGCGCTGATTGGCTGGCGCTTGATTGGCTGGCGCTGATTGGCTGGCGCTGGACTGGCTGGCGCCGAGCGCCTCCCGGGAGCACGACACTCGCATCCTTGCCGATCCTGGCTGCTCCTTGCAGATCTGCAAAGAGAGGTGCAGGTGATGTGCAAGGCGACGGGAGGACCATGGGGCCATGACGAGCATGACCACTTCACCAGAGACCACATCCCCGGTGACTGCCACCCACCAACCCGACCTCGTCGCTGTGAAGGCCCGTCAACAGCGAACCTGGGCCGCCGGCGACTACGCCGTCGTCGGGGCAACGCTGCAGATCGTCGGTGAGCAGCTCTGCGAAGCCGCCGACGTCGGGCCCGACGATCGAGTGCTCGACGTGGCCACCGGCAACGGCGGGACGGCCATCGCCGCGGCCCGGCGCGGCTGCGACGTGGCCGGTGTCGACTACGTCCCGGCCCTGCTGGAGCGGGCGCGCCAGCGCGCCGCAGCCGAGGGTTTCACGGTCGCTTTCGACGAAGCCGACGCCGAGGACCTCCCGTACCCCGACGCCTCGTTCGACCATGTGCTCTCCACGTTCGGCGTGATGTTCACCGCCGACCAGCAACGAGCCGCCGCCGAGCTCCTCCGGGTCTGCCGGCCGGGAGGGACCATCTCGCTGGCGAACTGGACTCCCGACGGGTTCATCGGTCAGCTGTTCAAGACCATCGGAGCGCACAACCCGCCCCCTGCAGGAGCAGCGTCGCCGGCGCTGTGGGGAACCGAGCCGCACCTCCGCACGCTGCTCGGAGCCGGGATCGTCGACCTTCGGATCGTCCGGCGCGACTACGTCTTCCGGTATCGCTCGGCCGAGCATTTCCTGGACGTGTTCCGCACCTACTACGGCCCGATGCTGAAGGCCTTCGAGGCGCTCGACGACGCCGGGCGGGACGCCCTCGCCGGCGACATCCGCCAACTGCTGACGAACCTGAACACCTCGCCCGAGTACCTCCGCATCCCTGCGGCCTATCTCGAGGTCGTGGCCACCAGAGCTCCAGCGTCGTAACCGCAGCCCGCACCAGCAATCCGACAGCTATCGGCGCAGTCCGGCGCCAATCACAGGAGGACGATCACATGCGTATCGCCAAGCACGACGTACCGGTGAAGATCGAGGTTCCGGGAGCCACGGCCCGTCAGGTCCCCGATTTCGGTGACGCCACCGGCTTCGGGGTGATCGGCGGGGAGTACTTCTCCCTCGGCGCCGGTACCGACATCGCCCCGCTCCTGCAGGGTCTCGACGGCGACGCCTGCCACGCACCACATTGGGGATACCTGATCTCCGGCGACCTCGTCGTCTCGTACACCGACGGGACCGAGGACACGTGCACGGGCGGCGACCTCTTCCATTGGCCTCCCGGCCACAGCGTTCGGGTCACGAGCGACGCCGAGGTGGTGCTCTTCAGCCCACAGAAGGAGCACACCGAGGTGATGGACCACATGCTCGCCAAGATCGCCGGTTCGTGACCTGTGCGGGCTCCGTCGTGCTCACGGCGCCCGAGCTACGCACGACATCAGGGGGCTCCGACACAGGCGGGCTCCGACGTCAGAACCCGGCACCGGGAACGTCGCAGCACCCGGCGGCGAGCTTCAGGGCGGCGATGGGCGACCTGCTCGACGCCGTTTCGAGCCCCGGCGCGCTCACCCGCACCGTGACGACGTCCACGTGTTCAGGCTCGGCGTCCCAACCGTCAGCTCGCGAGGAGCTGAGCCAGGTCGATCTCGACGGCGTCGAGGGCGGCGTCGGCGATGGACCGCTCGGACGCCACGATCTCCATATAGGCCTTGAGCTTGGGCTCGGTACCGCTCGGGCGGATCACGACCCGACCGCGGTCTTCCAAGGTCACGATCAATCCGTCGGTGGGTGGGAGGTCGTCGACCCCGGGGAGCAGATCGACCCACATCACGACGCGGCGTCCTCCGAGGCTCGCCGGGGGGTTGGCCCGGAGGCGCTCCATACCCCGGGAGATGACGCTGAGCCCGTCGGGACCGCTCACCCGGAGCGTCCACGGACGGGTCACGTGCAGGCCATGCCGACGAGCGAGGTCGGCGAGCATCTCGGTGACCGATGAGCCCTGCGCCGAGAGCCCGGCGACGAGCTCGGCCATCACCAGCCCGGCGCTGAGGCCGTCCTTGTCGCGCACGGCGCCGCCGACGTCGTAGCCCAGGGCCTCCTCGTAGCCCAGCACGAAACGGTGATCGGGCCGGACGAGCGCCGCTGACTCGATCCACTTGAAGCCCGTGAGCGTGCGCGCGCTCACGGCCCCGTGGTGCTCGGCGATGCGTTCGACAAGGGTGCCCGAGGCCACCGTCGAGACCACGAGCCGGGGCCGCGTGTCACCCGAGGCGCCCGAGGCTCCCGAGGCTCCCGAGGCGCCGGCTCGTTGCAGCAGATGCTCGGCGAGCAGGGCTCCGGTCTCGTCGCCGGTGAGCGTTCGCCAGCCTGCGGGCGCGCTCGGGTCGGGGATGGCCACCGCCAGCCGGTCGGCGTCGGGGTCGTTGGCGATGATCACCTGGGCCTCGGTCTCACGAGCCAGCGCCATCGCCCGGTCGAGCGCTCCGGGCTCCTCCGGATTGGGAAAGGCGACCGTGGGAAAGTCGGGATCGGGGTCGAACTGCTCCTGCACCCGATGGGGCGGCGCGAACCCGGCCTGGTCGAGCAGCGAGCAGAACGGCGCCCCACCCACGCCGTGCATGGCCGTGTACACCACCACGAGCCGGCGAGGGCCTCGCGGATCGACGAGCGCGAGCGCATCGTGCTCGTAGGCGGCGACGAGATCGTCGGGCACCGGCTCGACCGCGTCGGGGGCAGCTGGCAGGCCGCGAACGTTGTCGACGGCGACCATGTGCGCAGCGATGCAGGCGTCGACGGGCGGACGGATCTGGGCGCCGTCGCCCCAATAGACCTTGTAGCCGTTGTCGGGCGCGGGATTGTGGCTCGCCGTCACCATGATCCCGGCCGCCGTACCGAGTTGGCGTACGGCGTAGGCCAACCACGGCGTGGGGCCGATCGTCGGGAAGGCCATCACCCGCAGGCCGGCCCCGGCGATCACGGCTGCGCTGTCGGCTGCGAACTCGGCCGAGCCGTGCCGCGCGTCGCGTCCGATCACGACCCCCCGATCGGCGGCGTCGGAAACGGCATCGAGGAGATGGCGAGCCAGCCCGACCGCCGCCCGCCGCACGACAGCCCGGTTCATCCGGTTGGGGCCCGCGCCCACGATGCCCCGCAGCCCGGCGGTTCCGAACTCCAGCAGGCCGCTGAACCGCTCGGCGAGCTCGGCGTCGGCTACTTCGGCGTCGGCTGCGCCGATGGCGAACGCTCCACGCTCCGGTTGCGCCTCGGCCCGAGCGACGAGGTCCTCGAGCTCGGCCCGGGTCGCCGGATCGGGATCGTCGGCGATCCAGGCGCGAACCCGGGCCGCGAGACGGCCGTCGATCACCAGGCGAGCTCTCGACGAGCGAGGGCGCGGAGATCGACCGACGGGCGAGCCCCGAGGTGGGTGATGACCTCGGCCGCGGCCAACGAACCGAGCCGCGCGCACATGGTGAGGTCGGCGCCGTTGGTGTAGCCGTGGAGGAAACCCGCGGCGTAGAGGTCGCCGGCCCCGGTGGTGTCGACCTTGTGGTCGACCGGATGGGCGGGCACGTCGATCACGCCGTCGTGGGTGACGATCACCGATCCCTCGGGCCCCCGGGTCAGCGCGGCGATCTTCACGTGTCCGCGTACCCGTTCGACGGCCGTGTCGAAGTCGTGCACCCGGTACAGCGAACAGATCTCGACCTCGTTGGCAAAGACGATCTCGATCCCGTCGTCCATGAGCTGCAGCCATTCCGGACGGTGACGCTCCACGCAGAACCCGTCGGACAGGCTGATGGCCACCTCCCGGCCGGCGTCGTGGGCGGTCGATGCGGCCTTCCAGTACGCCTGCTTGGCCTCGGGACGGTCGAAGAGGTAGCCCTCCATGTAGGTGACCTTCGCCCGGGCCACGAGCTCGGTGCGCACCTCGGCCGGACCGAACTCAGCCGAGACGCCGAGGCAGGTGTGCATCGTGCGCTGGGCGTCGGGCGTGACGACGATGAGACAGCGTCCTGTGGGGGTCCCGTCGACCACAGGCGGATTGGGGAACTCGACACCCGCCGCCTTGATGTCGTGCGTGAACACGTGTCCGAGCTGATCGGCCGAGACCTTGCCCAGATAGGCGACGCGAGAGCCGAACGACGCCAGCCCCACCATGGTGTTGGCCGCCGAGCCGCCCGAGATCTCGATGCCCGGTCCCATGGCCGCGTAGAGCGCCTCGGCCCGGTCGGTGTCGATGAGGGTCATCGAGCCCTTGGCCAGCTCCAGATTGTGGATGAACGCGTCGGACTCGCTGCTCAACACGTCGACGAGAGCGTTGCCGATCCCGACGACGTCGTAGTCGGCTGTAGCGGCCGGCGGGGCCTGCTCGGCCGATCGGGGTTCGGTCATGTGGGCGTTGGCACCTTGTGCTTGGCGACGAAGGTCACGGGGATGCGGGTGAGGTCGTCGAGGCTCAGCGACACCGAGGGACGGGCCACGGTCTCGACCCGACCGTAGAGCGTGGTGCGCTGCTCGAGGCGGCGGCCGATCGGTTCGCAGATGGCGCGGAACTGGTCCTCTTCCACGTACTGACCGTGGTTGGCGCCGGCGGCGCGCGAGATGTTCTCGTCCATCAGGGTGCCGCCGAGGTCGTTGACCCCCGCGAGGAGCATCTGCTGCACGCCGTGCATCCCGAGCTTGACCCACGACGCCTGGATGTTGTCGATCACCCCGAAGAACGCGATCCGGGCCGTGGCATGCAGCGCCAGGGCTTCGCGAAACAGGGGACCGGGACGCGACCGGCGCTGGAGGTAGATCGGCGTGGCCATGTGCACGAACGGCAAGGGCACGACCTCGGTGAAGCCCCCGGTCTCCTTCTGGAGATCACGGGCCCGAACGAAATGCCGGGCGATGTGGATTGGATGCTCGACGTGGCCGAACATGATGGTGACGTTGGAGCGCAGGCCGACCCGGTGGGCTTGACGGTGGGCGTCGAGCCACTCCTCGGTGTTCACCTTGTCGGGGCAGATGATGGCCCTGACCTCGTCGTCGAGGATCTCGGCGGCCGTGCCCGGCAACGTCCCCAACCCCAAGGCCTTCAGCCGGCTCAGGTACTCGCCGAGCGGAACGCCGAGACGGCGAGCCCCCTCGGTCACCTCGAGAGCGGTGAAGCCGTGGACGTGGATGTCGGGGGCGACGGTCTTGACCGCCTCGATCACCGACGCGTAGTAGTCGCCGTCGAAGTCGGGATGGATCCCGCCTTGCAGGCAGACCTCGGTGGCCCCCCGTTCGACGGCCTCGACCACCCGGCGCTGGATCTCGGAGTGGTCGAGCAGGTACGGAGCGCCGCGCAGGTTGAGCGAGAGCGGCCCTTTCGAGAACGCGCAGAACTTGCACTTGAACGTGCAGACGTTGGTGTAGTTGATGTTCCGGTTCCGTACGAACGTGACGACATCGCCGACGGCCTGGGTCCGAAGATCGTCGGCCAGCTCACACACGGCGTTCAGCTCCGGGCCCCGGGCGCTCAGGAGGGTGACGATCTCGTCGATGCCCACCTCCTGGCCGCTCCGCACGCCCGAGATCACCTCCTCGACCCGACCCCCGGGGAACGTCCGGGCCTGCCGGGCCCGCTCGAGCCGATCGACGGCTACCAGCGTCGGCGGCTCGTGGTCTTCGTCGCCGGCGGTCCACGTGTCGTCGCGGGCCAGTCCCTCGGCGTCGCTGCGGCCCATCACCGCGAAGCGCAGCCCGGCGTCGATCCAGGCCTCGGGCCGGCGCACGTACTCGGGGTAGATCGTGAGGCGCGGCACGAGCACCTTGCCCGCAGCGTCCGTGGCCGTAGCCAGGAGGTCGAGGCCGGGCCAGGGTCGCTCGGGATTCACATGGTCGGGCGTGACCGGTGAGACGCCACCCCAGTCGTCGATGCCCGCGGCCACGAGGGGCGCCAGATCGTCGGACAGGTTCGGCGGAGCCTGGAGATGCACCGCGTCGGGGAGCAGCAGGCGGGCCACGGCGATCGTCCAACGCAGCTCGTCGGCCGGGCACGCCTTGGCCCGGAACATGGTGGTCCCCGCCTTGGGCAGGAAGTTCTGGACGATCACTTCCTGCACGTGGCCGTGCCGGTGGTGCGATGCCGCGATCGCCAGCAACGCCTCGATGCGCTCCTGCCGAGTCTCGCCGATGCCCACCAGGATGCCCGTGGTGAACGGGACAGCTGCCTCACCTGCGGCCTCCAGGGCAGCCAGACGGCGCTCGGGCGTCTTGTCGGGAGCACCCGCGTGGGGACCCCCGGGCTCGCCGAGGCGAGCGGCCAGGGTCTCGATCATCATCCCCTGGCTGGGGCTCACGGCGCGGAGGCGCTCGAACTGGGCTCGGGTGAGCGCCCCGGCGTTGGCGTGGGGCAGCAGCCCCGTCTCGTCGAGAACGGCCCGGGCCGCAGCCACGAGGTAGTCGACGGTGTCGGCGTACCCGTGCTCGGCCAGCCATGCTGCAGCGACGGGGTAGCGCTCCTCGGGAGCCTCGCCCAGTGTGAAGAGGGCTTCGTGGCAGCCCATCGCCTGACCGTGCCTGGCGATGTCGAGCACCTGGTCGATCGTGAGGTACGCAGCGTCGAGACGGGCGGGCGGCTTGGCGAACGTGCAGTAGCCGCAGCGGTCGCGACAGAGCATGGTGAGCGGTATGAACACCTTGGGGGAGTAGGTGATCCGGCTCCCGAACAGGCGGTCGCGCCGCTCTCCGGCCCTGGCGACGAGCTCGGCAAGGGGGGCGTCGAGCAGCCAGCGGGCCGCAGCGAGATCGTCCATGGCGGCGAGGCTATTCGTTCCGCCGCCCGTCAGCAGATGCCACCCGCCGCGCGGGCCGCGATCAGTCGTCGGTCAGGTCGTCCTCGGTGATCTCCATGTCCCACCGTTCGCGGCAGTCGGGGCAGCGGTAGGCCACGATGTCGCCGCCCTCGTACTCGTCGTCGGGCTTGATCTCATAGAGCAAGAAGCACTCGCCGCCGCATTCCATGCAGGCGATCGTCGCGGGCGGACGGGCGTTGGCCACAGCCGGCCTCCTCGCTCAGCGGGCCCGCATCTCGTCGGCGCGCTTGGCGATGGTCTCGAGCACCTGGATGTGCGACGCCGAGAACGCCGCGACGCCTTCCTCCTCGATGACACGGGTGACGTCGTCGAAGTCGACGCCGGCTCCGGCCAGCCCGGCGATCTGCTCGGCTGCCTCGTCGACGTCGCGCATGATCGTGTCGCGCTGGGGATCGCCGTGGTCGTGCAGTGCCTCGATCGACGCAGGCGCCAGGGTGTTCACGGTGTCGGGACCGATGAGCTCGTCGACGTAGAGCGTGTCGGAGTAGGCCGGGTTCTTGGTCGAGGTCGAGGCCCACAGCGGTCGCTGTACCCGGGCGCCGGCCGCCGCGAGCGGCTCCCACCGCTCGCCCGAGAAGCGTTGCTGGAACAGGCGGTAGGCCAGCTTGGCGTTGGCGACCGCGGCGGTACCGCGCAGCGGATGCCCTTCCGGCAGCCGTCGATCGGCCTCGGTGTCGACCCGGCTCACGAAGAAGCTGGCGACCGACCCCAGCTTCGACGGATCGCCTCCCGCAGCGACGAGCCGCTCGAGCCCTCGCAGGTAGGCTTCGATCACCTCGCCGTAGCGGGCGAGACTGAAGATCAACGTGACGTTGACGCTGCGGCCTTCGGCGATGGCCTCCTCGATGACCGGCAGGCCTTCGGGGGTGGCCGGCACCTTGACCATGACCGTGGGGCGGTCGAGGCGTGTATGCAACTCGCGGAGCTGGCGAAGGGTGCCCGCCGTGTCACGGGCCAAGCGGGGATCGACCTCGATCGAGACGAAGCCGTCGCGACCGTCGAGCCGTTGGTGGATGGGCGCCAGCAGATCGGCAACCTGGGAGATGTCGCGGAGCACCATCTCCCAGTAGCACTCGTCGGTGCTGCGGCCCTCGGCGACGAGCTCGCGGAGCTGGGGGTCGTACTCGTCACCCGAGGAGATCGCCTTGTCGAAGATCGACGGGTTCGATGTGACGCCCCGGATGCCGTGGTCGTGGAGCAAGCGCGCCAGGTCGCCGTTGGTGATGAGGAGGCGCCTGACGTTGTCGTACCACGGGCTCTGGCCGAAATCGTTGAGCCGGGCGATGGGGCTACCGGTCGAAGCGGTGCTGGAGGTCATTCGTCGTCCTCGTCTTCTTCGTCGTCGTCGTCGTCGTACTCGTCGTCTTCGTAGGCGGATTCCTGCATGAGCTGGCGGGCCCGCTCGGTCACGTTGGGCACGTTGAAGCCGAACTTCTCGAGCGCGATCGCGCCCGGAGCGGAGGCTCCGAAGGTGTCGATGGTGACGGCGTCGTCGGCCCAACGATCCCATCCGAAGCTGGTGCCGGCCTCGACCACCATCGTGAGAGCGTCGGAGGGCAGCACGTCCTCCTGGACGTCCTCGCTCTGAGCGCCGAAGAGCTCGCACGACGGCATCGAGACCACCCGCACCGAGTAGCCCTCCTCCTCGAGCTGCGCCGCGGCGGTGACGCACAGGCTCAGCTCGGAGCCCGTGCCGATCAGGATGAGGTCGAGGGCGGCCGGGTCGGACTCGGCTTCGAGCACGTACGCGCCCTGGGCCACTCCCACGTCGGCGTTGGCCTCTGTGCCTTCGAGGACCGGCAACGCCTGGCGGCTGAGGATGATCGCGGTCGGGCCGTCGCCTTCGAGATGCACCTTCCAGGCCGCTGCGGTCTCGTTGGCGTCAGCGGGACGGATCACCGTGAGATGGGGAATGGCGCGAAGGCTGGCCAGCTGTTCGACGGGCTGGTGGGTGGGGCCGTCCTCGCCGAGGCCGATGGAGTCGTGCGACCAGACGAAGGCCACCTTGGCCCGCGAGAGCGCAGCCAACCGTACGGCGGGCCGCATGTAGTCGGCGAAGACGAGGAACGTGCCTCCGAAGGGGATCGTGCCGCCGTGCAGCGCCATCCCGTTCATGATCGAGCCCATGCCGTGTTCTCGTACCCCGAAGTGGAGTTGGTTACCCGTGAAATCGGTTCGGGTGATCGGGCGGGAGCCCTTGATGGCCGTCCCGGTGTTGCCGGTGAGGTCGGCGCCGCCGCCCACGAGACCGGGAACGTCGGGGAGGATCGCGGTGAGCACGTCGGAGGAGGCCGCACGTGTGGCGACCGACGCTCCGGGCTGCCAACGGGGCAATCGGGCCATCCAGCCCGGACGGCCTCGGGCCGACCACGTCGTCGCCCAACGCTCGGCCCGCTCGGGATCGTCGCGTTCGAGGGCGCCGAGTCGCGCCTCCCACGCCTCGCGCAACGGCAGACCCCGGCGCCCGGCCGCCCGGTAGTACGCGCTCACGGCATCGGGCACGAAGAAGTGCTCGTCCTCGGGGAGCCCGAGGATCCGCTTGACGACGGCGACCTCGTCGGCGCCCAGCGGATCGCCGTGAGCCTTGGACGTGTCGGTGAACTTGGGGCTGGGCGTGCCGATGTGGCTGCGCAGGATCACCAGGCTCGGACGATCGTCAACCACCATGGCCCGCCGCAGCCCGGCTTCGATGGCTTCGAGGTCCTCAGCGACCTCGCCGAGCTGGACGACGTTCCAGCCGTAGCCCTCGAAGCGGCGGGCGGCGTCGTCGCTCAGCGCTACCTCGGTCGGGCCGTCGATGGTGATGTGGTTGTCGTCGTAGATGGCGACGAGGCGTCCGAGGCCCAGATGGCCGGCCAGGCTGGCGGCCTCGTGGCTCACGCCTTCGGAGAGGTCGCCGTCGCCGCAGATCACGAAGATCCGGTGATCGCACAGGTCGGCGCCGAACGTCTCACGGAGATGCCGCTCGGCGATGGCCATGCCCACGCCGTTGGCGAAGCCCTGACCCAGCGGACCGGTCGTGACCTCGACCCCGGCGGCATGACCACGCTCGGGATGGCCGGGCGTGCGCGACCCCCATTGGCGGAACGCCTTGATGTCGTCGAGGGTCAGCCCGAAGCCCGTGGTGTGCAAGAACCCGTAGAGCAACATCGAGGCGTGGCCGGCCGAGAGGATGAACCGGTCGCGGTCGGGCCAGTCGGGCGCGGTGGCGTCGTAGTTCATGACCCGGGTGAAGAGCACGTGCGTGAGCGGCGCCAGGGCCATGGCCGTGCCCGGATGGCCGGAGTTGGCCTGCTGCACGGCGTCCATGGCCAACGCCCGGATCACGTTGATGGCGCGGCCTTCAAGCTCGCCGGTCTCGCTCACGATGCACCCTTCGTCGTCACTGCGTCTCTCGCGGGACGCTCCCCCAGTGTGGATCGTCCGGTCCTGCGCTCCAGAGCCTATGCGGCAGAGATGCTGGTCTCGCGCCCTCTGGGCGATCGTGCGCGTGCCCGCCTGCCGTCGATGGGCTCCCGCCGAAATCGGGGCGGCGGCGAAGGCACCGGTAGCCTCTCGCGTCGATGAGCGACCCTGTCGACAACTCGCCCGACGCACGCCACGGCATCCGGATGACAGCGGATCGGATCCTCGCCCGCCCAGCCCAAGACGGCGGAGAACGGCGGTCGCGAGCCGGCATCCTCATCCCGGCCACGGCCGAGCTGAACAAGCGGCTCCAGTGGGCGGAGGTCGTCGCAGTGGGGCCGACGGTGCGCAACATCGAGGACGGCGACCGGGTGCTGTTCTCGCCTGAGAATTGCTTCGAGGTCGACCTGCGAGGCGACAACTACCTGATCCTGCGCGAGCGCGACATCCACGCCATCGCCTCGGCCCGCGGCGAAGGCCAGACCGGGCTCTACCTGTAGCTCACGCGGGTGCGCCGTCGGTGCATCATCGGGCGCGTACGCTGTCGCCCATGTCATCTGAGGCGTCGAGCGGTCGAGCATCGCGGGCCGGCCGACGCTGTGGCGCTGCGGTTGGTGCCCTCCTCGCCTGCGTGAGCGTGCTCGTCGGCGTGCTCGGCGCCCAGCCGGCCGGTGCGGCCACGGTCGACGCCGGGGTCACCGTCAACTGCCCGCCATCCACCGGTTGCGTGGCGACGGCCTTCAACCCGGCGACGTTCACGGTGACGCTCGGCGATTCGGTGCGGTGGAACCCGCACGTGCCCGGGTCGGGTCAGAAGCAGGCCTTCTACGAAGTGAGGTCGACCGATCCCGACGGGCCCAACAGCCCGGGGGAGATCACGGCTGCGTACGTCTGGACCCCCACCGCGATCGGCACGTACTCGTTCTCCTGCAACATTTGCCAACAGTTCGTACCGCTCGCGGGCGGTCGCGTCACCGTCCAGGCCGCACCGACCACCACCACGACCGCCCCGACCACCACGACCACGGCTCCCACGACCACGACCACGGCCCCCACGACCACGGCTCCCACCACCACGACCACAGCTCCCACGACCACGACCACGCGACGGCCCACCACCACCACGATCCCCACCACCACGACCCGTCCCCCCAAGGCCACCGCCTTCAGCGCGCCGACCACCACGACCCTGCCGTCCACCTCGACGTCGACCTCGACGACCACGTCGACGACCACGACCACCACGACCGGGGCGTCGACCACCACGGCGGAGCCGTTCGTGGAGGTTGAGGCCGTCGGCACGCTCGACGGCAACGGGGCGAGCTCCGACGGTGGCGGTGCCGGCTCGGGTGGCGACGACGGTGGCACCGACGTCGGGCTGGCGCTCGGCGCGGGAGCCGCCGCGCTGGTGGGGCTGGGTGCGGTGGGCACCGGGCTCTGGTGGCGGCGGGGTCGGATCGACCGGCTCGATCCATTCGACGACCTGACCCTGCGAGCGGGCCGATGAGCGTTCGCCGCACTGTCCGGGTGCCGATCGGGCCCCCGCTCGCCGCGATGGCGCTGATGCTCACGGCGTGGGCCCTGCTCTGTGCAGGCGCGGCCGTCTCGGCCACCGCCGCGGTGGTCGCGGCCGCGCAAGCGTCGACGACGCCCACCACGACGCCCGACCCGTCGTCGACGACCACCACGACCGCGGGAGGTTCAACGACCACGACGGCCCTGGACACGACCACGACCACGCTGGCCACGACGACGACGGGCGCGACCACCACGACAGCGGCGACCACCCCGACCACATCGGCGACCTCGACCACCGTCATCGTGACGACGAGCCCGGCTCCGGCCACGACCAGTCCGGCGGCGACGACCCGTCCCACGGCCGCGCCGACCCAGCCGAGCCGACCCACGACGGCCCCGCCGACCTTCCCCGCCATCGCCACCACGACCGCGCTGGCCGCCACGACCACCACGCTGCCTTCCACGACGACGTCCGCGGTCTCGACGACGACGTCCCCCGACGCCGGAGTCGGCGAGGACGGCGGCAGCGGCGGGGTCGCGGTGATCCTGGGTTCGGTGGCCGCGTTGGCGGGCCTCGGTGCCGCCGGCCTCCTCCTGTATCAGCGTCGCCAGCGGGCGATCCTCGACGACGCCCAGCTCGCCGGCGGGTCAGCTCCCCCCCGGAGCCCGCACCCCGGCGCGCCCGCGTTCTCCGACACCGCGCCTCTGGCGCCTCTGTCGGAGCCGGTCCGACCCGGTCCCGAGAGCCCGGAGCCGGTCGGCCCCGACGACGACGATCTCCTCGAGGGCCAGCTCGTCGAGGACATCGATGACGGTGAGCACGACGGTGGGCTCGAAGGTGACCACGGTCCCTGGCGCCCGAGCTGACCGTCGCACGGCCTCCAGCCACCACCGGAGCACCCGGCCGCAGGCGGGAGTCGTCCCCCTGCCGTCGCGGGCACGGGAGACCGCGCTGGACAACCTCGGGTGCTGCTCGGCCGACAGGCTCGACCACCCGGGTCGGCCACCCTCGGGCGAGCCCCGGAAAAGATTCGGACCACCGCTGACACTCGCCGCTATCGTGAGCTGACCCTCAGGCCGGGCCACCGTCGTCCCGCCACCCCGGACAGTGCCGTCCACCCACCAGCTGCAGGCACGGCAGCCGCTGTCGATCCAGAGCAGCAGTCGCCGAGCAGTCCCCTCCGAGGCACGTACCGTCCGCACGCGACACCGGGATGACGAACATGCGCAGCGACTCGCCCGAGGCTCAGGGCCTCTATGACCCGCGATTCGAGCACGACTCGTGCGGCGTGTCCTTCGTCGTCGACATGCACGGGCGCCGCACCCACGGAATCGTCGAGCAGGGCCTTCAAGCGTTGTGCAACCTCGAGCACCGGGGCGCCGCCGGGGCAGAGGTCAACACCGGAGACGGCGCCGGCATCCTCGTGCAGATGCCCGATGCGTTCCTCCGCTCGGTCGTCGTGGAGGAGGGACTGGGTTTCGAGCTCCCACCCCTCGGCGAGTACGCGGCCGGGATGTGCTTCTTGCCCCGCGACCCCGTGCAGGCCGAGGCCACGGAGGCGTTGGTCGAGCACGTCTTCGCCTCCGAAGGGCTGCGGGTCCTCGGATGGCGTGACGTTCCCGTCGACGACCACATGGTCGGGTACTCGGCGTCGGTCGTGCAGCCCTCGTTCCGGCAGGTCTTCGTGGCCCCGCCCGCCGGGCGTCACGTGCACGGCCTCACCCTCGAACGTCGCGTCTACATGGCCCGCAAGCGTGCCGGCCACGAGGTGGCCGACGCGTACTTCTCGAGCCTGTCGACGCGCACCCTCGTCTACAAGGGCATGCTCCACGCCCACCAGCTGCGTGCGTTCTACCCCGACCTGGCCGACGAGCGGTTCGTATCGGCCCTGGCCCTGGTGCACCAGCGCTTCTCCACGAACACGTTCCCGTCGTGGCCGCTGGCACATCCGTACCGATACGTCGCGCACAACGGCGAGATCAACACGCTGCAGGGCAACAGGAACTGGATGCGCGCCCGCGAGTCGCTGCTCGAGTCCGACGTGTTGCCGGGCGATCTCGAGCGGATCTTCCCGATCTGCACGCCCGACGCGTCCGACACGGCGAGCTTCGACGAGGTGCTCGAGCTGCTGCACATGGCCGGACGGTCGCTGCCCCATGCCGTGCTCATGATGATCCCCGAGGCCTGGGAGAACCACGAGTCGATCGATCCCGACCGGCGGGCGTTCTACCAATTCCACTCCTCGATGATGGAGCCATGGGACGGCCCGGCGTCGATCGCGTTCACCGACGGCACGGTCATCGGTGCGGTCCTCGATCGCAACGGTCTGCGCCCGAGCCGCTACTGGGTCACCGACGACGGTCTGGTCGTGATGGCATCCGAGTCGGGGGTGCTCGACATCCCCACGGCGAAGGTCATCAAGAAGGGCCGGCTGCAGCCGGGTCGGATGTTCCTCGTCGACACCGAGCTGGGGCGCATCGTCGACGACGACGAGATCAAGGCCGAGCTCGCAGCCGGGCATCCGTACGACTCGTGGCTCTACGGCGGGCTCGTGCACCTCGACGAGCTCCCGGCGCGACCGCATTTCATCTCGACCCATTCGAGCGTCAACCATCGACAGCAGATCTTCGGCTACACGCACGAGGAACTGCGGATCCTCTTGGCCCCCATGGCCCGCACGGGGACCGAGGCCATCGGGTCGATGGGAACCGACACGCCCATCGCCGTGCTCTCCGACCGTCCGCGCCTGCTGTTCGACTATTTCTCGCAGCTCTTCGCCCAGGTCACGAATCCTCCGCTCGACGCCATTCGCGAAGAGCTCGTCACCTCGCTCGGCACCACGATCGGCCCCGAGGGCAACGTGTTCGAGGCCACCCCGGCATCGTGTCGGCAGCTGGTGCTTCCCTTCCCGATCATCGACAACGACGACCTGGCGAAGATCGTCCACGTCAACGACGACGGCGACATGCCGGGATTCGAGGCGGCGACGATCTCGGGGCTCTTCGAGGTCGCGCACGGCGGCGACGGTCTGCGCGAAGCCCTCGACCGGGTGCGGACCGAGGCCAGCGCCGCGATCATGCGGGGCGCCAAGATCCTGGTCCTGTCCGACCGTCATTCCGACGAGCACCACGCACCCATCCCGTCGTTGCTGCTCACGGCGGCCGTCCATCATCACCTGATCCGCGAGAAGACCCGTACGAAGGTGGGTCTGGTCGTCGAGGCCGGCGACGCCCGCGAGGTGCACCACATGGCGCTGCTGGTCGGCTACGGCGCCGGCGCCATCTGCCCGTACCTGGCGTTCGAGTCGATCGAGGACATGATCGGCACGGGGATCATCCGCGACGTGCTGCCCGACAAGGCCCTCCGCAACTACATCAAGGCCGCGGGCAAGGGCGTGCTCAAGGTCATGTCGAAGATGGGCATCTCGACCGTGGCCTCGTATTGCGGGGCCCAGGTGTTCGAGGCCATCGGGCTCGGCAGCGATCTGGTCGACGAGTACTTCACCGGAACCGTGTCACGTCTCGGTGGGATCGGCCTCGACGAGCTGGCCCGGGAGGTGGCCCGCCGCCACGCGGCGGCGTTCCCCGACCGGGCGAGCGAACGGGCTCACCGCGATCTCGACTACGGCGGCGAGTACCAGTGGCGGCGCGAGGGCGAGTACCACCTCTTCAACCCCGACACCGTCTACAAGCTCCAGCACGCCACCCGGACCAAGCAGTACTCGATCTTCAAGGAGTACACCCGGCTCGTCGACGACCAGTCGAAGCGGCTGGCGACCCTGCGGGGCCTGTTCGAGCTGCGCGAGGGGGTGCGGCCGGCCGTCCCCATCGAGGAGGTCGAGCCGGTCTCGGCGATCGTCAAGCGGTTCTCGACCGGTGCCATGAGCTACGGCTCGATCTCGAAGGAAGCCCACGAGACGCTGGCCATCGCCATGAACCGCATCGGCGGCAAGTCGAACACCGGTGAGGGTGGCGAGGACGCCGATCGCTTCACCCGCGACGACAACGGCGATCTGCGACGGTCGGCCGTCAAGCAGGTTGCGAGCGGCCGCTTCGGAGTGACGGCCGAGTACCTCACCAACGCCGACGATCTCCAGATCAAGATGGCCCAAGGGGCCAAGCCCGGTGAGGGCGGTCAGCTCCCGGGCCACAAGGTGTACCCGTGGATCGCCAAGACCCGTCACTCCACGCCAGGCGTGGGTCTCATCAGCCCGCCGCCGCACCACGACATCTACTCCATCGAAGACCTGGCCCAGCTCATCCACGACCTGAAGAACGCCAACCCGTCGGCGCGGGTGCACGTGAAGCTCGTGGCCGAGGTGGGTGTGGGCACCGTGGCCGCCGGGGTCTCCAAGGCCCATGCCGACGTCGTGCTGATCTCGGGCCACGACGGCGGGACGGGCGCCTCGCCGCTCACGTCGCTCAAGCATGCGGGAGCGCCGTGGGAGCTGGGGCTGGCCGAGACCCAGCAGACCCTGCTGCTCAACAACCTGCGTGACCGCATCGTGGTCCAGACCGACGGGCAGCTCAAGACGGGGCGCGACGTCGTGATCGCCGCGCTGCTCGGGGCCGAGGAGTTCGGCTTCGCCACCGCGCCCCTCGTCGTGAGCGGCTGCATCATGATGCGGGTCTGTCATCTCGACACCTGCCCGGTGGGCGTCGCCACCCAGAACCCCGAGCTGCGCAAGCGCTTCACTGGACGCCCCGAGTTCGTGGTGAACTTCATGGAGTTCATCGCCGAAGAAGTCCGCGAATACTTGGCGTTGCTGGGTTTCCGGACGATCGAAGAGGCTGTCGGTCACGCCGAGATGCTCGACACCAAGTCGGCGATCACGCACTGGAAGGCGAGCGGGCTCGACCTCACGCCCATCCTCGCCATGCCCGAGCCCTTCGAGGGCACGACCCTGTACCGCTCACGGGCTCAAGACCACGGCATCGACCGGGCGCTCGACAACACGCTCATCCAGCTCTGCGAGGGCGCGCTCATGGATGGTCGACGGGTCACCCTCGAGCTGCCGATCCGCAACGTCAACCGCACCGTGGGCACGATGCTGGGCCACGAGGTGACCAAACGCTTCGGTGGTGAAGGTCTCGCCGACGACACGATCCACATCACGTTCACGGGCTCGGCCGGGCAGTCGTTCGGGGCGTTCATGCCCCGGGGGATCACGCTCGAGCTCGCCGGCGACACCAACGACTACTGCGGCAAGGGTCTCTCGGGGGGCCGGGTCGTGGTGTACCCACCGGCCGACTCGCCACTCGTGGCCGAGGACAACGTGATCACCGGCAACGTCGCGCTCTATGGCGCCACGTCGGGTGAGGCCTTCTTCCGGGGTCTGGCGGGCGAGCGGTTCGGGGTCCGCAACTCCGGAGCGACGGCCGTCGTCGAGGGCGTGGGCGACCACGGGTGCGAGTACATGACCGGTGGCCGGGTGGTCGTGCTCGGGCCGACGGGTCGGAACTTCGGAGCCGGCATGTCGGGCGGGATCGCCTACGTGCACGATCCCCATGGCCATCTGCCCGAGAAGCTCAACAACGACATGGTCGAGATCGAGCCGATCGACGACGCCTCGTCCGAGTTCCTTGAGGCGGTGATCGGCCGTCACGTCGAGCTGACCGGCTCGGCGCTCGGGCAGCGTCTCCTCGAGCGCTGGACGTCGACCGTGTCCGAATTCGTCAAGGTGATGCCCACTGATTACAAGCGGGTGCTCGAGGCGATGCGTGTCGCCGAGGAGCGGGGCGAATCGATCGAGGTGGCGGTCATGGCCGCTGCCCACGGATAGGCGAGGACCACACACCGATGGGTGAGATCAACGGGTTCCTCACATGGGGGCGCGAGACGCCGACACGCCGGCCCGTGCCGGTTCGGCTCCGCGACTGGCGCGAGGTCTACGAGCCGTTCGACCGTGAGAAGCTGAACCACCAGGCCGGGCGCTGCATGGACTGCGGCGTCCCCTTCTGCAACAACGCCTGCCCGCTCGGGAACATCATCCCCGACTGGAACGATCTCGTGTACCGCGACCGTTGGTTCGAGGCCATCGAGCGACTCCACGCCACGAACAATTTCCCCGAGTTCACCGGCCGCCTGTGCCCGGCACCGTGTGAAGGCTCGTGCGTGCTGGGCATCAACCAGGATCCCGTCGCCATCAAGCAGATCGAGGTCGAGATCATCGATCACGCCTGGGAGCACGGCTGGGTCGTGCCGGTGAAGCCGTCGGTGCTCACCGGTAAGCGCGCCGCGGTGATCGGCTCGGGACCGGCGGGCCTGGCGGCTGCGCAACAGCTCACCCGAGCCGGTCACACCGTGCACGTGTTCGAGCGGGCCGATCGCCTGGGCGGGTTGCTGCGCTACGGGATTCCCGAGTTCAAGATGGAGAAGCGCCATCTCGATCGGCGGATCGAGCAGATGCGGGCCGAGGGCACGGTCTTCCATGTGAATGCCGAGGTCGGCGCGAACGTGCAGATCGACGAGCTCCAGCGGGAGTTCGACGCGTTGGTGCTCGCCGGGGGAGCGACGGCCTGGCGCGACCTCCCCGTTCCCGGGCGCGAGCTCACCGGCGTGCACCAGGCCATGGAGTACCTGCCGCTGTCGAACCGTGTGCAAGAGGGCGATTACCCGGAGCCCGCCATCTCCGCTGCCGGCAAGCACGTGGTGGTGATCGGCGGGGGAGACACCGGGGCCGACTGCATCGGTACCGCACACCGCCAAGGAGCCACCACGGTCACGTCGTTCGAGATCCTGCCTCAGCCTCCGCTCGCGCGGGCCGAGGCCAATCCCTGGCCGCAGTGGCCGATGCTGTTTCGCACCGCCTCGGCACACGAGGAGGGCGGGACGCGGACCTACTCGGTCAACACCGAATGCTTCCTGGGCGACGACGGCGACGGTGGCGGGCACGTTCGGGCCCTGCGCTACCACACGGTCGAGCAGAGCGTGGTCGACGGCCGGATGAGCTTCGAGAAGGTCGAGGGAACCGACACCGAGATCCCGGCCGACCTCGTGCTGCTGGCGATGGGCTTCCTCGGCCCGCAACGAGACGGGATGCTCACCGAGCTCGGTGTCGCGCTCGATCCCCGGGGCAACGTCGCTCGCGACAGCGACTTCGCCACGTCGGTTCCTTCGGTCTACGCGTGTGGCGACATGGGCCGGGGCCAGTCGTTGATCGTCTGGGCGATCGCCGAGGGCCGGTCGTGCGCGGCCAGCGTCGACCGCTTCCTCACCGGTGAGACGTTGCTCCCAGCGTCGATCACGCCCGATCGCCGTCCCGTGTGAACGAGGCGTCTTCGCTGCAACGCCGTCGAACAGCCGCATGACGCTCACCCAGGGCCTGGTGATCGCGTTGCTCGCGGCGGTCGCGTCGAGCACCCAGGCCCTCACCGGTTTCGGCTTCGCGCTCTTGATCGTGCCACCGCTCGCCGTTGTGCTGGGCCCCAAGGAGGCCGTCGTGGTCACGACGCTCCTCGGCACCCTCGTGAACCTGGCTCGCCTGGCGCGAACCGGCCGTCACGTCGATTGGACCACGGCCCGCCGCTTCGTCGCCGGGTCGCTGGTCGGGCTCCCCATCGGCGCCGTCATTCTCGACCGGGTCGACGAGCGGGTGCTCCAGGCCGTGATCGCGCTGACGGTTGCCGGGTTCGCGATTCCCATGGCCCGGGGCGCCGCGCTGCGAACCTCCGGTCTGCTGGCCGACCTCGGAGCCGGCCTCGTGAGCGGGATCGGTAACACGGCCACCGGGATGTCCGGGCCCCCGCTGGTGATCACGCTGCACGGCCGCGACCTCGAACCCGACCGGTTCCGGGCCACGCTCTCGACGGTCTTCGTGACCATGGGAGCCCTGTCGTTGGTGCTCTTTGCCCTGGCCGACCGGCTCACCGAGGACCGCTTCGCCGAGGCCGGCGCCGGTCTCCCCGGGCTCGTTGTGGGTTTCACCGTGGGAGAGCTGGCGTTCCGCCGGGTGAACACCGACCGCTTCAAGCAGCTCGTCGTGGCCATGCTCTTCTTCTCTGCCTGCCTGGCCCTCGCCACCCTGCCCTTCTGACATCTCGTACCGACGGCCCTCGCGCTTCGACCGCGACGGCGATCGCCGTCAACCGCTCGTCCTGCGGTGCCGATGATCTCGCCATGCCTCCGACGACGAAC
>VFJJ01000220.1 GCA_009886115.1 Actinomycetota bacterium
CGGGGTGCCGGTTGCCCGACACCCCGTGTGACCTGCGCTGCTACCTGAGGCGGCGAGCGGAATTGAACCGCTGTAGAGGGTTTTGCAGATCTGGTTTCGCCGTCCGGCCCGTGTTGTTCCGTGCCAGCTTGTACCTTCTGAGCTGCGGAAACATTCCGTCCGGTGTTGTCGCGTGGTGTCCGATGCCGGCGCGTGTGGAGGAGTTTCGTGACCAATCCGTGACCACCAGCCGATCGTCCGGGCGAGCCGTGTGGAGCGGACGAGGTCTCAGGGAACGAGGTCGAACGCGTCGACGTGAGAGGGGCGTACGACGGCGAAGTCCCGTCGGTTGAGCGTGGCGATGGTCGTGAGACCGAGGCGTTCGGCGACGGCCACGACCGAGGCGTCAACCAGACCGAGCCGCATGTCGTGATAGATCCTGAGCAGCTCCGCACAGCGGGCCCAATCCCCGCTGGTGAGGTCGACGACCACCAGCTCGCCGTCGGCGATCGAGGAGACGAAGGCGGCTTCGGCGCGGGGTCCGAGGCGAGACTCGATCATCCAGGCGGTCTCGATCGCTACAGGTGCACTCAACGCGAGGTCGGTCCGTTCATCGAGCAACGCTGCGCATCGGTCATGCTCCGGCGTCGAGATGTCGGCCCCGGCGAGCAACACGTTCGTGTCGACCAGCAGCACGCGGTTCAGGCACCTTCGGCAAGCTTCTTGGCGGCAAGCTCGGCTCGTTCGCGATCGATGTCCAACGGTTCGGTGCGTCCCGATGCGCCGATCCCGACGAAGCCCAATCGGTGTCGGCGTGCCTGGCCTGCTGGCGCCGGGAGCGCGGCCGCGAGCTCGGCGATGAGCTCGTCCAGCGTGATCCCGCGCCGCCCAGCTTCGCTTTCGAGGCGGGCAAGAGCATCGTCCGAGAGTTCGATCGTGACCGGCATGCTCCAAGTGTAGGAATCTCCAGAGAACCCCGGCGTGGGTGCGCTGCAGTGAAGTGCTCGATCACCAAGTTCCCGCACTCTTCGGGGCCTCCACAGCCGACGGCGTCCTGATGGCCGTTCGAGCCGCGGGCGGCAACGTGAACCCGGCAACCATCGCCGCCTCGATGATCGCCCTCGCACAGGAACTCCTGACCACGCTCCAATGAGCGCAGTCGCGCCGTGACCACGAGGCGGGTCGACAAGCCGGGGTCGAGCGGACCCTTGTCCCCTGCCCGCTCGGCGTCGCGATGCTCGCTCCACACGGATCGGGCGTGCCCTCGCGTGTCGCCCAGTGCCCGTGCGTGTCTGCTCGACCCCTGCAACAGATTCTGCTCCTCAGAAGTGCTGAATGCGTTCCTTCGGCGGGGAATGGGCTCAGCGAAATCGTTTTTCTGGATCTGGTTCTGTCCGCCAGCGTTCAGCACAGTCCGTTGAGTACCGCCACCTACAAATGTACGGACGGTTGCATCCAGTCGCCTCGCTGGGCGGCCTTGAGGAGCGACGCCAACGCCGCGTCGGCTTCCTTGCGCGTTCGGAAACCCCGCCGTCGCACTTGTCGCCGCTTGCCCGTCGCCGGGTCGATGCCGTTGTCAACGACGAACGACCACCCCGGGCCATCCCGCCGCACCGATCCCCGCATCGCAGCCCTCCCGATCGGTGGTACGTGACCGGCCACGGCCACCCGTGACCAATCCGTGACCAGCGGGCTCGCGAGACGGGGTGCCGGTTTGCCCGACACCCCGTCTGAACTGCTGAAACACCAGAGGCGGCGAGCGGAATTGAACCGCTGTAGAGGGTTTTGCAGACCCTTGCCTGAACCACTCGGCCACGCCGCCGTGCTGTGACTGCGGGATCAGATTAGCCGGGTGGCTTCAGGAACTCCGCGGTCAAGCCGACAAGGTCTCGACCACGTTCCGTGACGAAGGATCGGCACCCTGCGTCGTGACCTCACTCGAGTCGATCCAACGAGACACCGCGGCCGCTGTCACCCTCGCCACGCCCCACGCCCCGGGGACGACCGCGGTGCGTCTCACCCAGGTGGGTCGCCGCTTCGGTGACGTCGTAGCCGTCCACGACATGACCATGGACGTTCCGGCGGGGACGGTCACGGTGTTGCTCGGGCCCAACGGCGCCGGGAAGTCGACGACGGTCCGCCTCATGACCGGCTCGATCGCCGCCGACACCGGTCGGGTCGAGGTCTTCGGGCTCGATCCGATCGCCGACGGGACGGCCGTCCGCCAGCGGTGCGGCGTGGTGCCCCCCAAGCCCAGCCTGTACCTGCGCATGTCGGGCCGCGACAACCTCCGCTACGCCGCCGAGATCTACGGCCTCGGACGCAGGGCCGCGGCCGACTTCCTCATCGACGAGGCCGCCGACCGCTTCGGCATCGGCCACGCGCTCGCCCAGAAGGTCGACGGCTACTCGACGGGCATGCGCACGAGGCTGGCCCTGGCCCGCGCCGTACTCCACGATCCCGACCTGCTGCTGCTCGACGAGCCGACGGCGGGGCTCGACCCCGAGTCGGCCCGGGCCGTGCTCGGGCTCATTCGCGAGATGGCCGTCCGGGGCAAGACCGTCGTGGTGTGCACCCACCTGCTGCACGAGGCCGAGGGCCTCGCCGACCAGGTCGTGCTCGTGAGCCGGGGGACGGCCGTGGCCGCCGGGCCGCCCCACGAGCTGGCGCGCCGTCTCTGGCCCGACTGCCGGCTCGTGCTCGAGGCCGAGCAGCCGGCACGTCTCGATGCCGTCGCCGCCATGGACGGGGTGCTCGCCTACCACCGCAACGGGGTCGCGACGGCCGATCTCGATGATCCGGCCCGCATCCCCGAGCTGGTTCGACGCCTCGTCGACGACGGGGTGCGCCTGACCCGGGTGCAGCCGCTGCAGCCGACGCTCGAGGAGCTGTACTTCGCGCTCCAACGCGACGGCAACGACCAGCCACACCCGCACGACGGGCCCCTGGTGGCCGCGCCGTGATGACCAGGGCGATGGCCGTGGCCCGGGCCGACCTGCGCCAGGTGGTGCGCAGCCGCGACTTCTGGATCCCCATCGGGATCATGGCCGCGATGTTCTTCGTCGTGATCCCGGGATTCCTGCTGTGGATCGTGACGAGCGCCGACGAGAGCGGCGCGATCGAGCAGGTCACCCGGGCGCTGGGAGCGCTCCCCAAGGACATCACCGACAGCCTCGAAGGCTCGTCGGCGTCGGCCCGGGCCGGATACGCGTTCGCCGTCTACCTGTTCGGGCCGGTGGCGGTGATCGTCCCGCTCACGGTGGCCGCCGCGGTGGGCGCCAACACGATCGTGGGGGAACGCGAGCGGGGCACCGGCGAGTTCCTCGCCCACTCCCCCGCGACCGAGCGCGAGATCTACCTGGGCAAGCTCGTCGCCAGCCTCCTGCCCGGCTACATCGTGCTGCTGACGGGCTTCGCGGCCTACTCACTCGTCGTGAACCTCACCGTCGGCGGTGAGCTCGGGCGCTGGTTCTTCCCCACGGGGCGCTGGTGGCTGCTCATCTTCTGGGTCATGCCGCCCTGCATCGCCGTGGCGCTGTCGATGATCCTGCGGGTTTCGGGTGTCGTGAAGTCGGCCGCGGCGGCGCAGCAGGCGTCGTCGCTCGTGACCCTGCCCGTGATCGTCGTCGCCTACGGGGCGGCCAGCGGTTCGATGTTCTCGTCGACGGCGTCGGTGTGGATGGTCGGCGCCGCAGCCTGGGCGGTGGCCGGCTTCGGCCTGGTCAGGGGCAGCCACGCCGTGCGCCGCGAGCGTCTGCTCGGCATCGACGCCCGCGGCTGACGAGACACCCGCCGGCCCACTGCCGTCACCGACGGCACCAGGTGGCATGCTCGGCCGGTGCATCCTCTCGCCGCCGCCGTCGCTCAGAGCCCCGACACCGACGGAGTTGTGCTCCTGGCGCCGGCCGATGTGTTCGAGACCCTGGCGGTGGTCGCCGAGTCGGGTCTCGACGTGCGCTGCGTGATGCTCGACCCTTGGTACAACAAGGGAGTCGGCGGTGTCACTGACGACGAGGAGTACGACCGCTTCGTGCTCGACCTCCTCGCCGCGGCAGGCGCCATCGCCGATCACGTGTACCTGTGGGGCTTCCCCGAGATCATGGCCCGTTTCATGACCCGGTTCCCGGCTCCGCTGGAGCTCGTCGCCTGGCTCACCTGGTACTACAAGAACAACCCGTCGGTGATCAGGGGTTGGCGCTCGGCCCAGATGACCTGCCTGCATCTGGGCCGCCCCGGGGCGCGCCTGTACCCCGAGCACTTCCTCAACGAGGCCCAACTGGCGCTCAAGGCCCAGGGCAAGCTCCGCTACATGCCCGGTCCGCCCAGCGTCATCGAGGCCGCCTTGCTCGTGGGCTTCATCGGCCGGGCCGAGCAGACGGGCCACCCGGCGCAAAAGCCCGTCAACGCGATCGAGCCGCTGCTGAAGATGGTGCTGGCGCCCGGCGAGCTCGTCGTCGACCCCATGTGCGGCTCGGGGACGACCGGCGCGGCGGCTCGGGCCCTGGGCGCCACGGCGATCCTGGCCGACGGCTCGGCCGAGTACACCGCGCTCGTCGAGAACCGTCTCGGCGTGCAGGCCATCACGCTCGACCCGCCGCGACTCCTGGGCTGAGCGCCACGTTCATCTCGTCGGGCTCAACGCCGGAGCCGCAGCCGGAGCCCGAGCTCGGCCCACCCGGCCCCGCACCAGGCCTGTCGTCCGCAGACGGCTGGAAGCGATCGCGCCGCGAATCCCTTGGGTCGCGACGGCAGCGACGAGGCACAAGGTGCCAGCCAGGAGGAAGCTCAGCCGGTAGCTGCCGGTCCAGCCGTGGCTCACACCGGCAAACCAGGCGATGGCGGCAGCCCCGATCTGATGGCTGGCGAAGACCCATCCGAACACCACAGAACCGCGATCGGGGCCGAAGCACTCGTTGCACAACGCGACCGTGGGTGGGACCGACACCCACCGCCATCCCACCGTATCGGCGAGATGGCCGGCAGCGGGAGGAACACGATCTGCCCGGTGGCCGTCGCCGCCGTCAACACGCCGATGACGAGGCCCCGACGGGCCACGAACCAGCGGGTGGCGACCGTGGCCGCGAGCACCGTGGCCAGACAGCCCGAGCCCGTCCCCACGACGACACCCCAGAGCACGATGAGCTGCCAGACCGAGGTCATGGTCGTCGTGAGCGCGGCACCGGCCGAGATGACGACCAGCGCGCTCAGCACGACCGGCCGCAGACCGAACCGGTTCATGAGGGCGGCTGCGAACGGCCCGACGAGGCCGAAGAGGACGAGGTTCACCGAGATGGCCGCCGAGATCCACCCGCGGCTCCAGCCGAAGTCGTCTTCGAGGGGCTCGATCAGGACGCCCGGCGTGGCTCGGAAGCCGGCCGCTCCCAGGAGCGTCACGAACGTGACGGCGGCGACGATCCAGGCGTCGTGGAGGCGGGGCCGAGACGCTGGGCTCGTCGAGGTGGAGCTGGCGGGGACCGGCCCCGTTTCGACACGTCGAGCGGCGGCATCACCGTCCACCGTATTCGCACGACCACCGGTGACCCGGTCGGAAATCCGGTCGGGCGACGACCACGGATCGACTCCGACCGCGCCGATCGGCTAGCAACGGGCCCATGACCTCCTCCCCCGACGGCACCGGTACGGCGCTCGACCCCTCCGGGGTGGCCGCCAACGGCGCCGGGTCGAACCGGTTCCGCCACGATCTGGCCGAGATCCGCCGGAGGGTCGCGGCCCGGGTCGTGGGGCGCGACCACGAGCTCAAGGTGCTGCTCGCAGCCATCGCCGCGGGACGTGACCTGCTGCTGGAAGGCCCGCCGGGGACGAGCAAGAGCACGCTGCTCAGAGAGGTCACCCGCGAGTTCGGGGTCCCGCTGGTGTTCGTCGAGGGCAACGCCGAGCTCACCACGGCCAAGCTGGTGGGCCACCACAACCCGGCCCGGGTGCTGCGCGACGACTTCTCGGCCGACACGTTCGTCCCCGGTCCCCTCGTCGAGGCGATGCGCCGGGGCGGCTTCCTCTACGTGGAGGAGATCAACCGGGCCCCCGAGGACACGCTCAACGCCCTGCTCACTGCCATCGCCGAGCGCGAGATCACCGTCCCGCGCGTCGGTCACGTGAAGGCGGCCGACGGGTTCCGGGTCGTGGCCTCGATGAACCCGTTCGACAACGTGGGCACGTCGCGGATCTCCTCGTCGGTCCACGATCGGCTGTGCCGCATCCCGGTCGGCTACCAGAGCGCCGACGAGGAGATCGACATCGTTGCGCTCCGCACGGCCGTCGACCACGACCGCTTGGCCGCCGACGCCGTGGCCCTCACCCGGGCGACGAGGTTCCATCCCGAGATCCGCCAGGGCTCGTCGGTACGCGGCGCGATCGACCTGGTGCTCGTCGCCGAGCAGCTCCTGGCTCTTGAGGGCACCGACGGCGCCCCGTACGAGGACGTGGTGCGCGACGCCGTGATGGTGTCGCTCTCGGGGCGCATCCACCTCGACGAGACCAGCGAATCATCGCCCGAACGGGTGCTCACGGAGATCTGGGAGAACCACTTCGTGCTCGGCCCCCGGCGAGCCAAGCCCGGCTGAAGAGCTCTCGATCTCACGCCGGCGATCGAGCTCCCCAGCGAGGATGCCCGGATCGACGGCCGGGGCCCGCTCAAGCGCAAGCCCAAGCAGCTCGACACCGCTCCCGCCTTGTACGCCAAGGGCGGGAGCCTGGCCCAGGTCGTCGTGCCGCCCGAGGGCGAGGAGCCGGGTGGGCCCGCCGGTGGCGCACCGCCGCCCACCACGTCCAAGACCATGACGACCGCCGAGATCGGCGAGAGCCGCCGGCTGGACGAGGTGCTCGAGGACACCCCGCCCGACCCCGAGGTGCGCAAGGCCGTCCAGCAGATCGCGTCGCGGCTTGCGGTGCGTCGCTCGGCCGCGGCGCGCGACGCCGAGCGGGGCCCTGGGCGCCCCCGAAGCCTCCCGTACCAGGGCGATGCCGACGAGATCGACATCGACGCCACGCTGGAGGTTCTCACCGAGCGCCCGGTGCCCGAGGACTCCGACATCATCGTGCGCACCCGGGTACGGCCCCGTCGGGCCGTGGCCTTGATCGTCGACGTGTCGGGCTCGATGAAGGGCGAGAAGGCCCGGGTGGCCGCGGCCACCGTGGGCGCCTTGGCGGGCGAGTTGGTCGACGAGGAGCTCACCGTGGTCGCCTTTTGGAAGGACTGCGCGATGCTCACGGTTCCCGGGCTGCGGGTCCGGGCGTCGCAGGTGCTCGACGACCTGCTGCACCTGCCCACCAAGGGGCTCACGAACGTGAACGTGGGCCTGGCGGTGGCAGCCCGCGAGCTGGCCCGATCACGGTGTCGTGAACGGGTTGCCGTGCTCTTGTCGGACTGTGTGCACAACGCCGGCCCTGATCCCCGTGACGCTGCCGCTCGGCTGCCCCGCCTGCACGTGATGCTCCAGATCGACGGTGAGCACGACGCCTGGCTCGGCGCCGAGCTGGCCCGCATCGGCGGCGGTCGCCTGGCCCCCGTCCGCAGCGCCCGTCAGGTCGCCCCGGCACTCAACCGACTCCTGGCGCCCTAGCACCAAACGGCCCAACTGTCAGCGTGGCGGGCCGTATCCGGACCCTCACGCTGACAGTTGGAGGATGGGGAGGCCCGGGGTAGGGTGCGCCGCCGCTGCGTCTCCGCGAAAGGTCCCGCCATGCCGCTCAGCCCGTTCGACGAGTTCCTCGCCCACCAGACGTCGGAGACGTTCGACCATGTGGGCACGTCAGACCGCAACTTCTACGACCGCTACTACTTCAACATGCACTCGTCGAGCGACGAGATCTTCGTCATCACCGGCCTGGGCCAGTACCCGAACCTGGGGGTGACCGACGCCTTCATCACGGTGTCGTTGGGCCACGAGCAGTTCACGGTGCGGTCGTCGCGCGAGCTGGGCTCCGACCGGCTCGACACCTCGGTGGGGCCGCTGTCGGTCGAGGTGATCACGGGTCTCGAACGTCTGCGGGTGCGGTGCGCGCCCAACGAGTGGGGCCTCGAGGCCGATCTCACGTTCACCGGGAGCGTCCCCGCCCTGGAGGAACCCAAGACCTTCGTCCGCCAGTACGGCCGCATCATCCAGGACGTGAGCCGCTACGCCCAGGTCGGCGTGTGGGAAGGCCGCATCAGCGTGGCCGGACGTACCTTCGAGGTGACTCCCGACCTGTGGAAGGGCGCCCGCGACCGGTCGTGGGGTGTGCGCCCCGTCGGCGAACGGGAGGCCCCGGGCATCCGGGCCCGTCAGCAGGTCGACGGCTACGGATTCCGGCACGACTGGATCCCGATGCAGTTCGACGACCACATGATCAAGGTCCAGATCGACCAGGACGGCGACGGGCACCGCCATCTCGAAGAGGCCGCCCGGGTCTGGAACCTGGGCTCGAACCGGGCGCCGGAGCACCTCGGCCGGCCCGAGGTCGACGTCGAGTACCTCTCGGGCACGCGCGAGATGCGGAACGCGACCGTGCGTACGTCGGCCCCCGACGGCACGCCCATCGTCGTGAAGAACACCCCGCTGCGCACCCTGTACCTGGCGGCCGGGTCGGGCTACGTGAACGACGGCACCTGGGGTCACGGCGTGTACCAGGGCGCCCTCAAGGTCGAGGGCCTCACCCACGACCTGAGCGACCCCGAGGTCCGTCGGAGTTACGCCATCCTCAACGAGACCTTGTGTCGCTTCGAGATGGCCACCGGCGAGGTCGGCTACGGAATGCACGAGAACATGCTCATGGGCGTCTACAAGCCGACAGGCTTCCTGACCCCCGAAACCGTCGCTCCCTAAGCCTCTGAGCTGGGAAGACGCGTCACTTCCGTCTGCATCAAACGCTGTTGTGTGACGTTGTTGTCTTTGGCTCATCACCCGGCATGAGCGAGATGGCCCGCTCGGGACAGCGCAACACGGCGGTGCGCACCGCTACCTCGAGCGCGGCGGGCACGTCCTCGATCTGGAGGACGGCGAAGCCCTGCTCGTCGAAGGCGAACACGTCGGGCGCGGCCATGGCGCACTGGCCGTGGCCCTGGCAGCGCCCGGTGTCGAGCTGGACGCGCGTCAAGGGACCCGTCACCCCTTGACCAGAGGCAGCGCGGAGAGGCCCTTCATCCCACCGAACGCCTCGGCCCGACGCTCGGGATCTGGGTGGTAGTCGGGAAGCTTGCGGTGGAAGACCTGCAATGCGATTCGCACCTCTCGTCGGGCCAGGTGGATCCCGATGCACCGGTGCGGTCCGAGCCCGAAACCCAGATGGCGGTTGGGCGTGCGGTCGAACACGAGCTCGTTGGGTTCGGCGAACTCGCTGGCGTCGCGGTTGGCAGCCATCGTGGGGCACAGCACCTGTGAGCCGTGCGCGAACTCGGTGCCGTGGAAGGTGACGTCCTGGGTCACCCGCCGGGGTAGCAGCACGATGGCGTGATAGCGGATGAGCTCTTCGACGGCCGGCCCGACCCGCTCGGGGTCGTCCATCAGCTCGATGAACTCCCGACGCTTCCCGGGGTTCGCGGCGAACGTCTGCACGATCAGGCCCAGCGCCGAGGCCACCGTGTCGAGACCGGCCATGTAGAAGAGGAAGAGCGTGTCCTCGAGCTCCTCCTGGGTGAGCGGTCGCTCGCCTTCGTAGGAAGCGGCGAGGAGCTTGGTGATCATGTCGTCGGTCGGCTCGGCGCGGCGGCGGTCGATGAGACCGCCCAGGTAGGCGTAGATGCGCTGGCCGACCGTGGACCGGACGGCGAGCTCCTCCTCGGGCGTGAGGTGCGAACCCGACACCTCGTGGCCGAGCTCACGGGCCATCTCCGCGGCGAGCTCGAAGCCCCGCACGTGCCCGTCGGCGCAGTGCATCAACGTGTTCTTCCAGTTCATGATCTGCTGGTAGTCGTCGAGCGGGAATCCGGCGAGCTGGCAGAAGATGACCGTCGGGAACGGGTCGGCGAACGCGGCCACGAAGTCGAAGTCGTCGCCCTGGTCGAGCATCGTGTCGACGAGCTCCTCGGCGAACTTCTCGAGGTGCGGCTCGAGATGGCGCATCTCGTCGACGGTGAACCACGGGTTCATGATCCGCCGGTACGCGCTGTGCGCCGGCGGGTCGATGGCCTGCGGTATCCACGGCCGCACCGGGTACACGTTCGACTGGTTCGAGAAGCTGGCGTGGTCTTGGAGGAAGTCGCACGACTGGTCGTAACGGGTGAGCACCCACGATCCGGGCGCACCCATCGCCGTGATGGCCTCGGTCCGAGCGATCGGGAGCTCGGCCCGGAGGAGGTCGTAGACCTCGAATTCGCGCTCGAGGAACGCGACGTCGTAGGGGTTGTACGCCGCGGCTGCAGCCTCGGCCAAGCTGCGTGCGTCCATGGTCGTCATCGAGCCCCCTTGTCGCCGATCTCGTCGACCGGCAAAGTACCCGACACCATCTCGACGGGGAAAGGCCGCCTCGTTCGCGTTGTTCCCCGTGAGGCTCAGCGGGTGGAGCGCAAGGCGGTGAGCATCTTGACGAAGTGCTCGGCCCGCCAGCCATCCTGATCTTCGCCCCAGCCGATCTGGCCGTCGTACTCCCAACGCATCAAGGCGTTGGCGCCCGACGCGTGCTCGCACATGTGACTGAGCGCAAACCCTTCGGCCTCCATCGTCCGCCCGGTCACGTCGACGAGCGCGACCTCCATGTGGGCGCTCCAGCCCGTGTTCGGGTCGCGGAAGTTCCGCATCCGGCTCCTCGACGGGTCGAGCCGCTCGAACACCCCGTCCTTGAGCAACCAGCCCACGTTCAACGGCGACCATCCGGCAGCGTCGCCGTCCTGCGGACGCACGAAGCTCAAGAAGCCCGTCCGGGCGCCGGTGTGGCCGAAGATGTACTGGATGCGGCCACGGCCCCGCTCGCGTTCGATCTCGCGCCAGCGAGGACCCCCCGGATGGGCCACCCGGTGCTCGCCCCGCAGGTGCTCGGGCTTGCGACTCTGGGCGTGATGCCCACCGCGTGGCCCCCAGGTGCGATCACGCACCGAATGACAGTCGATCGCGATGCGCTCGCCGTGCAACACCAACTCGCCGGTGACGTGCCCGAGCTGGTCGAGATGCGGGTTGTGCATGATCGGCGCCTGTCCGGGCGTGAACCGGTGGGGCGGATGGACGCTCCGGTGCTCAAGCTCGATCGCGAAGTCGGCCTCCGCGTCGCGGTACGCCACGCGGTAGTGCATCAGCGGCTCGAGCATCTTCACGCTGAAGCCACCCGCCGGGAACGTGATGTCGCGCAGATCGGGGTCGGGCGGCATCGGCACGTCGGGCACGATCTTGTAGTACGCCAAGCGGCCCGGATCGGCACCTCGGGGGTCCCACACGAACACCCGCCACGTGACCTCGTGACGGTTGCTGTGGTAGCCGGCATGGAGCCACGCGCCGATGCGGCGCTCGGGGATGTTCAACGACCACCACGTGGTCTCGAGCTCGAACGGATCGTCCGACACGGCATGGTAGGTGTCGTCGTCGGGGACGAACGGCGTGTCCTCGGTCACCGGCTTCGGCATCGGGCTCCCCTTCGTCGCGCGCAGACGGGCGCTCAAGGCGTGGTCAGGCGCGCGTGGTCAGACCGTGAAGGTGTGGACGTCGACGAACTCGCCGAGGCCACCGGCAGCAACCTGGACGGTCCCCCGGAACGGCCCCAGCTCACGGCCGTCGACCTTGATCTCGACCGTGTAGTCCTGGGGGCCGACGCCACCCTCGCACTCCGAGAAGTAGTTGAGCTGGACAGCGTAGGTGCCCGTCGGAGCGCCGCCGGTGGGCCAGAACACGTTCTCGACAGGCGGCGACACCGTCTCGATGGGGTCGCAGCCGGCGTTGGCGTCGACGTCGAGCGTCCCCCCGTCCGTGCTCGTCGGCTGCGCGAACGAGATGATCGAGCCGTCCGGGGTGGTCACGTACAAGTCGAGATCGGCTGTCGAGTTCCAGCGCAACGTGATCTGGATGTCGCCGGTGCCGAGCGCGACCGTCGTCGTGGTTTCTGGGCTCGTGGTGGTGGTCGGGACGGTGGTGGTGGTGGTGGTGGCAGGGGGCTCGGTGGTCGTGGTCGTGGGCTCGGGCACGTCCTCGTCGGACGAGCCGTCGGTGCCGACCGGGCGCACGAACTTGTCGCCCACCTCGGGATCGCCGAGGTCGACGAGCACGAACTCTGTCACCACCTCGATCGCGACGACCACCAGCACCAGGCCAGGGTCGAACCCGTCCCAGGCATCACCGGTCAGCGGTACGCCGAGGGGCTGTGGGATCGGCGCCAGCAGTGGGTTGCCACACGCACAGCGGGCCCGGGGAACCCCCGACGGGTCGACGAGGACCGCGGTCCCCCGCTCGAGCACCGACTGGCGCGGAGTCGCCCGTCCGTCGCTGAAGCCGTGGTTGGTGACGCGGGTGTCGTCGAGCAGCACGACCGGCGTGAGCGAACGGAGATAGTCGGGCACGGCCTCGGGGTCGATGCCCTGGACCCCGGCCCACGCGGCGCGCTTGTCGGGGTTGTCCTCGAGGAACGAGATCATCTGGCCGACGTCGCACTCGGCGTTGTCGCGGGTACCTCCGTAGAGCCCGGGTGTGGTGCCGGGCACGGGAACCACCGTGACGACGGGGTCGGCCGTGTCGTCGGCTCCAGGTGTCGCCAAGCCCACGGCCTTCGACGGCGGGTTCGCGTCGCGAACCTCCTGCGCGAAGCTCGCTCCCGACGTCTTGGTGAAGGCATCGGGGCCCTCGACCGACGCCGGTTCCAGGAAGATCTCGCCGACCCCGTCAGCGGGCTCGGCTGCGTCGTCGCCACCGACCACCGAGCCGACCACGAGGCCACCGGCGAAGAGCGCCACGCACAACAGGGCCACGAGCCACACCACGACCGGTCGGCGCCGACGGGCGTTGGGCTCGGGAACAGGGGCCCCGGCGAACGCGGGGTCGAAGCCGGGAGCCGGGTATCCGGCGCCTGCGCCGGGAGCCGGGTATCCGGCGCCTGCGCCGGGCCCGCTGACGGGGCTCGGCCAGGGCTGCGGCTGTGGGACCGGCTGCGGGATGGGCCCCTGCACGGTGGGCGGCGATGGCGCAACAGGCGGCGGCGGGGGTTGGGCTTCGAACGGGTCGTTCGACTGCACGCCAGCGTCGGCGACGACGTCGGTCCAGCGCTGGCCGTCCCAGTACCGGTACTCGTGCCGGCCCGTCGGGTCGGGACTCCAGTTCGCCGGTTGCACCCTGACTCCACGCTGGCTCGAGGCCGCCCACCCGGCGGATCACGGGACGCTACCACCGCCGCGCAGTCGCCCGACGCCGACGATCTGCTGTGTGACACCCGCCGAGAGGGCGACTCATCGGCGTCGGTATCTGGAGCTGACGCGGCCGTGCGCCGAGCCCGATCGCCCACGTGGTCATCACTGCTCCTTCTCTTGAGCCTTCCTCTCGACCGGGAGACCTGCGCGTCGCCACTCGGGGAATCCGTCCTTCAGCCGGAGGGCGGCTCGGCCGCGGCGGTGCAGCAGACGCACGGCCTCGTCGGCGAAGACGCAGTAGGGGCCCCTGCAGTAGGCGACGACCTCGACGTCGTCGGGGAGTGTGCGGAGCTGGCGCTTCAGCTCGCCGATCGGGATCGACCGGGCGCCGGCGATGTGACCGGCTGCGTACTCCGGTGTGGGACGGACATCGACGACCACGACATCGCCATCACGCAGGCGCCGTGCGAGCTCGTCGCGGCCGATCTCGTCGAGTGCATCGCGGTTGCCGAGATAGGCGGTGGCGAGGTCGTCGATCTCGGCGATGTGTGTGGCCGCGACATCGCGCAGCGAGCTCCACAGCTCGCCGACCGTGGCTGATGAGAGCCGGTAGTAGATCCGGGTGCCCTCGCGCCGGGTAGCGACAAGACCGACTGCGGCGAGCGCGCGGAGATGGAACGAGGTGTTGGCGATGCTCTGGTGGATCTCGGACGCGATGTCCTCGACGTGGCGTTCCCCCTGGGCGAGGACGTCGATGATCTCCGCCCGACGACCGTTGCTGAGCGCCTTGGCAACCCGGGCAAAGCAGTCGAACAGCTCGTCCTTCGCCACACGATCACTCATCGAACCTCCTCAAAGAAGTGCTTGACAATCTAGCGCCGCACCTGTGACACTCATTATTCAAGTCATCGCTTGAGGGGCTGGTTGCGGATGCGAGTGCATCAGTTCGTCGACGAGGGTCTCGGCCACTCGAGCTACCTGATCGACGTGGGCGACGGCACGGCGGCGCTGGTCGATCCACCGAGATTCCCGACTGCACACGAGAACCTGGCCACGGCCCACGGGCTGCGCATCGGCTGGACGTTCGACACCCACTCGCACGCCGATTACGTGACCGGAAGTCCCGGCGTCGCCCTCCGGCACGGCGCGACGTTCGTCGCGCCACGGGCGTCGCAGCTGGAGACACCCCATCGGCCTGTCGACGACGGGGACTCGATCGACATCGGCAACGGCAACGGCAATGGCGACGGCAACGGCAATGGCGACGGCATCAGCAACGGCTTGCGGATGGTCGCGATCGCATCTCCCGGCCACACTTCCGACCACCACGCATTTCTCCTCGTCGACCACGACGAGCCGACGGTGCTGTTCTCCGGCGGGTCGCTGATGGTAGGCACCGTCGGCCGCACCGATCTGGGTGGCGATGACCTGGCGGGGCCGCTCGCTCGGCAGATGTACCACTCCGTGCGGCGGTTGCTGGAGCTGCCCGACGATGTTGCCGTTGCACCAACTCACGGCGCAGGGTCGTTCTGCTCCGCTTCGGGCGCCTCGGCGCGAACGACCACCATCGGCGACGAGCGGTGTACCGACCTCCTGGCGATCGACGACGAGGACCGTTTCGTCGATGAGCTGCTCGCGACGTACGGGTCGTTCCCCGCCTACTTCCGGCGCCTGCCGGAATTCAACCGTCGAGGCCCACAGCCCTTTGACGCACTCCCTTCACTCGCCCGGCTCTCGCTCGTGGAGTTCGAGGCTGCGGTCGCGGGCGGTGCGGTCGTCGTCGATGCCCGCCCGATCGGTCGGTTCTCGAAGGCGCATGTGCCAGGTTCGCTGTCGAACGCGCTGCGACCGACGTTCGCGAGCTGGATCGGGTGGCTCTTCGATCCCGCCCGAGCCTTGCTGTTCGTCCTCGACCCGGGCCAGGACCGCGCCGACCTGGTCCGCCAGTGTCTCGACGTCGGCCACGATGATCTCATCGGCGAGCTCGATGGCGGTCTCGACACGTGGGCGGCGGCGGGCCGACCGACGGCGAGCATCCCGCTTGTCAACGCCGCAGAAATCGCGCCGATCCTGGTTGACGTCCGCCAGGCGAACGAGTACGCCGCTGGCCACGTCTCCGGCGCGATCAACGTCGAGCTCGCCCGCGTTCGCGCCAACTCCGCCGGGCGCACGGGGGTCACGTTCATGTGCGGACACGGTGAGCGGGCGATGACCGCAGCGAGCATTGCCAACGGTTTCGGGGCTCGCGGTGTCAGTGCCTTCGATGGGGGCCCCGAAGCATTCCCCGCAGCGACCGCGGCGTCGACCGTGACAGGGCGATGACAGCGAGCGCCGACGTCCGGTCTCCGCGCCTCGGGTTGCGCGCCAACCTCGGCCAGTTCTCGTTGCTCGTCGGCGTCAACGCCCTCGTCGGTGGAATGATCGGCCAGGAGCGAACCGTCCTACCGTTGCTGGCGAAGGAAGAGTTCGGCCTCACCGCGTTCACGGCGACGATGACCTTCATCGTCGCTTTCGGGTCGGTCAAGGCCGCGACGAACTTCTTCGCCGGGACGCTGTGCGACCGCTACGGCCGCAAGCCGGTACTGGTGGCCGGGTGGGCGATCGGGATACCGGTCCCGCTGATGCTGATCTGGGCACCGTCGTGGACGTGGGTCGTCGTCGCCAACGTCCTGCTCGGCGTCAACCAGGGGCTCACGTGGTCGACGACGGTGATCATGAAGATCGACCTCGTCGGTCCCGAGCGGCGCGGGTTCGCCATGGGCCTCAACGAGGCCGCCGGATACGGCGCGGTTGCCCTCACCGCTCTCGTCACCGGCTACATCGCGCAGGAGGCCGGGCTGCGCCCCGAGCCCTTCCTGCTCGGGCTGGCGTATGCCGGGCTCGGCATCGGGCTGTCGGCGTTGTTCGTTCACGAGACTGCCGGCCACGCCGCACACGAGGCTCGCAACCACACAACCTCATCAGCCGGTGGCAACGCCGACATGACGACCGGGGACGTCTTCCGCCTGACCAGCTTCCGAGACCGGGCACTGTCGTCATGCTCCCAAGCCGGTCTCGTGAACAACCTCAACGACGGCCTCGCCTGGGGCCTGTTCCCGATCCTCTTCGCCGCCCATGGCCTCTCGCTGGGCCGGATCGGGATCCTGGCGGCCCTGTACCCCGCCGTGTGGGGGCTCGCCCAGCTCTACACCGGCGGGCTCTCCGACCGCATCGGGCGCAAGCCGCTGATCGTCGGCGGGATGCTGGTCCAAGGCGCCGCGCTGGCATGGATCGCAGCAACCGAAGGCTTTTCCCCGTGGGCGATCGGGTGCGTGGTTCTCGGCGTCGGCACGGCGATGGTCTACCCGACGCTGCTCGCCGCCATCGGCGATGTCGCCCACCCTCGTTGGCGTGCCCGCTCGGTCGGGGTGTACCGCCTGTGGCGCGACGGAGGATTCGCCGTCGGGGCGATCCTCGCGGGTCTCGTCGCCGACCGCTTCTCGCCCGTGGCCGCGATCTGGGTCGTCGCCGCGCTGACGGGACTGTCGGGCGTCGTCGTTGCGCAACGGATGTACGAAACGAAAGGAGCATGACCATGGGCCACGATCTGCTGGTCGATCCCGACACTCCGAGCGAGCATCTCCGTGAGCATCTCGGCCAGACCTCGCCCAGCGGCGTGGTCGGGCGGAAGGTCTGTGCGTTGGCGACGAGCCCGTCGACTCGCCCGAACGTCGCCACGGTGCGCTCCACCAAGGCGAACATGCCGTCGCGATCGGCGACGTTCAGGCACTGCACGAAATGGTCGGCGTCGAGCGCGACGAGCTCGCTCGAGAGCACGGCGAGTGGCTCTTCCCGACGGGCGACGGCCACGAGACGAGCCCCGCCCGTGCCAGGTGAAGCGCCACGCCGCGGCCGATGCCCTTCGACGCGCCGGTGACGATCACGACGCGGTCGCGTACACCAATTTCGGTCATCGTCGGACTCTTCCCGAAGCCGCCGCCGATCTCAAGTTGGCGTGGTCGGCGCTTCGGGCCTTCGACCTCCGTAGGCTGGGTCCCCGACGGCACGAGTGCACGATGGCACGAGATCGGATCGTAAGGGGACCTGATGACGCAGGACCGGGAGGTTCGTGAGGCCATCGATCGGCTCTTGGCCGCCTACCCGCTCCTGCTCGATTCCGGCGACATCACAGGCTGTGCCGAGCTCTTCGTCGACGAGGCGCAGTTCATCGTCAATGGAGAGGCCCGGGCGACAGGGCGCGACGGGGTGACCGCCATGTTTCAGCATGTGGTGGACAGTGGTTCCTCGGGTATCCACCTGCCGGGTCCGCCCCTGGTTGAGATCGCAGGCGACGGCCTGACGGCCACGGTGTGGCAGAGCTTCCTCTTCGTCAGGAGCGGGTCGAACACGGTGGTGCGAGGCATGTACCGCGACGTGGCCGAACGTGACGGCGACCGGTGGCGGTTCCGCAGCCGCGACGTCGAGATCTACCCGGGGCCCACACCCCGTGCCTGACCCGCCGGTCCAGCCGGCCGCCGGTCCAGCCGGCCGCCGGTCCAGCCGGCCGCCGGTCCAGCCGGCCGCCGGATCAGCCGAAGGCGCTGAGCCGCCCCTGCTGGTATCGATCGGCGAGCTCGATCGCCCATCACTGATCGTCTCGCGCATTCAACGCCTCGACGTTCGCCGTCGGGCCGGTACGGACCTTCGGCGGGCGCGCCGTCGAGAGGGAGCTCGTAGCCCGAGTGGCAGATGACGAAATCGATGTCGGGGAAGGCCTTGGCCGAGGGGCCGACATCACGGGGCGAGCCGTTGTCGACGAGCCGGCTGATCCCCTTGTGAGCGCGTCGCGCACGATCTCGGGCGTCAGCTCCTCGATCGCCGCCTTCGAGAACACCCCGAGTAGGCGAGCGCTTCGTAGGTCCCGAACTTGGGCTGGAACACGATGTCGCCCGACGCCCGTCGGGCTGCGATGTCGTCCCAGGTGTCGTACAGGTCTGCGGGAAGGTCGTCGGGCATCGTCGTCTCAGCCGTACGAGACCTGGTGGTCGGACTCCGCGGTGAGACCGAGCTCGGGCCACACGCCACCGATGATGCTCTCCATGATCCCGTAGCCCACGGCGTCGCCTTCTCGTACCCGGACCGGGGTATCGCGGAACTGCCCGAGGCTGCGGAGGTGCTCGTCGTCGGAGCAGTCGGCGATGTACTCGCTGTCGAGGTGCAGCGCCCCCTTCCAGGCGCCGTGGATGTGGCCCGCCCAGCGGCCGTAGCCGGCGGTCTTCAAGAGGAAGCCCGAGTCGCCGACCGTCTCGACCTCGATGACGCGCTCGGTACCGTCGGCCATCGTGAGGCCCAGCTCGCCGCCGATCACGTAGCGGGTCCGTGGGTCGTAGTGGATGCGCGGCTCGACGTGACGGACGAGCGCCTGCGAGCCGTCGGCGTCGTTGACGTACGCGGACGTGTAGCCCCACACACCTTCCGAGAGGAAGATGGCCGTCTCGTAACAGGTGCCGTCGGGACGCTGGAAGAACATCGGCGCCCACTTCATCGCACCCCGGGGCGGCTGCTTGGGGGTCGAGGCCGCCTCCGGGGCCGAGACCGGCGACGGGCGGCTGCCGATGAGATCGGGTACCGGAGCGCCGACGTTCTGGCGTACCCCCCAGGAGTGGTCGCGATAGCCGAACCACTCGTCGGGGCAGATCTCAAAGGTTTCGCCGGCCACGGTGATCGTCCCTTCGGCCCACCCACCCTGGTGGTAGCGGATGACGTCGACGTCGACCCGTCCGGTCCTGCGGTTGCGCACGAGGTTGCGCTCCTCGAAGAACGGCGGGGTCACACCCGTGAGCACCACGTCGAACGAGATCGGCTGCTCGTCGTTGGGCTCGAGACGGCACCGCGCCGACCGCAACGGATCGACGATCTCATAGTGGACTGGCCCCACCGCGACCTGCTCGGGCGCCGAGTCGAGCTCCCGGCTGGCCCGCACCGTCCATTGCTCGCGGCCGCGCGACACGCCACCGAAGCCGTCGATGATGCCCCGGTTGTGGTACTTGCCGATCCCGCAGTCGAGCTGGAGCGAGCCGTCGGAGCGGGCGATCGACAGCCAGATCTTCTCGGTCCAGGAATGGTCGGACTGCGAGACGGTGGCGAAGGTGTCGACGATCTGGTGGTTCAGGCTCTCGTCGGCCCCCCGCAAGGGCCCGATGTCACGGATCATGGTGTCTCCTCCTGGCGGGCGCGTATAGCGGCCATGCGTTCCTCGTTGGCCATGACCGGTCCGGATTCGAGCTCGTCGGCGATCCCGAGGTTGGCGAGCGCTCCGGCAGTGAGGAAGTGCACGCCGTAGCCCATCTGGGCCAACCGGAGGTCGTCGGTGATCCCGGCGTCGAAATGCATGGCGCCCACGAGCAGGATGGCAGCCATCTTGAACATCTGCATGGCGCGATACCACTCGCGGTGCACGACCGTGATCCCGCTGAGCTCTTCGTATCGGGCGACGAACGCATCGACGTCGAGCGAGGCCGGCAGGGAGGTGAACGTGCCCGGCATCGTCCAGGTCACCTCGGCCCAGCCGATGTCGGCCAACGGGTCGCCGACGGTCGACATCTCCCAGTCGAACACGGCCGAGACCTCGCCACCCTCGAACGCGAAGTTGCCGGGCTTGGGGTCGCCGTGCACCAGCGTGACGATGGCGGAGGCCTCGGGCCGGCGCTCGCGCAGCGCCGCTTCCAGTCGCTCGAGCGCGGGGAGCGGCCCCCGCTGCACCCGCCGGATCTCGCCGACCCAGTGGTCGAGCTCGCGGTCGAGGTAACCGTGCCCGTTGCCGAGCGCGTCGAGCCCGGTGGCGCTCAGGTCGACCAGGTGGATCGCCGCGAGCTGCTCCACCAGGCTCTCCGACATGCGCCGCACCCGGTCGGGCGCGGCGACGAGCTCGTCGGGGATGGTCCGCTCGTACACGGTCCCGCCGAGGCGCTCCATCACGTAGAACTCGCGCCCGAGCACCTCGCCGGTGCCCTCGTACCACAGCGCCCGCGGCGCCCGGACCGGCGTCGCCTCGAGGCCCCCGAGGATGGCGAACTGGCGGGCCAGGTCGTAGGGCTCGAGGAGGCCAGGGGCGGGTGGGCGCTGTCGCAGCACGACGTCCTGACGGTGCCCGACGCCGTCGCCACGCCAGCACACGGTGAGCGTCAGCGTCTCGGCCGAATGGCCGAACTCCACACGATCGAGCGCCTCGACGCGGACGTCGTCACAGCCCGGCAACTGCGTGGCGAGCCAGGCGGCGAGCCGATCGAGACGGTCGACGTCGCGATCGTCGCGATCGTCGCGATCGGAGTCGGGATCGGAGTCGGGATCGGCGGTCATCGGGTCGGAGTGAAGCGGATGCGGATGCGGTCGTAGGCCCGAGCGAACGTGGCCGGCATGATCTGCGGCTCGTCGGGCTCGACGAGCTGCCAGTCGGGTATGCGCCGGAGGAGCTCCTCGAACATCACCCGAATCTCGAGGCGGGCGAGGTGCGAACCCAGACAGAAATGCGTCCCGAACCCGAACGCCACGTGCCGGTTGTGGGCCCGGATCACGTCGAGCGCGTCGGGATCGTCGAAAACCCGCGGATCACGATTCGCCGACGCGTACAACAGCAACAGCTCGTCGCCCTCCTTGATTCGGCGCCCGTGGAGCTCGTGGTCGACCGTCGCCGTGCGCCGCATGTTCAATACCGGCGATACCCAGCGGATGAACTCCTCGACGGCCGTCGTCGACAGCAGCTCGGGCTGTTCCCGAAGGAGCTGGCGCTGCCGGGGCTGCACAGCCAACTCGCGAATCATGGAGCCGACGACGGTCCGCGTCGTCTCGGCGCCGCCGTTCAGGACGAGGATCGTCTCCGCGATGACATGACCGACATCCCAGCCGTCCTGGTGGACCCAGATCGAGATGAGGTCGTCGGCTGGAGCGGATCGACGGGCTTCGATGATCGCCAGCGTGGCCTCGACGAACTCGGCGAAGACGGGGGCGATGCCAGGATGGGTCTCGTGCGGCGGGCCGGTCGGCGATGTCTGGCCGGCGAGCAACATGACCTGCTCGGACCAGTGACGCACCCGCTCCCACATCTCGCGCGGGTACCCGAGGACGTCGCCGATCATGATCGCCGGCAGGCGCGACGCGATCGCCTCGATCGCCTCGCACTCGCCGAGCGGCGCGACCTCGTCGAGGATCCCGGTCACGATCTCACGGACGTGGTCCTCGTGGCTGCGCACCGCATGCGGGGTGAAGCGGCGGGCCACGAGGTTGCGCTGCACCTGGTGGACAGGATCGTCCAGGTTGATCATCGACCGGTCGGCGCGCTGGTCGAGGTGCGGACGCGACCCGGCGAACGACGAGTACCGCTGACCGTCCTTCTCGACGGCGACGACATCGGCGTACCGCGAGATCGCCCACAGCCGCTGCACGGGATCCCAGAACACCGGCTGCTCGTCACGGAGCCACCGGTAGGCGTCCCACGGATCGACGTAGAACGCGGGATCGAGGACGTTCACTGCGGGCGTCGTGGTCGGAGTGCTCATCGGCCGACCCCACCATGCTGCGGGCGTTCCCACGGCGTGCCGCACGTCCCCATGCGATCCCCTCCAGCGGTGGTCGGGCTGCACGTCGGACACTACCTACGCCGGGCGGGCAGCTGTCGCCGTCGCAGCAAACGCGTGCCTGAAACTCCAACGAACCCGGCGAGCGGGCCTCCACGATCACCATCGTGGTTGACTCAGTCATGACCGCCATGAGCCGTGCCGATGCGGTGGCCGCGCTCACCAAGCCCGGCGCACCGTTCGAGATCGTCGAGACCGAGGTACGAGGGGTCACCGTTCGTGCCTTCGCCGGGGCGCCGGCGTCGCTGCGGGGCGTGCTCGAGAGCAGCCGGGCGCACGGAACGCGGGACTTCCTCGTGTACCAGGACGACCGCTACACCTTCGCCGACCACCTGTCGATCGTCGCCGGCCTGGCGCGCTGGCTCACGACCGAGCACGGCATCGGCAAGGGCGACCGCGTCGCGATCGGGATGCGCAACTACCCCGAGTGGATCTTCACGTTCTGGGCGACCCAGGTGCTCGGAGCCGTGGCCGTGCCGCTCAACGCCTGGTGGACGGGCGCCGAGCTGCGCTACGCCCTCGACGACAGCGGCGCCCGGTTCGCGGTCCTCGACGGCGAGCGCTCTTCCCGGCTGGCGGGCGCCCTGGCGGAGCTCTCATTGCCGTCGATCGTCGTGCGTCCCGATGGCGAACCGGGCGCGGGCGACCCCGGCGCCGGCGCTATCCCCTGGGCCGATGTGTACGCAGGGCTCGACCGCTCGGCCGACCTACCAGCCGCGGTCGAGATCGATCCGGACGACGACGCCACGATCCTCTACACCTCAGGCACGACCGGCCGTTCCAAGGGCGCCATCGGCACGCAGCGCAACCACGTCACCAACTATCTGAACACCGCGTTCTCCGCGGCCGTCGAGCGGATGCTCGCAGCCAGCGCGACCGCGACGGTCGCGACGGGCGCGGTCACTCCGGGATCGGCGCCAGTACCGGCCGTCGTCGCACCGCTTCCGTGCTCGCTACAGACGTACCCGTTCTTCCACATCGGCGGGCTCACCGCGGTCTACATCTCGACGGGCTTCGGCACGAAGATGGTGCTGCAGTACAAGTGGGATCTGGAGGAGGCGCTCGAGCTGATCCAGCGTGAGCGGGTGACGTCGCTCGCTGCGGTGCCGACCATCCTGCGGCGCGTTCTCGAATCCCCGCTCCTCGACCGCTACGACCTCTCGACGCTCGGCAACGTCGGCTCCGGCGGAGCGCCGGTGCCCCCCGACCTCATCCACCGGGTCGACGATCTGTTCGCCTCGAAGGTGACTCCCGCGAACGGCTATGGCCTCACCGAGACGACCTCCGCGGTCACCTCCAACCGGGGCCGCGACTACCTCGATCGGCCGACCAGCGTCGGGCGGACCTTTCCCGTCGTCGACGTGCGCGTCGTCGATCCGGCGACCGGGGCCGACCAGCCGACAGGCGCCACGGGCGAGCTGTGGTTCCGCGGGCCCAACGTGGTGCGGGGCTACTGGAACCAGCCGGAGGCGACCGCAGCGGCGTTCACCGACGGATGGTTCCACTCCGGCGACCTCGGCCATGTCGACGACGAGTCGTTCGTGTACGTCGTCGACCGGCTCAAGGACGTCGTGATCAGGGGCGGCGAGAACGTGTACTGCGGCGAGGTGGAGGCCGCGCTCTTCGAGCATCCGGCGGTGGCCGACGTCGCCGTCGTCGGCGTGGCGCATCGCGAGCTCGGCGAGCAGGTGGCCGCGGTCGTGCAGCTCGCCGACGGTGCGGTCGTGTCGGCTGCCGAGCTGCAAGCGCACGTCGCCACCCGGCTGGCGCATTTCAAGGTCCCCGAGCTCATCGTGTTCCGCGACGAGCCGCTGCCGCGCACCGCGACCGGCAAGGTGCTCAAGCGGGAACTGCGTGACGACCTCACCCGGTCATGAGCCCGGCCATGAGCCGTCGTCGGCGAACCTCGATTCCCCTCTGAAGGAGACTGATGGACATCGACGGCGTGCTCGCACAGTTGACCGTGGACGAGAAGGCCAGCCTGACCGCAGGCTTGGACCTCTGGAACATCGCCGGGGTCGAGCGGTTCGGGATCCCTCAGATCCGGGTGACCGACGGCCCGAACGGGGCCCGGGGATCGGGCCTCTTCGGCGCGGGCTCGGTGACGGCCGCCTGCCTCCCGTGCGGGTCGGCGCTGGGAGCGACGTGGGACCCCGGGCTCGTCCAAGACGTGGGGGCGGTGATCGGCCACGAGGCGCGCACCAAGTCGTGCCGGTTCCTGCTCGCCCCGACGATCAACCTGCATCGGTCGCCCGTCGCCGGCCGGAACTTCGAGTGCTACTCGGAGGATCCGCTGCTGTCGGGCAAGACCGCAGCTGGATTCGTGCGGGGCGTGCAATCACAGGGTGTGGCGGCCACAGCCAAGCACTTCGTCGGCAACGAGGCGGAGTTCGAACGCACGACGATGAGCTCCGACATCGACGAGCAGCCCTTGCGGGAGCTGTACCTGCGCCCGTTCGAGCTGGCCGTCACCGAAGGCGGGCTCCTCGCCGTGATGACGGGTTACAACCGCCTCAACGGAACGTTCTGCACCGAGGACGCCGGCCTGCTCGGCACCATCCTTCGCGACGAGTGGGGCTTCGGGGGCATCGTGATGACCGACTGGTTCGGCGCCGCCGGCACGGTCGCGTCGCCCGCGGCCGGTCTTGATCTGGAGATGCCCGGCCCGAGTCGGGCGTACGGCCAGGCGCTGGCCGACGCGGTGCGGGACGGGCGGGTGCCCGAGGAGCAGCTCGACGCGACGGTGCGACGCTGGCTGACGGTCATCGATCAGCTGGGTGCATGGGACGACGACGAACCGACCGAGGAGACGGTCGACCGCGCGGAAGACCGGGCGGTGGCACGCCGTGCCGCGGCCGACTCCTGCGTGCTGCTCACCAACGACGGCGTCCTCCCGCTCGATCCCGGCGGGAACGGGCGCGTCGCGCTGATCGGCCCCCGGGCTGGCGCGGTGCACATGATGGGTGGCGGATCCGCGCAGCTCCGCCCGCACTACACGGTGTCGCTGCGCGACGTCCTCGCCGACCGTCTGGGCGACCGGCTCACGTTCGAACCGGGATGCCGGATCGACAAGACGACCCGCCAGATCGACGGTCGGATGTTGGCGACACCGGATGGCCGCCGAGGGGTGCTCGTCGAGATCTTCGCCGGCCATGACCTCGAGGGCGATCCCGTGGCGACGATCGTCCGACCCGACACCCGGCTCGTGTTCGTCGGCGAGCCGGTTCCAGGAGTGGGCGGCGTGTTCTCGTTCAGAGCCACCACGATCCTCACGCCCGAACGCAGCGGCCCGCACGTCATCACGCTGGTCGATGCCGGCCGGGCCAGGCTGCTCGCCGACGGTGCCGTGCTGCTCGACGGCTTCGAGGCGCTCGCGCCGCGGGGCGCCGAGGCGTTCGGCATGGCGAGCATCGAGCGGGAGGCAGCGATCGAGCTCACGCAGGGCGCACCCGTCGAGATCGTCATCGAGTACTCCTCGCGGGACGCAGCGTTCCTCTACCTCGTCAAGGTCGGCCTCCGCTTGGCCGACACGGGGCGCGAGATCGACGACGCCGTCTCCGCTGCGGCGTCGAGCGACGTCGCGATCGTGCTCGTGGGGACGAGCGACGAGTGGGAGAGCGAGGGTCACGACCGCGAGAGCATGGACCTCCCCGGCGACCAGGACGAGCTCGTCCGGCGGGTCGCGGCGGCCAACACCCGCACCATCGTCCTGGTCAACTCCGGAGCGCCGGTCACGATGCCCTGGGCCGACGACGTCGCGTCCATCGTGCAGGTGTGGCTGGGTGGCCAGGAAATGGCGGCCGCGATCGACGAGGTCATCTTCGGCGAGGCCGAGCCGGCCGGTCGGCTCCCGACGACCTTCCCGCTACGCCTCGAGCACAACCCGACCTACAACACCTTTCCCGGAGCGAACGATCACCACCGCTATGGCGAGGGGATGCTCGTCGGTTACCGGTGGTACGACACCCGCCAGCTCCCGGTGCGATTCCCCTTCGGACACGGTGGCAGCTACACCACCTTCGCGTGGGGAAGCGCATCCGTCTCAGCCGACGTTCTCTCACCCGGCGCGACGCTCACCGTCACGGTGCCCGTCACCAACACCGGCACGAGGCGCGGCGCTGAGGTCGTGCAGTGCTACCTGGCCCCGCCCCGCGGGCGCAGCGCCCGGCCCGACCGGGAGCTCGTCGGGTTCGCCAAGCTGTGGCTCGAACCGGGCACCACGGCTACGGCCAGCATCGAGCTCACCGAGCGCGCGTTCGCTCACTGGGATCCCACCAGTCCCGACATCGATGATCTCGCTGCCCGCGCTGCTGCGATGCCGATGCTCACTCGTCCGGCCGACCTGCGCACCGACGCCGGCTGGTGGATCGACGCCGGCACGTATCAGATCGAGCTGGGCGCCTCCGTGGCCGACATCCGCCAACGCCTTCCCGTCACGAGCGATCAGCGTCGGATCGGTCCGTGACGTGAGTCCTGGGGGTCAGCGCCCGTCTCTTCAGATGTGCTCGGGGGCGTGGGCCATCCCGGCGCTCTGATACTCCAGCTGCGTGGGCGTTCAGCCGTGTGACGGGGTGAACGCGACGGGCATGGCTTCGGGGCCTGAGATGAAGTTCGATGCCCGACGGGGAAGGGGATCGCCGGCGAGGTGGATGTCGGGGAGCCGCCGCACGAGCTCGTCGAACATGACCTTGAGCTCGATCCGGGCCAGCGATGCTCCCATGCAGAAGTGCGGCCCGAACCCGAACGCCAAGTGGGGGTTGGGGTTGCGCTGCACGTCGAAGCGATCGGGGTCGTCGAACACGGCAGGGTCTCGATTGGCCGACGGGTACATGATGATCACCTGCTCGCCGGCCCGCAACGTCTGGCCGTGGAGCTCGACATCGCGGGTGACCGTGCGGGACATGTTCTTGATCGGCGACACCCAGCGCAGCAGCTCCTCGACACCCGTATCGATCGTGGCGGGATCGTCGCGGAGGATGGCCATCTGGTCGGGGTGGCCGAGCAGGGCGAGCATCCCGTCGGTCATGACGTGGCGGCTGGTCTCGTCGCCCCCGATGAGGATCAGCAGGCTCTCCTGGATGATCGACTCGTCGTCGAGGCGCTCCCCGTCGATCTCGGCGTAGCACAGGATGCTCACGAGGTCGTCTTGCGGCGGCTTCGACCGGCGGTCGGCGATCACCCCGAGCTGGAACTCCCGGAATGCGAGCCCGGCCAGTGCGGCGGTGTGCATCGCATCGGGATCGTTGATGGTCGTTCCGCGGATCATGTCGTCGGACCAGTGGAGCAGGTCGTCGTACGACTCGGGCGGAAAGCCGAGCATGTCGGCGATGAGCAGGAGCGGCAGGGGCGCGGCGATGTCCCAGACGAAATCGCACTCGCCGCGACCGGCCACCCGGTCGACGATCTCGGTGCACAGTCGGCGGATCGTCGCCTCGTGGTCGCGGACCCGGCGCGGCGTGAACCCGCGGGCGACGAGCTTGCGTCGACGGGAGTGCTCGGGATCGTCCATCGAGATCATCATCGGCAGGTGAAAGCCGTGTGGCCGTGGCGCCCGCTCGCTGGAGAACAGCTCCGGGTCCTTCTCGACGGCGAGCACGTCGCTGTAGCGGGTCAGGGCCCACACCTCGTTGGTGGCGTCCCAGTAGGCGGGTGCGTGCTCGCGCATCCATGCCCAGTCTTCGTAGGGCTGGCTGGCGTACCAGTGGCCGTCGAGGAGGTCGAACGTCTTGGTCATGGCGTCCTGAATTCTCGAGAGACGAGCGCACGGTGCGCTCTCGGTGGGAACCGCGTGCCGTCGGAACGTAGCGGATGTCCCACGGGACCGACAGGACGGTCGCCAGGCAGGAGCGAGCGTCGCGCTCAGCTGTGGCGCGCGGCACGTAGTCTGCGACGATGTCAACCTCGGTACCAGCGACGCCTCAGGAATTCCTGGCCAGTCCCCTGAACCAGACGCCGTGGTACTACAGCGTCGAGGTGTTTCCCGGAGTCGTCGCAGGCGGGTCGTTCCCGGACGACCTGGTCATGTTGCCCCGGCTGCTGACGCGTCACGCCGATGTCGCCGGCCACTCCTGCCTGGACATCGGGAGCATGGAGGGGTTGCTCCCTGTGCTCTTGGCTCGCCGCGGTGCCTCGCGAGTCGTTGCCACCGATGCCATCCCCCACTGTGCGCCTCGCATGGAGGCCATCAAGAAGTACTACGACGTGGAGTTCGAGTTCTCTGCGGTCGGGCTGCTCTATGACCTGCACAGGAAGCTCGCGCCACAATGCTTCGACTTCATCAACTTCTCCGGCGTCCTCTACCACGTTTACTCGCCGCTGATGGCGCTCGCGAGCATGCGCTCGCTCTTGCGGCCAGGCGGCCTGATGGTCGTGTCGACGAACATCGTCCATGACGATGGATACCGAGCGGAGTTCAACGCCGGTGGACGCCTGCAACCAGAGGCCAACACGTTCTGGTACCTCAGCGTGCCGCTGCTCGACTACATGCTGCGCATGCTGCGCCTGGCACCCATCGACTGCCTGCATTTCGAGCACGCCGGCCTGGGCCTGACCCCGGACGTGCCTGGCCTGCGGACGGGGTACATGTCGGTCCTGTGCCAAGCGCGCGACGAGCGACTTCCGACCGGCGGCGATGAGTACCTCGATTCGCTGCAGGTGCACTCCTGGGAGTTCAACTCCATGACCGACTGGCAGGCAGCCGACAGCCATCCGCGGTCGACGATCCGCGCCACCGGCCCGTACGACGGCGTCGTCCAGCGTGACGATCTCGACGCGATCGACCTGTGGGCCACGGTCCAGAACCAGCCCGGGCACGGCCCAGCCGTCGCTCGCGACGCCCACCAGTTGCACCTCGACGACTGGGAGTGACGCCGAGGCAGACGTGATCGGCGCCCCTATGATTCGAGTTCGCCGGTGTCGGCGACGCACGCCGAGTCGACGTTGCGCCCGATGTGGATCACCACGAGCTCGGCCAGGGTCGCGACGATCTCATCACGCTCGCGAGGTAGATCGCTGACCCGCCAGAAATACCACACGCCTTCGATCAACGAGCGAAGAGCGAGCCCTTGCACGGTGGTATCGCCGATGGCATGTCCTCGCAACCGTTGGAGTTGCAGTCCGAGTCGGCGACAATAGCGCTGCACGTTCAAGTGGCCGTCTACGAATACGCGGCCGCGTAGGCGTGACCTTCGGGTTATGAGCCCTCCCGATCGTCAGAGCGTTGTCGCAGGTCACCGGCAACTATCCAGGTCAGCCACCGTTTCGTGTTGCCCGCTGGTGCCCGCTGCGCCCCTAGTTTGCCGGTGTGCTGTGCCATTTTTGTGCGATGGGACCCCGGCTTCCCCGACGCCACTTTGGCCCGGACGCGATCTCGCGGCCGCCGACACGCCCGTTGCTGCGCAGTTACGGAAACGGTGCGCCGGCGTCCCAGAACCCGTGGATTCGCATCTCGGCGTGGATGCCGTTCGCTTCGGCCTGGGAGACCGCACGTTCGTTGGCGGCGCGGGTAAGCAGCTTGCGGATGCGTTCGTAGCGGAACGCTCCGGTCTTGTTCAGATTCTTCATGACGGTGAGGGCGTCGGTGTCATCGGTCGCGATGGTCCATCTGCGAGTGTGCGCGATGGCAACGCACGCCGCTTCGCCTGGGCCTAGCGGGTACCGGATGCCGTGCCGTTTGAGGTTCTCTCTGCTCTGCAGGGATGCGGCGAGGTTTCGCTCGTCTTCTGTCATGGGAACGGAACGGATGCGGCCGGCGTCGCTGAGCGCGTCGACGCGGGCGACTCGTTCGAGGGAGGAGTGGTCGCCTGTGGACCGCGCGCTCGCCTCGTAGTGACGGATCGCCTGGCGCATCTCGGAGAGTAGGTCGGACCGTGCCGAGGCAGCGTTCCCGTCACGTGGTTCCTCGGGGTCGTACACCGAGAACGGCACCTGAAGGGGATCGCCGATGAGTTCTACGAGCAGGTCGAACCGTTCGACCAACAAGAAGTAGAGCAAGACGACGGTGTCGACGATGTGAAGGTCATCCGATGACACCGGTCTCCTCGAACTCCAGGAACTCCGTTGCCACCTCGTCCGACAGGGGCTCCGCTCCGGTCTCCGGTTGTCCGAGGATCTGCACGATGTCGGGGATCGCGAGGCCGGCGAACGATGCCGCGGTCGGTGGCGACATCACGCCGGTGACGACTGCTTCCCTGAGCATTCGCAAGAATGGGCGAGGGAATCGCCGTATGCGCCACACCTCGGCGTCTTGGGCGTACTCCTCAGGGTGAATTGAGTAGCCGAGCGAACGGGCAAGCGCGACAGGCCTGACCGCCGTCTTCATGGCCGCGTAGCTCTTCTGCGTGATGGTGTTCATCTGCCGTAGGCGGACCAGAGCGGTGGGCCAAGAAACCTGGAAGAAGCGCTGGACGTGGACCACGTCGACGGGATCGGTCAGTCGGGGAGGGAGGCCGGCCTCCTCCTGGAAGCGCCGAACGCCCTCGCTCGGCATCAAGAACTCGCCTGCGAACTCATCGGCGAACGTCTCACGTGGCGAGGTGCCGTAGGAGACCACCCAGTTTCTCTCGTCGCTGTGGAACAGCGCGTGCGCGATCTCGTGGCCGACCGTGAACCGGCGCCGCCCGGGGGTCATGTCGAGGTTGACGAGGATGGAGAAGCGGACCTCGGGATGGTTGAGGAACGCGCCCGATGGCGACTGGCGCAGATCGCTACCGAGCGGAGCTCGGTAGACGGTGATGCCAAGCATCTCGCACACAGCGTCCAGGTCCGAGAGCGGCCCCGTGCCCATGCCCAGGTAAGCGCGTACCTCCTCGGCCTTCCGGCGGGCATCATCCTTCTGCGAGAACTTCGGGCGGAACACGAACGGGCTGTGCTCGAGCCCCCGAATCGGAGCACCGACGAGTCGGGAGAGCTCGGCGTAGCGCTCCAAGAACTGGACGAACTCTTGCAGACCTGGCGCCGACACCGGATCTTCAAGGCCCTCGGCACCACGCAGCAGCATCCCCGTCACATCCGCGCCGGCCGGCTCAACATTGCGTCCCTCGATGATGTCCAGTGGCTGCACGCCGTAGAGACGCGCCAGCGCGCTCAACTGCCGGTCGTTCGGTGACCGTGACCCGGCCTCCCAGTAAGACACCATCGCCCGACTCACACCGAGCGCTGCTCCCACATCGTCCTGGGAGTACCGCGCCCTCTCACGGGCGCGCGCCAACGCCGGGTGAAGGTCAGACATGAGGGTGGCCTCCTGGAGGGATCCTGTTGCGCACTCTGACGTATCGCGCCGTGAAACGCAACAACCATCTGTTACGCTCTAGCGGGTACTACCCGAAACGACGCAACAGGAGGTCCTCCCTAGCCGTTGCCACCATGGGGCGCGTCTTCGCTTGGGCGACCGGACCCCAGGGGTTCGCGCTGAGCGCCGCACAGCGTTCCAAGCATGCGCTCGCCGTGCCCGGGGCCGACCACTTCCTCGACCCGGACGTCCACGTCGGATCGCTTGCCGGGCCAACCTGCGCCGAGATCCAGCTCGACCTGCTCCGCTTGGCGTCTTTGTCCTTCACGACCAGCTGATCTGCGTTCGGTGATCGCTACCACGGTCGAACGTTCGCCGCCACCTGGTCGTCGTCCGGTGGAACGAAGAGGGTCCACGGGCGTCGTTGGAGCGCGGCGTGCACTTCTGCACCACTTCGGTCGACGACTTCGAACGAGGACGTGGCTCAGATCGGCTGGCCCAGTTGACCTACCCGCCGCTGGCCAGGTGAACGGTGAAACGTGCCGGCAGGAATCGGCGCGGTCGCTGCAGATCGCGTCTTCGTAGTCTCGTCGGCGTGGTCGCCGTGCCGAATGCTGGCGTTGGGCGCTGGCGGTTACGCCGAAATCGGAAGTTCTGCTGCGGCGGGCGGGTGAGCTGGTCGGGAGTTTGTCGCTGGTGGCGTGGTGCGGTGGTGAGGTTTGTCTCGATACATGGCCTGGTCGGCGCGGTGGAGGAGAGTTTCGCTGTTGTCACCGGGTTCGGCGAGCGCGCCGCCGACGGCTGCTTCGGCAACGATGGCTTGGTTGGCGATGATGCACGGGTGGGCGATTGCCGCGAGAAGTCTGGCTTCGGTGACGTGCAGTTGTGTTTCGTCGTCGCAGTCGATCAGCATGGCGAACTCGTCGCCGCCGAGTCTCGCCACGAGGGCGCCGGGGTGGACTGCTCGGGTGAGGGCGTCGGCGACATGTCGCAGCAGGGCGTCGCCGGCTGCGTGGCCGATCGTGTCGTTGAGTTGTTTGAAGTGGTTCAGGTCCAGGTAGACGACGCCGACGGCGCGGTTTCCGGCCGCGAGCCGGAGATCGAGTTCGGCGAAGAACATCCGTCGATTCGCGAGCCCGGTGAGTTGGTCGTGGTTGGCTTCACTTTCGAGTTGCAGTTCGATCGCGGCCCGTTCGATCAGTGACGCCTGCAGCCGCGAGGTGAGCGATCGGAGCTCGAGATGGGCGACGACCTGCTCGGCGAGCGAGGCGAGGATCCGCCGGTCGGGTTCGTCGAACCGGCGGGCGCTCCGGTCGATCACGCAGAGCGTTCCCAGCGCGTTGCCGGCGCTGTCGATCAGCGGGGCGCCGGCATAGAACCGGATGTTGGGATCGGCGTTGACGAGCGGGTTTCCAGCGAAGCGGGGGTCCTCGAGTGCGTTCTCGACGACGAACACGTTGCTCTGCAGGATGGCGTGGGAACAGAACGCGACATCGCGCGGTGTCTCCGTGGCATCGAGACCCACGCTCGACTTGAACCACTGTCGCGACGAGTCGACCAAACTGACGAGAGCGATGGGTGTCGCGAAGACTTCCGCCGCGATTTTGGTGAGCGTGTCAAACGCGGTCTCTGGCGACGTGTCCAGAATGCCAAGATTGTGGAGTGCCTGGATGCGGGCGTCCTCGTTCGGTGACAGCGCAGCAGGGACCGGTCCAACGGTGTCAGCAGGACGCTGGCGCGGCATTCGAAGCACCCGGTTCGCCGGTTGCGGCCGCCCGAATCGGTAGCCCTGCAACAACGACACACCCAGCCGACGCATCAGACGTTCATGTTCCACGGTCTCGACCCCTTCGGCGATCACCGCGAGACCCAACTCGTGACCGAGGCCGACAACAGAACGGACAATCGCTGTCGCTGCCCCGTCGCCGGCGGCATTGACGACGATCGACCTGTCGATCTTGACTGCGTCGACTGGCAGATTCATCAGATGGGTCAGAGTCGAGTATCCGGTGCCGAAGTCGTCCAGTGCGATCCGCACCCCCGCCTGTGACAACGCTTCAAGCGTCCGCCTCGCCTGGTCGCCGACCATCGCAGTCTCTGTCGCTTCGATCCACACCGACGTCACCGGAAGCCCATGCGCCGCGATGGTCTCCAAGATCGCCACGCACGTATCCGGGTCCGCCAACGTCAACGGTGACATGTTCACCGTGACCGCCAGTTCAGGATGCAGCCCTGACCGCCAAAGGGCCAACGCCGCACACGCCTGCCCAAGGATCTCGTGGTCCAACCGTGCGATCAACCCGCACTGCTCGGCCCCGGGGATGAACCAGTCCGGTGTGACGACACCGAGATCCGGGTCGCACCAACGCGCCAAGGCCTCCAGCTTGGCCGTCCGCCCGGTTGGCATCTCCACGATCCGCTGGAACACGGCCGTCACCAACCCAGCGTCGAGCGCACCAGCAAACCGTTCCGCCGCAAACCAGTCAACCTCCCCAGTTTCGGTTGACACTCCTGGTTGGGGGCGAGGACGCTCGCTCCTGGAGGGGAGTGGTGGTGTTGGGCCTGCGAACATGCGCTGGTAGTCGGTCGTCACGGCAGCCACTTGGGAAGCGGGGAAGCGAGAGTCGGGTTCATGGTGGTCCTGTCGCTGCGAAGTCTAGGCCGCGTTGTGCATTGTCTCGGCACGCCGAGCGGGGAACTGAATCCATTGAGGAGATGTTGATCAGCAGATCGCTCGGCTCTCGTCGCGCGCAGCGACGGGGAGGCTGATCACGAACGTGGCGCCCTGGCCACTGCGGCTGCTGACGCTGGTTCGATTCCAACAGCGGTGTCGACGACCGAGAGCTCGACGATGTCGGCGGAGCCCTCGATGTTCCCGAGGTCCATCGTCTCCCCGACGTGCATCGCCAGCCGCACGGAGCCACCAGCGGGTGTGAACTTGAGCGCGTTGCTGACCACGTTGGCGATCGCCTGCTCGGTCCGGCCACTGTCGGCGAGCACGAGCAGGTCGTCGATCAGCTCGGTCATCCGACGCGCATTGCGATGCGCGACGCTGAGGAGCTCTCTGTCTTGGTTCGTCAGATCGTTGGAGTCGAGCACCTCGTCCAGGTACCCGATGATCGCCGACGTCGGGAGGCGCGGCTCGTGAGCGGCCGATGCGGCGATGTGTCGCTGTGCGCTCGCCGACTCCAGTGCAGCATCTCGGGCACGCTCGGCGGCCCGAACGAACTCACGGCGCTCGGTGACGTCGAGCGAGACTCCGCATGTCGCGTAGACCCTGCCGTTGTCATCGGTCAGCGGAAACTTCATCGACTCGAACAGCTGCTCACCGCCGGCTGCTGCCGACGTTTCTTCCACTTCGAACAGACCGTCGCGGGCGCGTCGGTCGTTGGCCCGCCACGTCGGCGCCCGCTGAGCGTCCAAGAATTCGTCGGTCTGGCCGAGCAGGTCGTGTACCGACGCCACGTCGTGGGCCGCCGCAAGCATCATCCCTGCCAAGACCCTGCGGCGAATCGTGTCGTTGCTGACGCCGAGGCGTTCAGCTACTTCACCGATGGTGAGCCGGGCCCGCCGATTCCGTTGCATGTCTGACAAGTTGTGCGGGGCGGTCGGCGCACGCTTCGTAAACCGGCGCTCCAACCGATTCACGGTCCGGCGATGGTTCGCGAGCGCAATCAGCTTCGTCGGCGATGATGCGCCAGTGCGCCGCTTGTGCACGGCGTGCGTACGCAGCAAACGCGAAGGCTGGCGTGCGTATGAGAAATCGCGATTTACCGACCTTTGCGAGGTCAGCACGGTCACGGCTGCGGAGGCATCGTCGCGCTTCAAAGCTCGGCTCCGGCGCAGCGGGACCGAGTTGCGTATGCAGCGGACCGGTCAGGGGTTGGTCAACCCGCCGGAAAACCGCAGGTCGGCGACCGTCCA
>VFJJ01000021.1 GCA_009886115.1 Actinomycetota bacterium
CCCGTGCAATGGTCGGGGCCGGCCACCCGCTTGAACGTCTCGATCATCCTCCTCGTGCTCTTCGTGGCCGCCTTCATGGGCATCATCAAGCGCAAGCCCAAGCCCGAGACCGAGGCCACCTGGGCCGGCTCGATGGCGTTGTCGGTGCTCGTGTTCGCCGGCATGATGCTGGGCTACGGCGTGGTGCCCCACGAGTGGCTCACCTACGCCGACACCATCTTGGAGTGGAACGACGACAAGTTCGTCTTCCGCCACACCGACAACGTCCCCACCGACTTCACCTATCGAGCCCTGCGCGACATCATCGCCACGGTCATCTACGTGGTCGTGCTCGGGGGCAACGTCGCCATGTTCGCCATGTGGCAGAAGCGCCCCACCGCCGCGGCTCTGGCCGCCTCCCAGGCGAAGGCCGTCGAGAGCGGCGGCTCCCGTCCCGGCGGCATGTCCCGCTTCGGCCGTCCCATCACGAAGAAGGCCTGAGCCCACTCCATGGCCCGGTCCGACGCGAACCCGCCGATGCCCGAGTTCTCCTCGGCGTATCACCTCCAAGAGGTCGACCCGTCGTGGTTGACCCAGGCGGTGAAGCCCAAGCAGTTCCTGCACATCGATCAGCAGGAATGCATCATGTGCGAGGGCTGTGTCGACATCTGCCCCTGGAAGTGCATCCACATGCTGTCGGTCGATGCCATCGAGGGCGCGGTCAACACCGACCGGCCCGGTGACGATCCGGCCGACACCGTGTTCTTCGTGGTCGACGAGGACGTCTGCACACGCTGTGCGTTGTGCGTCGACCGCTGCCCCACCGGTGTGATCATCCTGGGCAAGACCGTCGCCGGTGGCGTGGGCACGGTCAAGGGTGATCCGCACCAGCGAGACAACAACCACGGCTACGCCTACGGCCTGCGGTTCTAAGGGGGACCTGGGTGGCGAACGGAAACGGCGACGGGCTGAAGGGCAAAATGCTCCAGCAGTCGGAGAAGATGAAGGGGTCACAAGCCTGGGGCGCGATCTTCCGCCCCGGGTCGGTGTTCCGCAAGGGCTACACCGACAGCCCCCGGAACCGGTCGTACGTGATCATGAACAGCGTGCTCTACCACCTCCACCCGGTGAAGGTGAAGCGTCACGCGGTCAAGGTCTCCTACACCCTGTGCCTGGGTGGCCTCTCCTTCTTCTTGTTCATCCTGCTCACGGTCACGGGCATCTTCTTGATGTTCTTCTACCGGCCCACCGCCGCCCAGGCATGGGACGACGTGAAGACCCTCGAGACGGCGGTCACCTTCGGCTCACTGGTGCGCAACATGCACCGATGGGCGGCGCACCTCATGGTGCTCTCGGTGTTCTTGCACATGGCCCGGGTCTTCTACCACGGCGCCTACAAGCCACCGCGCGAGTTCAACTGGGTGATCGGCGTGATGCTGCTCATGCTCACCCTGTTGCTCTCGTTCACCGGCTACCTGCTGCCGTGGGACCAGTTGGCCCTCTGGGCGGTCACCGTGGGGACGAACATGATGGGCTACACCCCGGTCTTCGGCCGGGAGGTGCGCTTCGTGCTCCTCGGTGGCAAGGAGATCGACTCCCCGACCTTGCTGCGGTGGTACGTCCTCCACGTCCTCATGCTGCCCTTCGTCATCGTGATCTTCATGGCGATCCACTTCTGGCGAGTCCGCAAGGACGGCGGGATCTCAGGTCCTCTGTGAGGCCGGTGACGGTGTCTCTGTCGATGCGACCCTTCCTGGGAGCAGGCAATGGCTGAAGTTCCCGAACATCTTCTCCAACGCAGTCGAGAGCGCCGCAAGGCGTTGGGCCTCGACGTCCCCGGCGACGAGGGCGGTGCGGCCCCGGCCGAAGCGCCTTCGGCCGACGCTCCGGCCGCGGAGGCCCCGGCTCCGGCTGCGGAAGCAGCCGAGGCCCCGGCTGCGGCTGCGGCCGCGTCGTCCGAGGTGACGCCGGCGGCAGCCTCGTCGGAGACACCGCCAGCCGCGTCGGCAGCCCCGGCCGAGGGCGCGAGCAAGATCCCCGCGCACCTGCTGGAGCGGTCGAAGAAGCGCAAGGTTGGCGCCACGGCGGGCGCAGCCGAGGGTGGCGGCGGCGCGGTGGCGACTGCGGCCGCGGCCACTGCGGTGGCGGCCCCGCCGGCCACGGCCACCGGCCCGGGTGGGCACACCCAGCGCCTGCTCACGGTGGTCAAGGCCGGCTCGATCCAACAGACCAAGGCCGACCCGGTCGACAAGGTTCACGTGTGGCCGCACCTGCTGGTCATGGAGTTCACCGCCATGTTGTTGCTCATGGCGCTGCTCACCGTGTTCTCGGCCATCGTGCGAGCACCGCTGCTGGAGCTGGCCGACTTCAACCGCACGCCGAACCCGTCCAAGGCGCCCTGGTACTTCCTCGGTCTCCAGGAGCTCCTCACGATGTTCCACCCCATGGTGGCCGGGGTGACGATCCCTGGTGTGGCGCTGGGGTTGCTCGGCGTGGCCCCGTTCGTCGACAAGACCACGTCGAACAAGCCGTCCGACCGGAAGTTCGCCATCTGCATCTTCACCCTGTTCATGATGTTCTGGGCCATCCTCGTGATCATCGGCTCGTTCTTCCGCGGCGAGGGCTTCAACTTCGTCTTCCCGTGGGAGTCGGGGCTGTTCTTCGACCTGTGATGCCACCGACCACCGAAACGACGTGAAGGCTGTGACCGCTGTGACGATCCTGAGAGCCGTCGAGCTGACGTGCACCGGTGCACGCAGCCCGGGGCGCAGAGGAGCCTGAGATGGATGCTGCTGACGTTCTGCTCATCGCCATCCCGGTGGTGATCATCCTCGCGGCCGTGGTGCTCATCGCCACGAGCCGCCGCCGCGATACCGGCGCAACGCTGCACGCCGAGGCCCGTCGCCGCGATCGGCGCAAGCCTGCGTACACGCCCGGCGCCATGAGCGAGTCCGAGCTCACGACTGCGGCACGCGACCGGTCCGACGCTTCGAGAGAGCTCGTCTCGGCCGCATCGGGCAGGCTGGCGACCCGGGGAACGGCACTGGCCCGGCGCGACCCCGACGAGGTCGCGGTGAGCCGACGCCAGTTCTTCAACCGGGGCATCGTGGGCATGATGGGCCTGGGCCTCGGCGGCTTCGGCGCCGCCTCGGTGGCGTTCCTCTGGCCGGGCGTGTCGGTGGGCGGATTCGGCTCGAAGGTGAAGACGCCGCTGTCGCTCGACGACATCAAGGCCGAGATCACCGCCAAGAGGGCGCCGTTCTACGTGCCCGAGGCCCGCTCGTACCTTGTGCTCTACCCGCAAGACGCCGAGACGCTCGACGCGGCCCGGGCCGTGTACAAGCCCAAGATCGTCGAGGGTATGGAGCAGCTCGGGGTCACCGCGCTCTACCAGAAGTGCGTGCACCTGGGTTGTCGGGTGCCGTGGTGCGCGTCGTCGCAGTGGTTCGAATGCCCGTGCCACGGCTCGAAGTACAACAAGGTCGGCGAGAAGCGCGGCGGACCGGCCCCCCGGGGCCTCGACCACTGGCCCATCGAGCTCAACGAAGACGGCAGCGTCACGATCGACACCGGCGGTGCCGTCTTCAACGGTCCGGTGATCGGCGTCGACACCATCGCCCAGCAACCCGAAGGCCCGGCGTGCGTCTGATCCCCGTCGCCCGTCCCGTTCCCGTCCCCTCGAGGCCACCGTGCTCAAGACCACGCTGATCGTCCTGAACGTCGTCGTCGGCGTCGGCCTCCTCGGTGTGGTCGTCGGCGCGTCGGTGGCCAAGTCCAAGCGCGCCACCACCCCGGCCAACCTGGCGCCGCACTACGCCGACGACGTGCTCGAGAACCAGCACCTCTCGCGGGTGTTGGGCTGGGCGCTGCTGATGGTGGCCATCGTCGCCATCGCGCTCCCCGCATACTGGTTGTTGATCCCCGAGATCCAGTCGCGCCACAGCGACGCCTTCGGCGAGCGGGCCGTGGCCCAGGGCGCCGCAGCCTTCCAGTCGACCAGCATCGACCCCCTGGCCCTGGGTTGTGCCGACTGCCACGGCGCCAAGGGCGAGGGTGGTGCGGCCGTCTACGTCTACAACGACCCGATCACCGAGCGGAGGTACAGCCTGAGCTGGCAGGCTCCGCCCCTCGACACCGTGCTGTTGCGCTTCCCCCGCGAACAGGTGGCCACGGTCCTCGTCTACGGCCGACCCGGATCACCCATGCCCGCCTGGGGCATCGAGGGCGGCGGTCCGCTGAACGCCCAGGGCATCGAGGATCTCGTCGCGTTCATCGAGTCGATCCAGATCACACCGGCCGAGGCCCAAGCCCGGGCTCTCAAGGACCTGAACACGGCCCGCGAGACCAACCCCGACGCCAGCGACGGTGAGCTGCTGTTCAACCTCAACTGCGCCCGGTGCCACACCCAGGGCTGGTCGATCGCCGAGTCGTATGCGCAACCGGGCCAGCCCAACGGTCGCGGCGGGGCCGGCCAGCCCTTGCCGATGATCCCCGGTGGCGGGGCCTACGGCCCGGCGTTGCTCGACGGCCGGGTCGTGCGCCAGTTCCCCGCGGCCGAGGACCACGTGAAGTTCATCGAGGCCGGCTCGGAGTTCCAGGTGGGATACGGCGTACGGGGCATCGGCTCGGGCGGGATGCCCGGCTACGCCGAGATGCTCACTCCCGAGCAGATCGCCGCCATCGTCGAGCACGAGCGCGCGCTCACCTCGCCCGCCGAGGAATCCTCCTCCACGGAGGACGGCGCATGACCTCGCGCGCGTTGGTACGAGTCCCGAGCATCCTCAGCCGGACGGTGATCTTGTGAGTGTCTCCGCGATCTTGGCCCAGGTCCACGGCGGCGGAGGCGACGGCCTGTGGGATCCCAAGCTCAAGGGATACCTCACCGTCATCATGGCTGTGGGGCTGTTCTGCGGCTCCGTGTACCTCCTGCTGTGGACCAACATGGGCTCGTCGCAGTCCTTCCTCATCGCCTCGTCGGCCATCTTCGGCATCATGATGATCCTCTCGACGCTGTGGGTCACGGGCCAGTTCCACCAGGCGTACAAGGGCCGCCAGCCGTCGTGGGAGCTGGAGGAGATCCTTCCTGCCGGGGCGGCGTACACCGACTCGACGGTGGGCAAGATCAGGAACCTCGACCCCGCGGCGTCACGGGCCACGACGCTCGATGCCGGCCAGATCCGGCCCGACCTCGAGTCGATCATCGCCGGTGAGGCCGCCGACGATGCGACCAAGCTCTTCACCGAGGTCGAGGACTTCGACGTCGTCACCACCTACAAGGTGGGTGGCGAGCGCAAGATGCCCATCTGGTGGTCGAACAAGCCGGCCTTCGCCGCCATCGAGGTGTGCACGCAGACCACGGCGCCACCCGACTTCGACGTCATCAACGGGGTGTTCCTGCGCGAGTGCGACCCCACGATCCCCAACCAGGTCGTGGTGCTGTACCGTGACCTCGGGTCTGACCGGCTCTGGTCGGCGGTGGTGTTCTTCGCCTCCAGCCTCATGTTCGGTGGATCCCTGTACCTCCTGTACGTCCTCGAGATCCGCCAGCGTCAGCAGAAGGCGGCCCTGGTGCCCGTTGCAGCTGGCGCCGACGCCACCGTCAAGGTCTAGGAGATCCCGATGCGCAGCCGCTCCCGCACGCTCGTGACCGTGGTTGTGCTCACGATGGCCTTTGTCGTGTCGTTCGCATCGCCGGCCATGGCCGAGACCAAGCCCCAGCTCATCGACGGCTCCGAAGACGGGGCGCTGGCGTTCGTGGCCTTCGCTGCCATGTGCATGGTCTTCTGGGGCCTGCTGTTCGCGGTCGACAAGGTCCGCCAGAAGGCCGAGGACGAACGCGACAAGTTGGACGCGTAGCCAGGCGCTACAGGCTGGCGGCCACCTCGGCAGCGGAAGCGATCGTCTGGTCGATGTCGGCGTCGGTGTGGGCCAGGCTCACGAACAGCGTCTCGAACGCGCTGGGGGCGAGGTACACGCCCCGGTCGAGCATCCCGTGGAAGAACCGCCCGTAGCGCTCGGCATCGGCGCCTTGGGCCTGGGCATAGTCGGCCACCGGACCCTCGCTGAAGAACAGGCCGGTGAGCGTGCTCACCCTGGGCACCCAGACGGCCAGCCCGGCGGCGGTGAGCGCGCTCCTCAGCCCGTCGGCGAACCGGCGTGCCGATGCCTCCAGCCGTGTGTACGACGCCTCGTCGAGCTGGCCCAACACGGCCAGGCCCGCGGCCGTCGCCAACGGGTTCCCCGACAGCGTGCCCGCCTGGTAGACGGGCCCCACGGGGGCGAGGTGGTCCATGACATCGGACCGGCCGCCGAAGGCAGCCAGGGGGAGCCCGCCGCCCACCACCTTGCCGAAGCACGACAGGTCGGGCGTGACGGCGAACACGGCCTGGGCCCCACCGAGGGCCACCCGAAAGCCGGTGATCACCTCGTCGAAGATCAGCAACGTGCCGGTGCCGGTGCACATGTCGCGGAGATGGGCGAGGAACCCGTCGGCTGCCGGCACCAGGCCCATGTTCCCCGGCACCGGCTCGACGATGAGCGCGGCGATGCGCTCGCCGTGGGCCGCCCACACGGCATCGACCGCAGCGACGTCGTTCCACGGCACGACCAGCGTGTCGCCCACCGCGGCTGCCGGCACCCCGGCCGTCGACGGGAGCCCGAAGGTGGCGATCCCCGAGCCTGCCGCGGCCAGGAGGGCGTCGGCGTGACCGTGGTAGCAGCCGGCGAACTTCACGATGGCGTCGCGCCCGGTGAAACCCCGGGCCAGCCGGAGCGCCGACATCGTGGCCTCGGTGCCCGACGACACGAGCCGCACCCGTTGCATCGACGGCACCCGCTCGGCGATGGCCTCGGCGAGCACGACCTCCCGCTCGGTCGGAGCGCCGAACGAGGTGCCGTCGACGGCGGCTCGGGATACTGCCTCCACCACCGCCGGATGGGCGTGGCCGAGGATCGACGCGCCCCACGACTGCACGTAGTCGATGAGCCGGCGACCGTCGGCCGTCTCGAGGTACGCGCCCGAGCCCCGGGCCACGAAGAACGGCTCGCCGCCGACGCCGCCGAAGGCCCGTACGGGTGAGTTCACCCCGCCCGGGATGATGCGCGTGGCGCGCTCGAACAGCTCGTGCGACCGGGGATCGTTCATCGGGTCAGTTCCTCGGCGCTCTCGGGGGTGTGGGTGTTCTCGGTGGTCTGTGCGGTTGCCGCGGGCGGAGCTGCGGGTGGAGCTGCGGGTGGAGCCGCGGGCGGAGCCGCGGGCGGAGCCGCGGGCGGAGCGGTCGTCATGAGGTGACTACCGCAGAGAAGGTCTCGGTGTCTCGGCCGTCGTCATCCGTTGAGCTCTTCGGCGATCTCTCGGGCCAGGTAGGTGAGGATGATGTCGGCGCCCGCCCGCTTGATCGAGACGAGGTGCTCCCAGGCGACCTGGTGCCCGTCGATCCAGCCGTTGGCCGCGGCCGCCTTGAGCATCGAGTACTCGCCGCTCACGTGATACGCGGCCAACGGGACGTTGACGACCGAGCGCACCTCGGCGATGACGTCGAGGTACGACAGCGCGGGCTTGACCATCACCATGTCGGCGCCCTCGTCGATGTCGAGCAGCACCTCGTCGAGGGCCTCCCGGGCGTTGGCGGGGTCCATCTGATAACCCCGCCGATCACCGAACTGGGGGGCGCACTCGCCGGCGTCACGGAACGGGCCGTACTCGGCCGAGGCGTACTTGACCGCGTACGACAGCACCAGGCGGTCGTCGAAGCCGGCGTCGTCGAGCGCTCCCCGGATCGCGCCGACCATCCCGTCCATCATGCCCGACGGGGCGATGACGTCGGCCCCGGCCCGGGCCTGCGCCACGCAGATCGAGCGGAGCCGGTCGAGCGTGTCGTCGTTGTCGACCTCGCCGGCGGGGGTGAGGATGCCGCAGTGACCGTGATCGGTGTATTCGTCGAGGCAGGTGTCGACCATGAGCACCAGCGAGTCGCCCACCTCGTCGCGGAGGTTGCGCAGCGCGACCTGCACGACCCCGTCAGGATCGTCGGCCGCCGAGCCCCGCCCGTCCTTGGCCGACGGGATGCCGAAGAGGATGACGGCGGGCACCCCGAGATCACGCAGCGCCCGCACCTCCGTGCGGAGGCTCTCCTGGGTGTGCTGCATCACGCCGGGCATCGAGAGGATGGGCTGGGGCCCGGTGAGGCCTTCCTTCACGAACAGCGGCGCCACGAGATCGTCGACCGTCACCGAGTGCTCTGCCACCAGGCGGCGCAGCGCCGGAGTACGTCGGAGGCGCCGGAGACGGCGGGTGGGGAAGGTCATCGCGTCATCCTAACGGCCGGCCCCAACAAGCCGACCACGGCGGCGACCACCCCGGGAATCGTGTGTGGATCGGCCTCCACGGCCACGGTGAGGCCGAGCTCGCGAGCTGCCGCCGACGTGATCGGCCCGATCGACACCACCGGTGGGTGCGGGTTGGGGAGGGCGCCGCCCAGAGCCGCCGCGACCCCCTCGCACCAACCGGTGACCGTCGATGCCGAGGTGAACGTGACGGCGTCGACGGCGTCCCCGATCGCCAATGCCTCGACGATGTCGGGGGAGGGGCGGGCGGGCGACGTTTCGTACACGGGGAGCACCTCCACCGAGTACCCGAGCCGGGCGAGGCCTTCGGGGAGCACGTCCCGGGCCGCGAGCGCCCGGGCGATGAGCACCCGCGGTGCGGAGCAGCGCGAGCCGCCCGTGCCCGTGCCGAGCGTGCCCGTGCCGGCTGTGCCCGGGTCTGAGCGCTCGGACCCGCCCCCCGAGGCGGGGGTCGTCGCAGGCGTTGCCGCGGGCGTTTCCGCGGGCCGAGCGGGGGGGAAGGACGCCAGGAGCGCCTCGGCCACGAACCGCTCGGGGACCAGATCGGCGCGGATGCCCCGCCGGGCGAGGGCGGCCGCCGTACCGGGCCCGACGGCGGCGACGAGGCAGCCGGCCAGGGCCCGGGCATCGCGGCCCTGGCGATCGAGGCCGAGTGCGAAGAACCGGTCGACGCCGTTGGGCGAGGTGAAGACGATCCAGGCGTACGCGGCCAGGTCGGCCGGAGGAGTGAAGTCGACGTCGCCGAACGAGATCGTGGGGACCGCCAACGTCGAGGCGCCCAGCATCGTCAGCGCCGACACGAGCTCGGAGGCCTGGGCGCTCGAACGGGTCACGGCGATCACCCGGCCATACAGCGGCAGGCGGGCAAGCAGCTCGCCGTCGACCGGGAGATCGTCGGGAGCGCCCCGTCCCACCACGACCGACCGACCGAGATCGTGGAGCCGCCGGGCCTGCACGGCCCACGGTCCGGGCTGGAGCGGATCGCCCGCCGCCTCGACCCTGACCGGCGACGCGCTCACTGCCCGGCGGCCGCCGACGCGGCCTCGGCCCCGGCCTGCACGGTCGCGGCCACTGCTCGCCCGGCTTCGCTCGGCACGAGCGCCGCCGCCCGGCGCCGCACCACCCACGACCCGTCGTGCGCCGCGAGGAGCGCCTCGATCAGGACCCGACCCGAGCCCGTGGGATCGAGAGCGGCCAGGGCTCCGCACGGGAGATCGCACCCGCCCCCCAGCTCGGCAAGGAAGGCCCGCTCGGCGGTGACCGCGGCGCGCGCATCGGGCCGATCGATCGCTCCGCACCATTCGATCGCCTGCTCGTCGTCGCTGCGGCATTCGACGGCCACGGCGCCCTGGCCCACCTGCGGGAGCATCACCGACGGCTCGAGCAGCTCGGTGAGGTGCTCGCTCCAGCCCAGCCGGATGAACGCCGCGGCCGCGACCACGACGGCGTCGAAGTCGGCGGCCCGAGCGAGGCGGGTCGCCATGTTGCCTCGCAGCTCGTGGAACACGATGTCGGGCCGGATCGCGGCGAGCTGAGCCCGCCGGCGGACCGAGCCCGTGGCGACCGTCCCCCCGTGGGGGATGTCGTCGAGTCGCGAGCCCACCAGCGCGTCACGCACGTCTTCGCGCTCGGGTATCGCGCCCAGCACGAGCCCGTCGGCGAGTCGAGACGGCAGGTCCTTGGCCGAGTGCACGGCCAGATCGGCTCTGCCGTCGAGCAGGGCTTCCTCCACCTCCTTGACGAACACACCGGTCCCACCGAGGGCTGAGATCGGAACCTCGGTGCTGCGATCGCCGACGGTCGAGACCACGACGATCTCGGTCTCGACGCCGCAGGTCTCGGCCAGGCGACGGGCGACCATGTCGGCCTGCCACCGGGCCAACGGGCTCCCGCGGGTGGCGAGGCGGACCTTCGGTGCCGGGCTCACAGGTCGAACAGAGCCGTGAGGAGGTCGCGCCAGGCGGCGTGGTCGTCGGCGCTGGCGGCCTTGAGACGCATGGTGGGCTCGTGGAGGAGCTTGTTGACGATGCCTCTGGTCAAGGCCTCGATGGCCTCGCGAGAACGGGGGTCGAGCTCCGACAGACGGTTGGTGTACCGGTCGAGCTCGGCGATCCGGATCTCCTCGGCCCGCTCTCGCAGCGCCACCACGAGCGGGGCGGCCTCGCGGGCCAGGCGATCCTCGCGAAAGCGCGCCAGCTCATCGCCGATGATCGCACGGGCCCGAGGCAGCTCGGCCTTCCGGGTATCGAGGACCCGATCAGCGTGGGCCTCGAGGTGGCTCATGTCGATGACGGTGACCCCGGGAACACCCGCCGCGCCCGGGTCGACGTCGCGGGGCACGGCGATGTCGATGATCAACAGCGGACGAGACGGCCGTCCGCTCATGGCCGCCACGATGTCGTCGACGGTGACCACGAAGTCGGGCGCGCCCGTGGAGGTGAGGAGCACGTCGGCTCGGCCCATCACGGATCGGAGTTGATCGAGGCCGATCCCGCGGCCGCCGATCCGGGTGGCGAGCTCGACGGCCCGCTCGGGGGAACGGTTGGCCACGATGACCTCACCCGCGGCCGCGTCGGCCAGGGCCGTCGTCATTCCCTCGCCCATGACTCCGGCCCCGACGAGCACGACGTTGGCGCCGGCGAGCGATCCGAGCAGGGATGTGGCCACCGCGACCGCGGTGGTCGAGATCGAGACCGAGCCTCGACCGATGGCCGTCTCGGTGCGGATGCGCTTGCCGACCTCGACCGCGTGCCGGAACGTGCGCGAGAGGCTCTGGAGCGCCGTCCCCTCGCGCTCGGCGACCAGCCAGGCCTCACGGACCTGACCGAGCACCTCCGACTCGCCGATGATCATCGAGTCGAGACCCGCGGCCACGGCGAAAAGGTGCGAGACCGCGGCGTCGTCGTGGTAGGTGTAAAGGTGCGACGTGAGCGTGTTGGTGTCGCACCCGGCCTGCGCCGCGAGGAACTCGACGGCGTCCTGGACCCCGGGATGGAACTTCGTGCAGCGGGCGTAGACCTCGGTTCGGTTGCACGTGGACAACACGACGGCCTCAGCCAAGTGCTCACGCTGGGCCAGGTCGTGGAGCGCCTTGGGGACCAGCGAGGGATTGATGGCCAGACGCTCGAGCAGGTTGAGCGGTGCGCTGTGGTGATTGAGACCCACGACGACGAGTGACATGGCTGCCGCTCACCCCGCCGCTTCGACGCTGACGCTGACGCTGACGCTGGTGGCGGCACCGTTGGTCGTGCTGGCACCGTTGGTCGTGCTGGCACCGTTGGTCGTGCTGGCACCGTTGTCGAGTCGACGGCGACGGTAGAACGACAGTATCTGCAGCTCGATGGCCAGATCGACGTCGCGTACCAGCACCTCGGCCGGCACGCTCAAGACGGTGGGAGCGAAGTTCAGGATCGAGGTGATCCCGGCTCGGACGAGGCGGTCGGCGACCGATTGCGATGCCGGCGCCGGAACGGCCAGGACCGCGATGGCCACGGCCCGCTCGCGAACGATCCGGTCGAGCTCGTCGAGGTGCTCGATGGGCCGGTCGGCGACGAGCTTGCCCACCTTGGCCGGATCGCTGTCGAGCAACGCTGCGATGCGAAAGCCCCGAGCCGAGAACCCGCCGTAGTTGGCCAAGGCCTGACCGAGGTTGCCGATCCCGACGATGGCCACAGCCCAGTCGTTGGTGAGCCCCAGCTCCTGGGAGATCTGGTAGAGCAGGAACTCGACGTCGTAGCCCACCCCGCGGGTGCCGTACGAGCCGAGATAGCTGAGATCCTTGCGGACCTTGGCGGCGTTCACGCCGGCCAGCTCAGCGAGGCGATCGGACGAGATGGTCGTCGTGTTGTGCTCGACCGAGGCCAGGAGCACGCGGAAGTAGACGGGGAGCCGGGCCACGGTGGCCTCGGGGATCTTGCGCCGGGTGCGTTCACCCGAGACCCGGCCGGCGAGACCACCCCGTCCGACGGTCACGGACCCACTCGGGTTCTGTCGGGGACGTTGCCGACGTGTCGCTCGGGGTAACGGCTGACCATCGACGAGATATTAGTGCGCTTGTGAAACGAATCCCAAGGCGGCTCGGGTGGCCGCAGCCGGCCCGGAGGCCCGGGAGACGGGTGCCTCCCGGGCCTCCGACCGAAGGCGGGCCCAGTCGGGCCCGGGCTGGCCCCACCCTCACCGACCTGACCGCAGCCGCAATCTCAGGCGACGGTGAGGGTGCCCGTCATCGCCGGGTGGAAGTTGCAGTGGTAGGCGAACGTGCCCGCGGCGGCCGCCGCGTACTCGAACGTGGCTCCGCTGGCGAGGCTGCCGGAGTCGGCCGACGCATCGTCGAACGTGACGGTGTGGGCCGCTCCGTCGTCGTTCGTGAAGACGACCGTGGCGCCGACGGCTGCGCTCAGCTCGGCCGGCGAGAACGCGAAGTCTTTGATCGACACCGCTGTTCCCGCTGCCGATACCTCGTCGGCGGGTACGGCATCGCCTGCCGAGTCGTCGCCCGCCGGCGGGACGGTCGTGGTCTCGTCGGCCGGCGCCGCGGTGGCGTCGGTGCTCTCGGACGTCTCGGTGCCCCCGCCCGAGTCGTCGTCGTCACCGCAGGCCGACAGGGCCAGGATCGCGGTGGCCGAGATGGCCAGGAGCATTCGGTGGTGTCGCATGGTGATGTCCCCTTGACGTGTCATGGATGGTGCCGTTTGATGGTGCCGTTTGATGCTGCTGGTTGATGCATGGTCAGCCCTGGCGAACGCACTGACGTGGTCGCGAGCTCGATCGCCGGGCGCCTCGACCGTAGCGCCGGAGCAGGGGGGTCGTGGTTCACCCCGCTACGCTCGTCCCACCATGGTCTCGGGCCTGGCCTTTCTCGCCACCGCCATCGCCACGTTGTTCTGGGAGGCGATGCTGGTCCGCTACACGCGGCGCCGTCGGCCCCACGAGGGGGTGTGGACGGTCGCGCTCGCCATGTTCGCGGGAGCCACGACGGCGCTGGCGGTGGGGGCCTCGACCGGCTGGGACGCCCCGACGTTCCGGGTGTTCTACCTCCTCGGAGCGATCCTCAACGTGCCCTGGTTGGCCCTGGGAACGGTCTACCTGCTGGGCTCGGCGCGTCTGGCCCGGGCCTGCCGCACGGTGCTGCTGGTGTTCACCGGGGTGGCCATCGGGGCGGTGTTCGTGGCGCCGATCGAAGGCGTCGTGCCCCGCACTGCGATCCCCTCGGGCCATGATCTGTTCGGTCCGTTCCCCCGAGTCCTGGCTGCGGTCGGCAGCGGCCTCGGTGCCCTCGTCATCCTGGCTGGAGCGCTCTGGTCGGTCTGGTCAGCGCTGCGGGACGCGCGTGCCGACGCTGCTCCGAGGCACGACAGCGACTCATCGTCGGCCCGGGTCGCGTGGTCGAACGGTGCCATCGCGTTGGGCACGCTCGTCCTGTCGTCGGGCGGCTTGTGGCAGGGCATCGTGGGCGACGACGAGGCCTTCGCCATCTCGCTCGTGCTCGGGATCGCGGTGATCCATCTGGGGTTCGTGCTCTCGACCCGGGGCGCCGGGCTCGCGCGCACGCTGAGCCCCGTCGGCGGCTGACCCCAGGGTTCGCCCCCAATTGCCCACTCTCCGTGGTCGATGGGGTTCAAGGCTCGGGCCCGGTGTCGCCGATACATCTTCTGGAACACGCAACGCCTGCCTCACCGCAGCGGATCGGGTTCCGACAGTCCATCACCGCCGGGGTTCCGGTACGTGGGGGTGGGCGTGTTGTCCGGTCGAACCCATCCGGGGACGATCGGGCAGACAGCCTCCCAGCCCGCCCCGACCACGCCCACCCCCTCGACAGGAACCCCGGCGAGTGACGGTCTCGTGTTCTCTCGTTCTCTGCAGCGCGCTCGTGCCGTGTGCTCTCCGGCTGAGGCCTGCTCCGGTCAGGCCGGTGGGCTCCGAGGTCTCCGCAGCGGCCGCAGCGGCGATCAGCGGCTCTGGAACACGAACTGGATGATCGCCGCGCCGAGGATCAGGGCGAGCAGGATGGCGATGGCGATGGTGGTGCCGGGCCGCATGGGCGTGGCTCCTCGGGGCTCAGGGGCTCAGGGGTAGCAGGGATGCGGGGACGCGGGACGGAGCGGGGGCGGGGCTGAGAGGCTCAGCTGGGTGGGCTCAAGTTGACCGGGGTGTTGGCCTGGAGATGCAGGGCCTCGGCAGCCGAGGCCTGGTTGAGCGCCAGCGCGATCAGGCCGTAGCTGTCGACGAGCGCCACGAGCTCCGCCGGGCGGGCGTCGGCGAAGGTGTCGACCCATCGGGCCAGTCGGGTCTGGTCGCGCACCTTCACCTCGATCGCGGCGCCCACGCTGAACCCGAGCTGGCTCAGCTCGTCGGGCTCCACGTTGAGTTGGGCGTTGCCGAAACGGTCGATCCACAGGACCTCGCCGCCGATGCCGTCGCCGTGGGGGCGCGTGAGCGGCAGGATCGACGGCATCAGCCCGTGCACGTCGATCGGATCGCCCAGGTCGAACAGCTCCACTCCCGTCGCCAGGGTGGCCGCCGCCGGGGCGAAGATGTCGCGACCGGCGAACGTGGGGCCTGCGGCCTCGATGTGGTAGTCGGTGTTGGTGAGCGAGACGGCACGCGACGCCCCACCGAGCATGGCGACCGCCGGGGCGAGCAACCCGTTGTCGGGGCCGACCAGGAAACCGGTCTCGACCTCGACGGCGATGGCCCGTCGTGCGGTGCCCACCGTGGGGTCGATCACGGCGAGGATCACGCCCGGGGGCAGGTACTGCGCAGCTCGGGCCAGGGTGAGCGATCCCGCTCGCACGTCGAACGGGGCCACGTCGTGGGTGACGTCGACGATCACCACGCCGGCAGCCAGGCGCATCATCACGGCCTTGCACACGCCGACGAACTCGTCGCGGGTTCCGTAGTCGGAGAGGAAGGAGACGACGCTCGGCGGCTCGGCCATGCTCCAAGGATCGGCGACGCCAACGACCGCGGACGAACCGGGTGCTCGATTTCCTCAGCGTTGCGCGGTCGTCAGCTTTGGTCGCTCGCTTCGGTCGTCGGCTGAGGCCGACGCGCGGCCCCGGCTGACGGGAGCCGCTCTACGCGGTCTCGGTGTAGCGCGACTCGAGGTACGTGTCGACGTCGGTGTCGCGTACCCGGAACGACCGGCCGACGCGCACGGCCGGCAGCTCGCCGGCCTTGATGAGGCGGTAGATCGTCATCGACGACACGCGCATGAGGTCGGCGACCTCTTGGACCGTCAAGAACCGGGCCTTGGCGAAGGACTCCGTCATGATGATGCGCCTCTGTTCCCTTGGTGATCGCCGGCTGCCCGGTGGTCGGCTGTTCGGTCTCGAGCTCCGTGTCGCGGGCCGGACGTCGCCGCCCGCTGGCACGCTAGGCCGAGTGATGCGAGATGTCCACTGGGAACAGTGTGTCACATGTTGCTGGGGTGGCTGGACGTCGGGCCGACGTTGGTGCGGGTCCGAGACGACGCCGGGACGGCTCTGGGACGGGGCCCGAAGGGCCCGTTCCCCGGGCGTGCGATGCCTGGTGTCAGGAACCGGCGCCGAGCTGGCGCGAGCGTTCGGTGGCTGCGCTCACGGCGTCGAGGAAGGCTGCGCGAACGGCGTGGGATTCGAGGGCTCGCAGCCCGGCCGCGGTGGTGCCTCCGGGCGAGGTGACCGCCGCTCGCAGCGCCTCGGGCCCGTCGGGCCCCTGGGCCAGCAGGACGGCCGAGCCGAGCAGGGTCTCGATGGTGAGCGTGGTGGCCACGTCACGGGGCAGTCCGTTCAGCACCCCGGCCTCGATGAGGGCCTCGGCCACCAGGAACACGTAGGCCGGTCCCGATCCGGAGAGCCCGGTCACGGCGTCGAGATAGCGCTCGGGCACCCGAACCACCGTCCCCACCGCCTCGAGGATGGCCGCCGCTCGATCGAGGTGCTCGGTGGCCGCGTGGGTGCCCGCAGCGATGGCCGTGACGCCCTTGCGCACGAGCGCCGGGGTGTTCGGCATGGCCCGGACGACGGGTTGGCCGTCCAGGTGGGCCTCGATGCTGGCGATGGTGACGCCGGCCGCGATCGACAGCACCAGCGTGTCGGGCTCGGCCACCCCGGCCACGTCGTCGAGGGCCGCGCCCACGTCGCCGGGCTTGACCGCCACGACCACGACCGATGCGCCCCGGGCTGCGGCGCCGGTGCTCGCCTCGACGGTCAGACCCGGGAACACGGCGGCCAGCTCGGCGCGTCGCGAGGCCACCACCTCGGCGACCGCGATGTCGTCGGCCCGACGGCCGCCCTGGAGCAGACCCCCGATCAGGGCCTCGCCCATCCGTCCGCCACCCACCACCGCCAGCCGCGCCGTCATGGCCCAGAGGGTACGCCGCGACCCGAGCTAGAGGAACGACGTGGGGTCGAACAGGTCGATGTCGATGATCCGTACGCGTGGAAGCAGATGGTTGAAGCACCGCGCGTCGTCTTCGAGGTCGAAGATCTGCAGCCCGCCGGCGGTGAGCTCGTTGTACTGCGAGTTCACGAACTCACGAAACGCCAGGAGCCCCACCTGGCGGTCTCCGCCGAGCAGCGCGGCGAGCTGGGGCAGGAAATCGCCGTCGTGGCTTCCGAGGATGACGTGGCCCGGGCGCGTCGCGAGCGCCTCGAGCGTGCGTTGGATTCCGACGTCGACGACCTTGACACCGGCGGGTCCCGAGAGCGGGATCGGCCGGAGCCCCATGGCCTGGAGGGCCTGGATGAACGACGCCGGAAGGCTGCCGGAGCTGGCATTGATGAAGAACAGCGCCTTCACAGGATGACCCCACGTGCTTCGAGCGAAGTCGAGCACGCGCTCCCAGCGGGGTCGCTCCTCGGGCGCAGGGCGGCGCCCGAGGACACTGATGCCGAGGGTGGCGTCGAGGTTCTCGCCGTCGAGCAGAAGGTAGGTGACCTGCTCCGTGGGATCTTCGACGGCGACCCGTGGCGAAAGGCTCGTCTCGCTCTCGATCATCGATCTCCCTCGGCTCGGTCGACGAGGCCGATCGTACGACGTGCGCGGTCGTCGACCCGACCGGCCGCCCGAACGCGAACGGGCCCGAGGAACCATCGGACCGCTCCGCACTTCCCCGAACGGAGTGATCGTCCTGCACCTCGGGCCTCGTCGTTGGCTCTTCCGTCGAGGCTCGTGAGCACCCGCCGGAACAGCGGACGGGACCCTAGCCGTGACCCTCGGAGCCGACAAGGGGGCACGTGCGGTTTGCCCGAAGGGTCGCAAGCGGAGCGCTCCGGCGGCAGACGCCGAAGCGGTGTCGCCCCATGCGGACCGGCGGGGAACCAGTCGCCACAATGGATGTCGTGGAGGCCAGCGGGCAGCGATGGGACGTGCTCGTCGTCGGCGGTGGCCCGGCCGGAGCGGCTGCGGCGTACTGGCTGGCGACGGCGGGACACCGGGTCCTCGTCGTCGAGAAGAAGCGTTTTCCCCGGGAGAAGACCTGCGGCGACGGGCTCACGCCGCGAGCCGTCCACCAGCTCGAGGAGATGGGACTGGCGGCGGGGCTGAGCGGGTTCCACCGCTACGACGGGCTCCGGGCCGTCGCCCACGGCATCACGATCGAGCTGAAATGGCCCGAGCACCCGGTGTTCCCCTCCTACGGCTACGTGGTGCGACGACGCGATCTCGATCAGATGGTCGCCGAGCGGGCCGTCGAGGCCGGGGCGGTCTGCTGGCTCGAGGCCGAGGCCACCGAGCCGCTGCTCGAATCCGGGCTCCTCGCCGGGGCGATCGTCAAGCGGAAGGACCTGGGGACGGTGGAGGAGGTGCGGGCCCGGTACGTGGTCGTCGCCGACGGCGCCAACTCGCGCTTCGGCCGGGCACTCGGCACCCAGCGCGACCGGCGACGGCCGCAGGGGATGGCCATTCGCGGCTACTTCGCCAGCCCCCGCCACGACGAGCCCTGGATCGAATCGGCGCTCGACGTTCGCGACCGCTCGGGCGCATCCCTTCCGGGCTACGGCTGGATCTTTCCCGTGGGTGACGGCACGGTCAACGTCGGCATCGGGCTCCTGTCGACGTTCAAGGGGTGGAAGGACGTCAACACCAGCCACCTGTTGAGCGAATTCGCGGCGACGGCGCCCGAGTACTGGGGCATAGCTCCCGAGACGGCCTGCGGAGCGCCGACCGGGGGCCGTCTCCCCATGGGGGGCTCGGTGCACCCCAAGGTCGGACCCACCCATCTCGTGGTGGGCGACGCCTCCGGAGCCATCAACCCCTTCAACGGCGAGGGCATCGACTACGCCTACGAGACGGCCCGCACCGCAGCCCGGTGCATCGACGACGCGCTCACGAGCGGCTCGGGCCTGGCGCTGCAGCAGTACCAGCGGTGGCTCGACGACGAGTACGCCATCTACTTCAAGGTGGCCCGGGCCTTCGCCCACGTGATCGGGAACCCGGCACTCATGCGCGAACTGACCCGGGTCGGGATGCAGTCGCGCACGCTCATGGAATGGGTGCTGCGCATCATGGCCAACCTGTTGCGTCCCGACGAGCTGGGTGCTGCGGAGGCCGTCTACCGCAGCGTCGCCGCCCTGGCCCGACTCACTCCCGTCGACTGATCGTCCGGCGATGGTTCTCTCGGCGGGGGTGTGACTTCGCTAGCGTGGAACCGATGGACGCATACCTACCCCTCGTGGTGATGGTGATCCTGGGTCTCCTGTTCGCGGCGGGTTCGTTCGTCGCGTCCACCTGGGCTGCGCCGTCCAAGCCGACATCGGCCAAGGCTGCGCCGTACGAATGCGGGATCGTGCCCGAGACCGAGCCCGCCGAGCGGTTCCCGGTGCGCTTCTACCTCGTGGCGATGATCTTCATCGTCATCGACATCGAGATCGTCTTCCTCTACCCCTTCGCCGTGATCCTCAGCGATCTCGGCGCGTTCGGGCTGGTCGAGATGGGGATCTTCGTGCTCGCGGTCGTCGTCGCGTTCGGGTACGTCCTGGCCTCGGGCGCTCTCGAGTGGGGCCCGGTCCGTATCGCGGAGCGCTTCGCCACGCCGGTCCTGCGGGCCCAGGGCATGCCGCGGGCCGCCGAGACCGAGGACCCGGCCGACCCGACCGACGCATCGGCGCCGCAGCCGGGAAGGGCGGCCTGAGGCCATGGGTCTCGAGCAGCTCGGCCAGAACTTCGTCACCGCCCGTCTGGAGAGCCTCATCAACTGGGGCCGCAAGAGCTCGGTGTGGCCGGCCACCTTCGGTTTGGCGTGTTGCGCGATCGAGATGATGGCCTCCGGGGCTGCCCACTACGACCTCTCGCGCTTCGGAATGGAGCTGTTCCGGGCCAGCCCCCGCCAGGCCGACCTCATGATCGTCGCCGGCCGGGTGAGCCAGAAGATGGCACCGGTGCTGCGTCAGGTCTACGACCAGATGGCCGAGCCCAAGTGGGTCATCAGCATGGGCGTGTGCGCCAGCACCGGTGGGATGTTCAACAACTACGCCATCGTGCAGGGGGTCGACCAGATCGTGCCGGTCGACGTGTACGTTCCCGGATGCCCCCCCGGCCCCGAGACCCTGCTCCACGGCATCCTCACGCTGCACGACAAGATCCAAGATGGCGAGATCTTCCGTCGGCGCGAATCGTCGGTCACCGGAGGCGCGGGGTTGACCCTCGAGGGAGCCGCAAGGAACTGACGGGCTCCGGGCAGCGAGCGCCGGTGTGCAGCAGCAGGGCAACACCACAGCAGCAGCGAAGCACTGAAGTAGCGACCATTCATCAGGCGGGGGAACGTGGCCGACGAGGCTCGTGAAGACGTGCACGAGGTCGAGAACGAGGCGCCCGCCGACGGGCTGGCGCGCCCGTCCGACGAGGTCGCGGCAGCGGTGCTCGATGCCTTTCCCGGTTCGGTCTTCGCGCTCTCGCATGGTCAGCCCGTGGTGTACGTCGACCGGGCGAGCCTGCGAGACGTCGTGGGGTTCTTGCTCCTCGAGCAGCGGTTCACCCAGGTCGTCGACATCACGGGCGTCGACCAGAGCACCAACCCCGGTCGGTTCCTGGGCGATGGTGTCCTGCCCGAGCGCTTCGAGATCGTGGCCAACTGTCTGTCGCACTGGCGCAACCGGCGTCTGCGGCTCATCGCCCAGGTACCCGAGCACGATCCGGTCGTTCCCAGCCTCGTGCCGCTGTTCCCGGGCGTCGAGCTCGCCGAGCGTGAGGTGTACGACCTGATGGGGATCAGGTTCGACGGTCATCCCGACCTCACGCGCATCCTCCTTCCCGACGAGTGGATCGGCCATCCCCTGCGCAAGGACGACGCCACCGCGAGGGTGCCCGTGCAGTTCAAGGCCGCCGGCAAGCCCCAGCCGAAGGTGTGAGGAAGCCCATGGGACTGCTCCGCCGCAGCACGAGCACCACGGCGACGAACGACGAGTCCGGCGCGCCCGCGTCCGGCGACGAGCTGGACCCGGGCGCACCCATCGCAGCGGTCGCATCGCACAGCGACGCCGCGCTGCATCGTCAGACCGACGAGGGCAGCCAGCTGATGCGGCCGTCGAAGGCCGCGACCGACGCCGCGGTACGCGAGATCGTCCTCACGGGAGAGCTCTGGCCCGAGGTCGACCCCGACGACGAGACGATGATCGTCAACATGGGGCCGCAGCACCCGTCCACCCACGGGGTCTTGCGCGTGATGCTCGAGCTCGAGGGCGAGGTCGTGCTCCGGCTCAAGCCGGTCATCGGCTATCTCCACACGGGCATGGAGAAGACCGGCGAGGAGCTCACCTACGTCCAGGGCGGCACCAACGTCACCCGGATGGACTACGCGGCGTCGCTGTTCAACGAGACGGTCTACGCCATGGCGGCCGAGCAGCTCCTCGAGCTCGAGCTGCCGCCCCGGGCGCAGTGGATCCGGATGCTCATGCACGAGCTCAACCGGATGTCGTCGCACCTCCTGTTCCTCGCGACCAACGGCATGGACCTGGGCTCCACCTCGGCCATGATCTACGGATGGCGTGAACGTGAGGAGGTGCTGCGGTTCTTCGAGAAGGTCACCGGCTTGCGCATGAACCACAACTATTTCCGGGTCGGGGGCTCGGCTGCCGACCTGCCCGACGGCTGGCAGGACGATGTGCTCGCGGTGTGCAACTCGGTCGACTACGGCGTGGCCGAGATCGACGAGCTGCTGACCAACAACCCGATCTGGTTGGAGCGCACGGTCGGGATCGGGGTCATCACCAGTGCCCAGGCGCTGGCGCTAGGTGCATCGGGCCCGATCCTGCGCTCGACGGGGATCCCGTGGGATCTCCGCAAGGAGCAGCCCTACCTCCCGTACGACCAGGTCGCCTTCGACGTGATCTACGCCGAGAGCGGTGATTGCTTCGACCGCTACCGGATCAAGCTCATGGAGATCCTGGAGTCGGCCCGGATCGTGCGCCAGTGCGTCGAGAAGATGCCCGAGGGCGACTACCGGGTCCAGGACCGCAAGGTCACCCCGCCGCCCCGGGCCCGCATCGACGAGTCGATGGAAGCGCTCATCCACCACTTCAAGTTGTTCACCGAGGGCTTCAAGGTGCCCGCCGGCGAGACCTACGCGGCCGTCGAGGGACCCCGCGGCGAGCTGGGTTGCTATCTGGTGAGCGACGGCACGGCCAAGCCGGCCCGCATGCACATCCGCGCCCCGAGCTTCTACAACCTGCAGACCGCAGGGGCCATGATGCACGGCGGCCTCGTGGCCGACGCCATCACCATCATCTCGAGCGTCGACCCCATCATGGGCGATGTCGACCGGTAAGGGTCTGTAGACGTGTTCAGCTCCGACAACCTCCAGCGGGCCCGCGAGATCATCTCCCGCTACCCGAGCTCGCGCTCGGCGTTGCTGCCGTTGCTGCATCTCGCCCAGGACCAGGACGGCTGGATCAACGACGAGGCCATGACCGAGATCGCCGGGCTGCTCGAGCTCACCCGGGCCGACGTGTACGGCACCTGCTCCTTCTACACCATGTTCAAGCTCGAGCCGGTGGGCACGTACGTCGTGTCGGTGTGCACCAACGTCACCTGTCTCGTCACCGGCGGACCAGCCATCCTGCACCACCTCGAGAAGACCTACGCCGACGATCCCGACGTGTTCGTCGAGGAGGTCGAGTGCCTGGCCGCGTGCGGCGGGGCCCCGGCGCTCCAGGTGAACTACGAGTACCACGAACGTCTGACGCCCCAGAGCGCCGAGCAGATCATCGACGCCTACCGGTCGGGCCAGCGCACCGCCCGTCGAATCTCGGGAGGCCCGCGGTGACGCTCCAGGAGACCCGTCTGCTCACGAAGCGGATGAACGACCGCCCCGCCGATTCGTGGACGATGGAGGCCGCCCTGGCCACCGGGGCCTACGAGACGTTGCGCACGGCGCTGCGGATGAAGCCGGCCGACGTGCAGGAGGAGGTCAAGACCTCGGGCCTGCGTGGGCGCGGCGGCGCCGGTTTCCCCACCGGGACCAAGTGGTCCTTCCTGCCTGCCGGCCTGTACCCGCGCTACCTCGTGGTCAACGCCGACGAAGGCGAGCCGTCCACCTTCAAGGACCGCGAGCTGATGGAGCGCGACCCTCACCAGCTCATCGAGGGTGTCGCCATCTCGGCCTACGCCATCGAATCGAACACGGCGTTCATCTACGTGCGCGGCGAGATGGCCCACGCCCACGACGTCCTCGAGCGCGCTCTCGCCGACGCCCGGGCCCAGGGATTCCTGGGCCAGAACATCCTCGGCTCGGGCTACGACCTCGACATCGTGCTCCACCGCGGCGCCGGCGCGTACATCTGCGGCGAGGAGACCGCGCTCCTCGAGTCGCTCGAAGGTCGGCGGGGGATGCCGCGCATCCGGCCCCCGTTCCCGGCCATCGCCGGTCTCTACGCCAAGCCCACGGTCGTCAACAACGTCGAGACGATGGCCACGGTGCCCCACATCGTGGGGATGGGCGGAGCCGAGTACGCCAAGCTGGGCGTGAACCGTTCCACGGGCACTCGGATATTCTCGCTCTCGGGCCACGTCAACCGACCCGGGAACTACGAGGTCGAGCTCGGCGCCACGTTCCGGGATCTGATCGACGATCTGGGTGGCGGGGTCACGAACGGCGGCACGGTGAAGTTCTTCATCCCCGGCGGGGCGTCGTCGCAGTGGCTCGTGAACGAGCATCTCGACGTTCCCCTCGACATGGACGAGGTGGGCAAGCTCGGCGTGATGCTGGGCTCGGGCGCGGTGATGGTCTTCGACCAGGACACCGACCCGCTGGCCGTGGCCTGGCGCCTCGTGAAGTTCTTCGCCCACGAGTCGTGCGGCAAGTGCACGCCGTGTCGCGAGGGCACCGGCTGGGAAGAGAAGATCCTCTACCGGATCCTCCACGGCCAGGGCCGTCCGAGCGACCTCGATCTGCTGCTCGACATCGGCGACAACATCTCGCCGGGGCTCAACGCCCCGTTCAGCCAGACGACGATCTGCCCGCTCGGGCCGTCGTCGGTCTCACCCATCGTGAGCCTCAACAAGTACTTCCGAGACGACATCATCGCCCGGTGCACGCCGAGCCTGGTCACGATGCTCACCGGAAATGGGCTCGCCGGAAATGGGCTCGACGGGGGGCTCCACCGATGAGCGCTGCGAACACCCCCGCCCAGCCGGAGCTCGTGGAGCTCACGATCGACGGTCATCTGGTGATGGTGCCCAAGGGCGCCAACCTGATCGACGTGGCGCAACGCCACGGTCACTACATCCCGCGGTTTTGCTGGCACGAGCGGATGAAGCCCGTCGGCATGTGCCGCATGTGCCTCATCGAGATCGAGGGTGTTCGGGGCTTGCCGCCCGCCTGCACCACCACGGTCACGCCGGGCATGGTCGTGCACACCCAGGAGAGCTCACCCAACGCCCGCAAGGCCCAGGAGGGCGTGCTCGAGTTCCTGCTCATCAACCACCCGCTCGACTGCCCGGTGTGCGATCGCGGCGGCGAGTGCCCGCTGCAAGATCACACCATCGCCCATGGGCCGGCCGAGTCGCGCTTCGTCGAGGAGAAGCGTCACTTCGCCAAGCCCATCCCCATCTCGCACGTCGTCGACCTCGATCGGGAGCGCTGCATCCTCTGTGCGCGCTGTACCCGCTTCGCCGACGAGATCGCCGGCGATCCACTGATCTCCTTCTTCGAGCGGGGGGGCCACAGCCAGGTCCTCAACTATCCCGACGACCCGTTCTCGTCGTACTTCTCAGGCAACACCGTCCAGATCTGCCCGGTGGGGGCGCTCACCGCACGGCCCTACCGGTTCCGGGCCCGGCCTTGGGATCTCGAGAAGGCCGAGACCTCGTGCGTCACCTGTGCCGTGCAGTGCCGCGCCGAGCTGCACTCCACGACCGACCAGCTCGTACGACTCCTCGGCGTCGACTCCGACGCGGTGAACCACGGCTGGCTCTGCGACAAGGGCCGCTTCGGCTACGAGTGGGTCGAGTCGCCGTCGCGCATCACCTCGCCCATGGTGCGCAAGACCGCCAGCGACGGCACCAGCGAGCTGGTCGAGGTGTCGTGGCCCGACGCGCTCGACGCCGCCGCCCATGGCCTGCAGGAAGTGGCTCGGCTCCACCAGGCGTCGTCGATCGGTGTGCTGGGCGGCGCCAGGGGCACCAACGAGGACGCCTACGTGTGGGCGCGTTTCGCCAAGGGCGTGCTGGGCACCGACAACGTCGACTGCCAACTCGGCGATGGGCTCCCGGCCGAGACGGTGCTCGGCCTGCCCCGGGCGACGATCGCCGACTGCGACCGGGCCCGGGTCGTGGTCCTGTTGGCTCCCGACCTGAAGGAAGAGCTCCCGGTCCTGTACCTGCGGCTCAAGCGGGCAGCGCAGGACCTCGGTGTGAAGATCGTCGAGATCGGCACCGGCGACACCGGCCTCACCCACGTTGCCGCCGCCACGCTGCGCCATCTCCCGGGCTCGGCCGGCGACGTGGCCGGTCGCCTCGTCGCCGCCATCGGGGGCACCGCCTCGGGCGACGCCGACATCGACGCGGCCGCGTCGCTCCTCGGAGACGGATCCGATGTCGTGGTCGTGCTGGGCCGACCCAACCTGGCCGAGCCGGCCGACGCCACCGTGGCCGCCGCGGCGGCGCTCGCGACGCTCCCCGGCGTGCGGTTCCTGTCTGCGCTACGCCGGAGCAATGTGCACGGCGCGCTCGACATGGGTCTGGCCCCGGGTCTGCTGCCGGGCCGGGTGTCGCTCGAACAGGGCCGCGACTCGTTCGCCGAAGCGTGGGGCTCGGTGCCCGCGAGCATGGGCCACGACGGCACGGCGATGCTGCGGGCCGCGGCCGACGGGCAGCTGCACGGGCTGGTGCTGCTCGGCGCCGATCCCATGGCCGACTTCCCCGATCGGGCGCTGGCCGAGCGGGCCTTGGCCTCCATCGGCTTCACCGTCGTGGTCGACGGGTTCCTGAGCGAGTCGGCCAAGCGGGCCGATGTCGTGCTTCCGCCTGCGGTCTGGGGCGAGAAGTCGGGCTCGGCCACGAACATCGAGGGCCGGGTGCAGCGCCTCACCCGCCGGGTGACCACGGCCGGTCGCTCCATGGACGACTGGCGGATCGCGGTGGAGCTCGCCGCCCGCTTCGGCGTCGACTTCGACCTCGAGACCCTCGACGAGGTGCAGGCCGAGATCTCCCGGCTGGCTCCGGCCTACCTGGGTGTCGACAGCCACATGATCAACGGTTCTCGCGACGGCGTGGTCGTTCCCCTCGTGCCGGTCACGGTCACCATCGGTCGCCGGAGCCCGACAGCGGCCGTCGAAGCCGACGTTTCCGGGGACGAAGCCGCCGGGTCCGCGGCCGGGGCTGCCGGTTCCGCCGCGGAGCTTTCCGACGAAGCTCCGGCAGCCCGACCCGCCCTGCTCACCTGGGACCGCTCGGCCCCCGCCGTCGTGCCCGTGGCCCGGGACTCCTACGCCGTGCGCCTGGTCGTGGCCCGCCGGCTCTACGACGCCGGCCGGGTCGTGGCCGAGGGGCCGTCGATCGTCGACCTGGCGCCGGGCCCGCTGCTCGAGCTCAACCCGTCCGACCTCGAGCGCCTCGGCGTGGTCGATGGGGGCGCGGTTCGGGCATCGTCGAGCCGAGGGTCGGGCGTCTTCACCGCCCGCAGGGTCACGGGGGTGCCCGCAGGGACGGCCCGGCTGGCCCACAACCAGCCCGGCGACATCTCCGATCTCGTCGACGTCGCCGAAGCGGTCACCGACCTGCGTCTCGAATCGGTGGCGACCGTCGCCACCGTGGGCTTGGCCAAGGGAGGGGCCCGATGATCGAGGATCCGCTCTGGGCCGACGGCGAGATCGACCTCGCCGATGTCGTCATCATCATCGGCAAGGTCATCTTCGCGTTCGCGTTCTTGATGATCACCGTGGTGCTCTTCATCTGGTTCATGCGCAAGGTCATCAGCGACATGCAGAACCGGATCGGGCCCAATCGGGCCGGCCCGTTCGGCATCCTGCAGACGCTGGCCGACGGCGTGAAGCTGTTCATGAAGGAGCAGTCGATCCCCGAGCAGGCCGACCAGCGGATCTTCAAGCTGGCCCCGTATCTCACGCTGTTGCCGGCCTTCCTGGCGTTCTGCGTGATCCCGTGGGGAACTCAGATCACCATCGCCGGGAACACGACGAACCTCCAGGTCGCCGAGATCCCCATGGGCGTGCTGTGGATCCTGGCGATGTCGGGCATCGGGGTGTACGGCGTGATGCTCGCCGGGTGGGCCTCGGGCTCGAAGTACCCGCTGCTCGGCAGCATCCGGGCCTCGGCCCAGGTGATCTCCTACGAGGCTGCGCTGGGTTTGGCCGTCATCGGCGCGGTGATCCGCTCGGGGAGCCTCTCGATGCAGTCGTTCGTGGCCGTCCAGGCGTGGGACGGCCCGGGCTCGCTGCGCGATTGGCTGATCGCCTCGGCGCCCCTGTCGTTCGTCATCTTCGTGATCGCCGCCTTGGCCGAGACGAACCAGCCGCCGTTCGACCTTGTCGAGGCCGAGCAGGAGCTCGTCGGCGGGTTCCACACCGAGTACACCGGTATCCGGTTCGCGATGTTCAACGTGGCCGAGTTCATGAACCTGGTCACCATGTCGGCCGTCGCCATCACGCTGTTCCTCGGCGGTCCCAACGGTCCGGGGACCGACCGGGCCGACAATTGGGGAGCGCTCATCTCCTTCGCCTGGTTCGTGGGCAAGCTCTGGATCTTCCTGTTCGCGGCCGTGTGGCTGCGAGCGTCGGTTCCCCGCCTGCGCTACGACCAGCTGATGGACCTCGGGTGGCGCAAGCTCATCCCCCTGGCGCTGGTGTGGACGGGCATCCTGGCGGTCATCAAGGTGGGTCGGGCCGAGGGCTGGGAGCCCGGGATCTACCTTCCGGCGTCGTTCGCGGGTGCCGGTCTGGTGGCCCTGTTCATCTACGCCTGCATGCCCAAGCGCGAGCTGGTCCCGGCTCCGAGCGGCCGCAGCGTCCCGAGTGGCCCGAGCGGTCCGAGCGGCACCGGCGACACCAGCGGCACCAGCGGAATCGACACCAGCGGCAGCACCACGAGCGGCACGGCGCCGAAGGAGGTGGCGCACCGATGAGTCGTTGGTCGGGGTTCGCGGTCACGTGGCGGCAGATGTTCAAGCCACGGGTGACGATCCAGTACCCGGAGGTCAAGCGGCCCAAGCCCGAGCGCTTCCACGGCCGGCACGTCCTCAACCGGTACGAGGACGGCATGGAGAAGTGCATCGGCTGCGAGCTGTGCGCTGGCGTGTGCCCGGCCCGCTGCATCTACGTGCGCGGCGCCGACAACTCAGCCGACGCCCCCGTCTCGCCGGGCGAGCGGTACGGCTTCGTGTACGAGATCAACTTCCTGCGGTGCATCCATTGCGACCTGTGCGTGGAGGCCTGCCCCACCGAGGCCATCACGGAGTCGAAGCTCTTCGAGTTCTCCTTCACCAACCGGCGTGACGCCATCTACACCAAGGCCGAGTTGCTCGTCGACGACGACGGGCGGGCCCGGCGCATGCCGTGGGAGCACTGGGAGGGCCACGAGGACGACCGCACGTCGGCGTGGATGCGGGCCACGGCGTCGGCCGGTCAGGCGGCGTTCGAGGGCCGGGTGTCGTGGTCGGGCGAGCTGGGCTTCGGCGTGCGGGCCCCCGAGGCCGGCCAGACCGCGCCCACCTGGACCCCGCCTGTACCGGCGCTCGCCCGAGGACGCGCCGACCACGGTCACGCCGACCACGGACGCGCCGACCACGGTCACGCCGACCACGGTGACCACGCCGACCACGATCACGACGACGACCACACGACCACGGGGGGCACTGAGTGAGCGAGGTAGCACAGTGGGTCGTCTTCATCGTCGCCTCGTCGGCCGCGATCGGGATGGCCGTCGGCGTCGTCACCCAGCGCAACCCGGTGCACGCCGCGCTCGCGCTGGTCGGCACGCTGTTCGCCGTGGCGGTCCTGTTCGTCATGCAGGAGGCCCACTTCCTCGCGGCCGTGCAGATCATCGTGTACGCCGGCGCCATCGTGGTGCTGTTCCTGTTCGTCATCATGCTCCTCGGCATCGACAAGCACGAGGTGCTCGACGAGACGCTTCCGCTCCAGCGGATCATCGCCGGCATCGTGGGGCTCGGTTCGCTCGTCGTCGGAGCGATCTTGCTCCTCAAGGCCGATGCCGCTCCCCCGGTGACCGACCCGGATTCGACGTCGCGCATCTCCGGCAGCGGCTTGGGCAACGTCGAGCACATCGGCCGGAGCCTGTTCAGCGACTACCTCTGGGCCTTCGAGATCACCTCGGTGCTGCTGGTGATCGCCGTGGTCGGCGCCGTCGTGCTGGTGCGCCGTCGCTCGGGCCCCGACGCCCCCGAGGGCCGCGAAGGCCTGGGCGCTGCTGGCGACGCGGGCGGATCCGAGAAGGCCCGGGCATGACGGCCATCGACGCCAACCTCTTCCTCGCCGTCGCCGCGATCGTCTTCGTGATCGGCGCGGTGGGTCTGCTCACCCGCCGCAACGCCCTGGTCATGTTCATGTGCGTCGAGCTGATGCTCAACGCCGTGAACCTCACGTTCGTCACGTTCTCCCGTGAGCTCGACGACATCGGTGGTCAGGTCACGGTGTTCTTCACCATGGTCGTCGCTGCCGCTGAGGTCTGTGTGGGCCTGGCGATCATCGTGGCGATCTTCCGGCGCCGTCGTGGCGCCACGGCCGACGACCTGAACCTCATGAAAGGCTGAGGAGGACACCATGAACCTCCTCGAGACGTCCTGGTTGATCCCCGCGCTGCCGCTCCTGGGCGCGGTCACGCTCCTCTTCTTCGGTGGCCGATTCCTGAAGGAGCCCTTGGCTGGGATGCTGGCGACGGCCTGCATGGCCGGCTCGTTCGGCTGGACGGCCGTCCTGTTCTTCAAGATGTGGTCGCTCGATCCCGAGCAGCGCACCGTGGGCAAGCATCTCTTCGACTGGATGCCTGCCGGGGGCCTGAAGATCTCGGCCAGCCTCCTGCTCGATCCGCTCTCGATCACGTTCTTGTTGTTCATCACCGGTGTGGCGACGCTCATCCACGTGTACGCCATCGGGTACATGCACGGCGATCCCCGGTTCAGCCGCTTCTTCTGCTACCTGAACCTGTTCGCCTTCTCGATGATCATCCTCGTACTCGGGGGCAACTTCCTCGTGACCTTCCTCGGATGGGAAGGGGTCGGCACGTGCTCGTACCTGTTGATCTCGTTCTGGTTCGAGCGCCCGTCGGCCGCAACGGCGGGCAAGAAGGCGTTCATCACCAACCGGGTCGGCGACTTCGGGTTCATGATCGCCGTGTTCTTGATCATCTCCCACCTCGGCACGCTCGAGTACTGGGGTCCGGGCAACGCCCTCGAGGGGGCGAGCACGCTCACCAACGGCGCGGCAACCGGTATCGCCCTGATGCTGTTCCTCGCCTGCACGGGCAAGAGCGCCCAGTTCCCCCTGCACGTCTGGCTGCCCGACGCCATGGAGGGCCCCACGCCCGTCTCGGCGCTGATCCACGCCGCCACCATGGTCACGAGCGGGATCTTCCTCATCGCCCGGGCCCATCCCTTCTTCGAAGCCAGCGGCCAGGCCAGTCACGTCGTGGCCTGGGTCGGCGTGGGCACCGCGCTGCTCGCCGCCACCATCGCCATGGTGAAGAACGACATCAAGCGGGTTCTGGCCTACTCCACGCTGAGCCAGCTCGGCTACATGTTCATGGCGCTGGGTATCCACGCCTACTCCACGGCGATCTTCCACGTCGTCACCCACGCGTTCTTCAAGGCCTGCCTGTTCCTCGGGGCCGGCTCGGTGATCCACGGCATGCACGACGAGCAGGACATGCGCCGGATGGGCAACCTGCGCAAGTACATGCCGATCACCTACGCGACCTTCATGGTGGCCTGGCTGGCGATCGCCGGGGTCCCGCCGTTCTCCGGGTTCTGGTCGAAAGACGACATCCTCGCCAAGGCCTGGTTCCAGGGCACCACCGAGGGCAAGGCCTTGTGGGCCATCGGGTTGCTGACGGCCATGCTCACGGCCTTCTACATGACACGCCAAGTCGTCATGGTGTTCTTCGGCCACGAGCGCTTCGACCTCCCGGTCATCGCCGGCGGCTCCGACGACGGTCCGTCCGGCGCCCGGGCCCACGGCGCCGACGGGACCAGCGCTGGCGCCGAGCCCCAAGACGACCACGGCCCCACCGGGTCGGGGCACGGCCGCAGAAAGCTCCCCCACGAGTCACCGTGGATCATGACCGTGCCCCTGGTGCTGCTCGCCGGGCTCTCGCTCGTCGGTGGCGTCATCAACTTGCCGTTCAAGGACAAGGGCTGGGGCGAGGCGCTCACGCACTGGTTGGAGCCCGTCTTCGAGGGCGTGACCCATCCCGAGGAGAAGGGCAGCACGCTCGTGGGTCTCGCCGCGGTCACCGTCGTGCTGTGTGCGGTGCTCGTGGGCGCAGCCTTCGCGGTCTACCGGCACATGACGACCACCCGCGACCCGTTCGTGACCAAGCTGGGGCCCGCCGCCGCGGTGCTCGACTCGGGCTACGGCGTCGATGCCGCCTACGCCGCACTCACCGTCGGCGCCGGTGGACGGGCGGCCGAGGTGCTCGCCGGTCCGGTCGACCAGGGCAGCATCGACGGAGCCGTCAACGGCATCGGGGAGCTCCTGCGGTCGGGGCTCGGTACGGGCGGCTCGCGACTCCAGTCCGGCTACGTCAGGCGGTACGCCGTCGGGATCCTCACCGGTTCGGTGGGCCTGGTCGTCTTCGCGGTGATCAAGGCCTGGTGACGACGATGACCGACTTCCCCCTCCTGACCGCACTGGTGATCGTCCCGGCTCTCGGGTCGCTCATCGTCACCCTCTTGCCCAAGCAGCGCCCCGAGATCGTGCGGGCCTTCGGGTTCATCGCCATGATGGCCACGGCCGCCCTTGCCGGCTATCTCGTCTACGCCTTCGAGATCCAACAGCCCGAGTCGTTGCGCGACAGCTTCCAGTTCGTCGAAGACCACAGCTGGATCAACAACCTCGGGGTCCGGTACATCCTCGGTGTCGACGGCATCAGCTTGTTCATGGTGGCGCTCACCGGGTTGCTCTTCCCGTTGAGTCTCTTCGCTTCGGCCAAGGTCGAGCATCGGCTCAAGAGCTACATCGCATCGATGCTCCTCCTCGAAGCGGGGATCATGGGCGTGTTCCTCGCCCTCGACCTGATCCTGTTCTTCGCGTTCTGGGAGGTGATGCTCGTCCCGATGTACTTCATCATCGTGGGCTGGGGTCACGAGCGTCGCGTGTACGCCGCGGTGAAGTTCTTCCTCTACACGATGGCCGGATCGGCCGTGATGTTCGTGGGCATCCTCGCGGTTGCGCTCTTGCACAACTCGTCGGTGGGCTCGCTCACGTTCGACCTGCGTGTCCTGCAGGAGTGGAACGGACTCGCCGAAGGGACGGCCCGCTGGCTGTTCCTGGCGTTCTTCATCTCCTTTGCCATCAAGGTCCCCCTGTTTCCCTTCCACACCTGGCTCCCCGACGCCCACGTCGAAGCGCCTACGGCAGGCTCGGTGATCCTGGCCGGCGTGCTCTTGAAGATGGGCACGTACGGGTTCTTGCGTTTCTCGCTCACCCTGTTCCCCCAGGCTTCGGTCGACCTGGCGTGGGTGATGCTCGTCCTGGCGACGATCGGGATCATCTACGGGGCGATCGTGGCGACGGTCCAAAAGGACATGAAGAAGCTCGTCGCCTACTCCTCGGTGGCTCACCTCGGTTTCGTCATCCTCGGGATCTTCGCCCTCACCAGCCAAGGCATCCAGGGCGGCATCTTCACCATGATCAGCCACGGGCTCACCACGGGAGCGCTGTTCCTGATCATCGGGATGATGTACGAACGCCGCCACACCCGTGACATCGCCGCGTTCGGCGGCGTATGGAAGGTCGCCCCGCGCTTGGGCGGGTTCATGCTCGTGGCGGCCTTGGCCTCGGTCGGCCTCCCCGGCTTCTCGGGTTTCGTCGGCGAGTTCCTCGCGCTGGTCGGCGCCTTCTTGTCGAACCGCCCATACGCCATCGTGAGCGCGGTGGGCGTGATCCTCGCGTCGGTCTATCTGTTGTGGATGTACCAGCGGGTGTTCACGGGTGAGCCCGAAGGCGAGAACCGCACCATCGCCGACCTGACCTGGCGCGAGATGGCGACGCTGGTGCCCCTGCTCGGGCTGAGCCTGTTCCTCGGCGTGTACCCCAAGCCGGTGCTGGAGCGCGTCGAGCCGTCGGTCAAGGCGCTCATCACCCATGTGGAGCAACGCTCCGACTGGTGCGAGAGCGACAAGGTCGACCCCGACGATCCCGAGGCGTGCGTCCCCGGCGATCGCTTCGAGACGGCGCCCGAGACCTCCCCTGAGGCTGAGGGTGAGGGCGGGTCCGAGTCTGAAGAGAACGAACCGGTCGGCGCCGAAGAAGGAGGCGGGTGATGCCGTTCGTCCGTCCGTCCGTCGACTGGTACGCCATCGCACCCGAGATCGCCATCTTCGGTGCCGGGCTGCTCATCGTGGCCTTCGCCGCCGTCACGCACCGCGCACCGATCCTGGCCCGCCTCCACCTGTGGGTCGCGCTCACCGGGGTGGCCGTCGCCGGGGCGTTCATCTTCCCCATCTGGCATCGCTGGAACGAGGGGCTCGAGGCAGTCGAACGCGTCCCCAGCTACACGACGCTCAACGGGGCGGTCTCCATCGACGGGGCCTCGATCTTCCTGAAGGTCGTGGTGCTCGTCGCCGTGGTGCTCGGGATCCTCGTCTCGTGGAGCTATCTGAAGCGCGAGAACCTCGAGAAGCCCGAGTACCTGGCGCTGTTGCTGTTCTCGGCGTCGGGCATGCTGATGATGACCTCGGCCAACGACCTGGTCGTGGTGTTCGTTTCGCTGGAGATCCTCTCGATCTCGTTGTACGTGCTGGCGGCTTTCCAGCGGGCCAAGGCCACGTCGCAGGAGGCGGCCATCAAGTACTTCGTGCTCGGGGCCTTCTCATCGGCGATCTTCCTGTACGGGGTGGCGCTCGTCTACGGCGCCACGGGCAGCACGAACCTCGCCCGGATCTCGGCCGTCATCAACCAGAGCCAGCTCCAGGGCTCCACGTACGACACGAAGCTGATCCTGGTCGGGATCATGTTGTTGCTCGTCGGGTTGGGGTTCAAGGTCGCGGCCGTCCCCTTCCACATGTGGACGCCCGACGTGTACCAGGGGGCACCCACGCCGGTCACCGGGTTCATGGCGGCCGGGGCCAAGATCGCCGCGTTCGCCGCGCTGCTGCGGGCGTTCTCGGTCAGCTTCCAGGGAAACCAGGACGACTGGCGGCCCGCTCTGTGGGCTGTGACCGTGCTGACACTCGTGGTTGCCAGCGCCGTCGCGCTCGTGCAGAGCAACGTGAAGCGGATGCTCGCCTACTCGTCGATCAGCCACGCCGGCTACATGCTCGTGGGCGTGCAGGTGGCCACGGTCAAAGGCACGGCGGCGGTCCTCACGTACCTGTTCGTCTACACCTTCCTCACGCTCGGCACCTTCACCGTCGTGACGCTCATGGCCCGTGAGGGCGACGAAGGCCACGAGCTCACCGACTACCGCGGCCTGGCGGCTCGCGAGCCGCTGCTCGCGAAGTTGCTCACCCTGTTCTTGTTGGCGCAGGCCGGCATTCCGCTCACGTCGGGGTTCATCGCCAAGCTCAAGATCTTCGAGGCCGCCGTCGATCGTGAGGTCTACTCGCTGGCGATCATCGGCATGCTGGCATCGGTGGTGGCGGCGTTCGTCTACCTCCGTCTCATCGTGACCATGTTCACCGGGTCCGGGATCGACGAGCACCCCGACCCCGCCGACGATGCGGCCCGCGGCACCCACGGCGGGGGCACCGCAGTGGCGATCGCGGCGCCCCCTCGGGTGAAGGTCGACCTGGCCAGCGGCATCGTCCTGGCGCTGGCCGCGGCCGTCACGATCTTCGTCGGCATCCTCCCCAACGAGCTGCTGGAGTTCGCCGAACGAGCCGTCTTCTAGGTCTCGGACCCTGCCTCTGTCAGCGGATGGTCATCGCCTGGTGGCAGCTCAGGGTCCAGGTCGCCACGGCGTCGAGGAGCTGGCGCGCCGCCGCGTGTTGGGCCTCTCCCAGATCGGTGTCATCGATCACCGCCGACAGAGCCTCGGGCAGGCGTGCGGCCATGTCGACGACGGCGGCGATCAGCGGTTCGGGGTCGGCACCCACGGCAGCGGCCAGTCGTTCCCAGTGCCTGCGTGTGATCGCCGTCGGCCGGTACTCGCCCCCGATCTTCTGGGCCATCTTCAGCTTCTTCGTATGGTTGTACGGCGCGACCGACGCGATGTCGTAGAGGGGTGCCAGGCGGACCTGCCGGCCCGACAGTAGGAGCGAGGAGTTCTTGGCGTGCGCATCCGTGCCGAGGATGAGCCAGTTCAGCGCGGCCGCGCGCAGGAGCGCATCGATGTCGGCTCTTGCCGATCGGATCTCGACCTCGTCGAGCAGCGACGCGATCGCCTCGATGCCCGGTCCCCCGTCGACCTGGTACTTCTGGTCGGGATGAACGGCGAGGGCCTGGCAGCAGTCCTCCTGGTGGATGCGAACGACCACGCCGTCTCGAAGCACCCGGTCGTAGCGGCGGACCACGAGCGCCGGCTCGCCCGCGAAGCGCTGGAGCCTCCGTGTGGGCCACGCGCAGCCCGAGTTGCCCAGCGGCGCTCAGACAGAGGTGCTCGTTCGGGTCGTGATGATCGAGACCGGCGATGGCGGGCTTGAGGATGTGGGTCGTGGGACTGCGCCCCTCGGGAATCCCCCAGACGCCGGTCCGCTCGTCGTGGGCCAGGGCGATCTTGGCCTGGGCCCCGGCCAGGCTCCAGCGCCCGCGGCCCGCAAGGTGCCACGCCGACCCGTCGATGCGGACCGCTCGGAGACGCTCGGCGATGTCGTCCTCGGTGAGAGGCTCGATGTGGTCGTGGGAACGATCCTGGGGATCAGCCCATCCAGATGTGGAGCTCAGCCACCAGTGTCACCGAGCAGCTCGTCGAGATCGATCCGGCCGTGCGCGACCGGAGCCGGCACGACATCGGCCACGAGGTCCAGCGCGGCGAGGGCCCGCAGCGCCAGACCCAGGTTGGCGCTCGACTTGCCCGCCTCGATGGCGATCACCCAGGCGCGCGTGGCCCCCATCTCCTGGGCCAGCTGGGCCTGGGTCCACCCCCGGGCCCGTCTTCCGCCCCGGATGACAGCGCCGAGGTCGCGAGGGTTCCGTACCTGCATGATGTCATCGTACGCGTACATCTACGGAATGGCAACGCTCGCTGACATTCTCGGGTCGTCAACGAACGATGACATCCGAGAATTCCCAGCACCTGTCGCTCAACCGTGAAAGGCGCCCTTCAGCGACATGTGCTCGACGGAGTGGTGCTCGCTCGCGTGGGGCCGTAACGCGCGCGCGACGAGCGCGTGACGAGCGCGGCTCAGCGGGGGCGGCGGATGCGGGACGGTCGACGCTGCTCGTCGGATTCCACGGGATGCTCGTCGAGGAAGCGGGCTGCATCGCGGTACGCGGTCTCGCCGATGTCGTCAGCGCCGGAGAAGTCGAAGATCGTCCTGTCGTCGGCGGGGTGGGGGAGCTCGATCACCTCGATGTGCGCCGGGACGGAGCCGCGCTCGATCTCCCAGCGCTGCTTGCGGGCGATGGCGAACGCCTGCAGGAGCGCGTCGCCGGGGTGACGGAGCTCGCGGGGCTTGATGACGCCCGACACGTTGAGCACGTACACGCGCACCGGCGCCGCCGATGATGCTCGGCCCGGCGCGATCGAGTGGGCGAAGGCGTGGGCGACGGGGACGTTGTTGACCACGGCTCCGTCGATGAAGCGTCGCCCGCCGTACTCCACGGGCGGCAGGAGACCGGGCAGGGCCGTCGATGCCATGAGCGCCGGCCGCAACAGGCCGGCGGCGAACACCGCCTCCTCGCCCGTCGCCAGATCGGTGGCGACGACCCGCAGCGGCACGGTGAGGTCATGGAACGAGCCGGCCGCGAACCGCTCGACGAGCGCGGCGATCCCGGTGTCGCGAATGAGATGGGTGTCCTTGCGCACCACCTTCCACGTACGCGACCACCGTCCGCCCGGGAAGATGTCCTCGGCGGTGAGCGACGACCACACCTCGGCCAGGCGCGCGACGCTCGCCAGGGTCGGGTCGGCAGCCAGGGCCGAGCCGTTGAGCGCGCCCACCGACGTCCCCACGATCACGTCGGGCACGATCTCGCGCTCGAGCAGCGCGCGGAGCATGCCGACCTGGGCGACACCGTGGTTCCCCCCGCCCGACATGACGAACGCCACGGTGGGCCGCCCGGCCATCCGGCGCAGGCGCGCCTGGTCGGCTCGATGCCGCAGCCGTCTGAACGCCAGGGTGTGCATCGTGGAACGGTCCTCCGCGCGCATCGCGCGATCACGCTTGTCGTGCTGCATGGGTCCCTCGGTGAACATGTCGGCCCCGAAGTGCGACGGGCAAGGGGCGGGGGCAAGGTGCCTGCTCATCATGACTGAACATCGGTAGATCGGGGGGTCGGTCCCCATCGCGGCGCTTCCGTACGCGTCGTCGGTTGCCCGTCTCGTGAAGGCATTCACGTATACTCGGCCGGCGTTGGCGAGGGGTTCGGGGGGTAACCGAGCCGAGAGGTGGTCGTACTACGATTCGCCCGGTGAGGCGGTCGGGGGCCGTCTCCCGGAACCCTGGGTTCTTGCCCAGCAGCGCACTGTTTCACGCCAGTTCGTGGCGGTCGACCGGGAGTCGGAGGGCAGCGTGATCGGAGGGCCATGGCGATCCGGGCACTGACGGGGTCGGTGTACACCGACCACACGCAGGCGTACTTCGCCGTGTTCGTGTTCGCCCTCGCGGCCTTCGGCATGGTCGCCGCGATGCTCGGCCTCGGACGGCTGATCCGACCGAGCCGGCCTCAGGCCCAGAAGTACATCTCCTACGAGTCCGGTGCCGACCCGATCGGTGGCTTCGGGCAGATGCACGTGCGCTACTACATCTACGCGCTGCTGTTCGTGATCTTCGACGTCGAGGCGGTCTTCATCTTCCCCTGGGCCGTCGAACTCGAGGCCCTCGGCGCCTTCGGTCTGGTCGAGATGGTCATCTTCGTCGGCATCCTCGTGTTCGGGCTGGCCTACGCGTGGCGCAAGGGAGTGCTCCGATGGGCCTGATCGAGTCGGGTCTGCTCCAGAAGAAGCCGCTCAAGCCGGTCTCGTGGCTGCTCAACTACAGCCGCAAGTACTCCCTGTGGACGTTCCAGTGGGGCCTGGCGTGTTGTGCCATCGAGATGGGCGCGGCCCTGGCCGGACCCCGTTACGACGTGATGCGTCTGGGCGTCATCCCCTTCCCCGCAAGTCCCCGCCAGGCCGACCTGGTCGTGGTCTCGGGGACGGTCACCGACAAGATGGCCCCGTCGGTGCTGCGGCTCTACGAGCAGATGCCCGACCCCAAGTACGTGATCTCGATGGGCTCGTGCGCCAACTGCGGCGGTCCCTACTGGGACTCCTACTCGGTGACCAAGGGGATCGACCAGATCATCCCGGTCGACGTCTACGTTCCCGGGTGCCCGCCGAGGCCCGAGGCGTTGATGGAAGCCATCGTGATCCTCCAGCAGCGCATCCAGAACGAGGGTGTCGGCAACGACGAGCTCCGCCAACGATGGCGGGGAGAGCACATTCTCGTCGACTAGGCGTGAAGGTCGGTGGCGCTCACCGGGCAGTGGATGGGCGCGTGTCGCAGCAGCTTTCGCAGCAGGATTCCCGGGGGACTCCAGGTGGCAGACGAGCAGACGGTCGACGAGGCCGCGACAACCGAGGGCTCCACGAGCGTGGCGACGATCGACGCGGGGCCCGTCGCTGCCGTCGACAGCGCCATCGAAGCGCTGCGCGCTCGCGTCGTCGCCGAGCTGGGCTCGGCGGTGGTGGCCCACGAGATCAACCATGGGGTCGTGACCGTTCGGGTCACCACCGAGTCGTGGCGTCGTACCGCCGAGATCGTCCGGTCGAAGCTTGGCTTCGATTACCTCTCGTTCATCGCCGGCATCGACTGGATGCCCGCCCCCAAGGTGGGCGGCGAGGAGCTCGCCGGCGACACGTCGACGCCGGCCCAGCCGATGGAGCAGACCTACGGCGTCTGCGGCTCGGCCGGGCGCTTCCAGGTCTTCGCCGCCGTCACCTCGCTGTCTCGCAAGACGACGCTGGTGCTCAAGACCGACGTGTCCGAGACCGAGCCCATCGTGGCGTCGTGGGTCCCCGTCTATCCGGGCGCCGACTGGCACGAGCGTGAAACCTGGGAGATGTACGGGTTCCGTTTCGACGGCCATCCGGGGCTGCGGCACCTCTACCTTCCGGGTGAGTTCGAGGGGTTCCCGCTGCGCAAGGACTTCCCGCTGCTGGCCCGCGAGGTCAAGCCCTGGCCGGGCCTGGTCGACGTCGAGCCGATGCCGGGCGTCGCCGACGGCGACGAAGGTGAGGAGTGAGCTCGTGACGACCACCGAGATTCCCGGATCGCCCGACTTCGAGATCGACCCGCGGGCGTTGACCCCGCTGGCCGATCAGCGCCTCGACATCGAGCTCCAGTCCGAAGACATGGTCCTCAACATCGGCCCGCAGCATCCGGCGACGCACGGCACGTTGCGGGTCGTCGTGCGGCTCGACGGTGAACGTGTCGTCTCGGCCGACCCGGTCATCGGCTACATGCACCGCGGCTACGAGAAGCTCACCGAGTACCGCACCTACCCCCAGGTGACGACGCTCATCAACCGGATCGACTGGTTGTCGTCGTTCGCCAACGAGGTGCCGTTCATCCACGCCGCAGAGCGCATCATGGGCGTCGAGGCCCCGCCTCGGGCGGAGTGGATCCGCACGGCGCTCACCGAGCTCTCCCGCATCGCCACGTTCATCCTCTTCCTCGGCGAGATGGGCCTCCAGGTCGGGGCCATCACCCCGGCGTTCTACGGCTTCCGCGACCGCGAGCACGTCCTCAACCTCATCGAGGCCGTCACCGGCGGGCGCTTCCACCCCAACTTCAACCGCATCGGCGGCATCAAGGACGACCTGCCGGCGGGGTGGATCAACGAGACCCGCCGGGTCATGGGCCTGATGCTCGAGTCGTGCGACCAGTTCGAGGATCTGGTGGCGGGCAACGAGATCTTCCAGGCCCGCACCCGCGGCTGCGGCATCATCCCGGCCGACGTGGGTGCCGCCTACGGGGTCTCGGGCTCGAACCTGCGGGCTTCAGGCGTCGACTGGGACCTGCGCCGCGACGGTCAGCCGTACCTCGCCTACCGCGAGCTCGACTGGAAGGTTTTCACCCATCCCGACGGTGACACCTTCGCCCGCTACTGGGTGCGGCTGCAGGAGACCCGCGAAGCGATCCGCATGGTGCTGCAGATCCTCGACGGCCTCCCGGCGGGCCCGGTCATGGCCAAGGTCCCCCGCATCATCAAGGTGCCGGCCGGTGAAGCCTGGGTGAACACCGAGAACCCGCTCGGCGAGATGGGGTACTACGTCATCTCGAAGGGGGCGACGGGCCCGTTCCGCGTGAAGATCCGCACGGCGTCGTTCAGCAACGTCTCGATCCTGCCCTGGTTGCTCAAGGGCGTGTACGTTCCCGATGTCGTGACCATCCTCGCCGGGCTCTACTTCATTCTCGGAGACATCGACCGATGATTGAGACTCTCGCGGTCGACTTGGCCTGGGGCTGGATCCTGGCCATCAAGACCGCCGTCGTCTTGAGCATCATCCCGTTCGGGGCGTTGCTGCTCGGGTACGTCTTCCTGCTCAAGATGATGAGCCACATGCAGAGCCGGCTCGGGCCCATGGACCCGGGTGGGTTCCACGGCTGGTTCCAGCTCATCGGTGACGGCATCAAGTTCCTCCAGAAGGAGGACATCACCCCCGAAGGTGCCGATCGACGGGTCTTCGCCCTGGCTCCGGCCATCATCTTGGTCTCGACGTTCCTCGTCTACATCGTGATTCCCGTCGGACCTCGCCTGATCGTGCGCGACCTCGACGTCGGCATCTTCTTCGCCTTGGCGGTGTCGTCGTTGTCGGTCATCGGTGTGCTCATGGCCGGCTGGGCCTCGGCCAACAAGTACGCCCTGATCGGGGCCTTGCGGGCCGCCGGTCAGCTCATCGCCTACGAGCTCCCGCTCGTGCTGGCCACCGTCGGCGTCGTCATCCAGGCCGGCACGATGAGCCTCCAGGGGATCGTGTACGCCCAGCAGAACGGCGAGATCTTCGGCTGGGGCGGCATCGGCAACCCCTTCATCCTCACCCAGATCGTGGGTTTCCTCCTCTTCCTCACCGCGGCGCAGGCCGAGCTCACCCAGACGCCCTTCGACATGCCCGTCGCCGAGTCCGAGATCGTCGGCGGGTACTACGTCGAGTACACGGGCTTTCGCTTCCTCTTCTTCTTCATGGGCGAGTTCGGGACGGCGTTCGCCTTCGCCGGCATCGCGGCCACGCTGTTCCTGGGCGGCTGGTCGGTCCCCTGGGTCGACGGTACCGCCGCCGACGTGCTGGGCCCGATCGTGATGCTCACCAAGGTGATGCTCGTCTCGTTCCTCATCTTCTGGGTGCGGTTCACGTATCCGCGGTTCCGAGAAGACCAGCTGCAGTCGATCGCCTGGAAGTACCTCATCCCGCTCTCGCTCGTGAACATCCTCGTCACCGGCATCCTGAAGGTGGCCATCTGATGCCGAAGTTCCCCAAGCCCAAGCTTCCCGGCGTCATCAGCGGTCTCGGCATCACGTTCCGTACGATGCTCAAGCCGGCGGTGACCGTCCAGTATCCGCACGAGAAGGAAGAGCCCGTCACCCGGGCTCGGGGCGTCATCGCGCTGAAGGAAGAGAACTGCACGGCGTGCATGCTGTGTGGGCGATCGTGTCCCGACTGGTGCATCTACATCGAGGGGCACAAGGAGAAGCGCCCGCCGCGCCGAGCCGGGGGCAAGCCCCGCACGGTGAACATCCTCGATCGCTTCGACATCGACTACGCGTTGTGCATGTATTGCGGGATCTGCGTCGAGGTCTGCCCGTTCGACGCCCTGTTCTGGACCCCTGAGTTCGAGTACTCAGAGAACCGCATCGCCGATCTCCTGCACGACATGGACCGGCTGGGCGAGTGGATGGCCACCGTCCCCACCCCACCGCCGCTCGAGGTCGGTGCGCTCGTGAAGGCGAAGAAGTAGTGGGGCCCGAGAACGTCGTCTTCGCCGTCATCGCGGCGGCCATGGTCTTCTCGGCCATCCGGGTGGTCACGACCCGCAACATCGTGCACGCCGCGCTGTACCTCGTGATCGTGCTGGCCGGGATCGCCGCGCAGTACATCCTCTTGGCCTCCGAGTTCTTGGCCTGGGTCCAGGTGCTCATCTACATCGGCGCGGTGCTGGTGCTGTTCCTGTTCGGGATCATGCTCACCAAGGCCCCCATGCGCGGCGACAACGACCTCGACAACGACCAGCGCTGGCCGGCGGCGGTGGCGTCGCTGTTCCTCGCCGGGGTGTTGGGGACGATCCTCATCGACGGCTACGGCGACGTCGAGATCGCCGAGCCCGAGAAGATCGTGCGCACGGGTGATCTGGGCCGGTCGATCTTCCACGACTGGGTCATCCCCTTCGAGGTGGTCTCCATGCTCTTGTTGGGTGCGCTGATCGGCGCCATCGTGATCGCCCGGAGGGACTGACGCACGATGGTGCTCAACCAGTTCCTCCTCCTCAGCCTCTTCTTGTTCTGCACCGGCGTCTACGGCGCGCTCGTGCGGCGCAACGGGGTGCTCGTGCTGATGAGCATCGAGTTGATGCTCAACGCCGCCAACCTCAACCTGGTGGCCTTCTCGGCGTTCTACAAGACCGAGATCTCCGGTCAGGTCTTCGCGCTGTTCGTCATCGCCATCGCGGCCGCCGAGGTGGGCGTGGGTCTGGCCATCGTCCTGCTCTTGTATCGCAACCTGTCGTCGGCCGATCTCGATCGTGCCGACTCGATGAAGGGCTGAGGGAACTCGAATGGCGCACTGGGCCTTCTTGATCCCGCTCGTCCCTGCGGCCACGTACTTCGTGATCTTGCTGTTCGGCAAGCGCTTCGGGGAACGCTGCTCGTACATCGGCATCGGCGCCTTGGGAGCGTCGTGGGTGATGGCTGCGATCAACGCCTACCAGTGGATCGACCGGCGCGAGATCGTGCGCGAGTCGGTCGAGTGGGCCCAATGGGGGAGCGGCTCGATCCGGGTCGGCACCCACGTCGACGGCCTGGCCACGATGATGCTCGTCGTCGTCACATCGGTGTCGCTGCTGGTGCACATCTACTCGCTCGAGTACCTACGCGGCGATCGGCGCTACACCCATTACTACGCGGCGCTGTCGCTGTTCTCGGCGTCGATGCTGATGCTCGTGATCGCCGACAACACGCTGGCGCTCCTCACGTCGTGGGAGCTCGTGGGCCTGTGCTCGTTCATGCTCATCAGCCACTGGTGGGAGGACAAGGACAACTCCAACGCCGGTCTCAAGGCGTTCATCACCAACCGCGTCGGCGACGTCGGGCTCATCGTCGGGATCATCATCCTGTACTTCGTCGCCGGCAAGACCTTCGACATCGACACGATCAACTCTGCGGCGCTGTCGGGCACCATCCGCCACGGCACGCTGCTCATCGCGGCGTGCTGCCTGCTCGCCGCCGTGTGCTCGAAATCGGGGCAGGTGCCGCTGCACATCTGGCTGCCCGACGCCATGGCCGGCCCCACGCCGGTCTCGGCGCTCATCCATGCCGCAACCATGGTCGTGGCCGGGGTCTACATGGTGGCCCGGCTCTACGGCGTGTTCTTCGCCGGGTTCTCGATCGGCGACGGCGGCATGAACCTGCTGGCCCTCGTGGGTGGCGTCACGATGGTCATCGGGGCGTCGATGGCCTTCGTGCAGAACGACATCAAACGGGTGCTCGCCTACTCGACGATCTCCCAGCTGGGCTACATGGTCGCCGCGCTCGGTGTCGGCGCGTGGACGGGCGGCGTCTTCCATCTCTTCACGCACGCGTTCTTCAAGGCCTGCCTGTTCCTCGGTGCCGGCTCGCTCTCGCACGCCTGCCATCACACGTTCGACATGCGCGAGATGGGGGGCCTCAGGAAGAAGATGCCCACCACGTTCCTCACGTTCACGATCGGCACCCTGGCCTTGGCCGGGGTTCCGCCGCTCGCCGGCTTCTGGTCGAAGGACGAGATCCTCAACGGGGCCCGGGCCAACGACTTCCCGATCATCATGGTGCTGGGCTTCGTCGCCGCGATCATGACGGCCGCGTACATGGGTCGGGCGCTGTACCTCATCTTCTTCGGTGAGTACCGCGGCCACGCCCATCCGCACGAGTCGCCGAAGGTGATGATGGTCCCGGTGACCATCCTGGCCGGGCTCGCTGTCGTGGTCGGGCTCCTGAACGCCCCCTTCGCCGACTACCGGTTCGGCCAATGGGTGAAGTTCGAGGTCGAGGTCGAGAACCTCTACGGCGCCGAGGGTGCCGTCGCTGAGGGTGAAGCGGCGGCGGCAGCTGAAGGTGAGCACGCGGCCGAGGGCGCGGCGGCGGCAGCTGAAGGTGAGCACGCGGCCGAAGGTGAAGCGGGAGCTGAAGGTGAGGCCGCGGCAGAGGCTGAAGGTGAGCACGCGGCTGAGGGTGAGCACGTGATCGTGCACTCGATCGCCGAGATCAAGGAGCTCGCACCGGGCGAGACCGTGTTGTTCGAGCCCGAGGAGCACAAGTTCAACATCGGCGTCGCCGGGAGCTCCGTGGCCATCGGCCTCGTCGGCTTGTTGATCGCGACGTGGATCTACCTCCTGCGCAAGGCGCCCAAGAACCTGCTGCTCGTCAACCCCTTCCGGGCGCTGCACACGCTGCTCGTCCAGAAGTACTACCTCGACAAGCTGGCCGTCGACGGCATCGCCAAGGGCACCGCCGGCCCCGTGGCCGACGGCAGCTATTGGGTGAACCAGAAGATCATCGACGGCGCGGTCAACGGCGTCGGGGTCACGACCAAGAAGTACCTGGCGCCCTTCGCCTACGAGCAGCTCGACCAGTTCGTCGTCGATGGTCTCTACAACGGGCTCGGCGAGACCACCAAGGGTCTCGGGGGCGCGTTCCGCAAGCTGCAGAACGGTCGTATCCAGCGTTACGGCCTCTGGCTGTTCTTCGCTGTTGCCATCTTGGCCCTCGTCGTCGCGCTGCTCGCGTGACACGGCCCGCGAACGTCGCCCGTCCCACACCTGAACGCATGAACCGAGAAGGATTCCCGGAATGAACTGGTTCGACGACTGGGGCATCACGCTGACGGTGTTCATCCCCATCGTGGGAGCGATCATCGTCTTGCTCATCCCGAAGGGCGAGGAGGAGACGATCAAGGGCGTCGCTCTCCTCACGTCGCTCGTCACGCTGGGTTTCGCCATCGGGCTCATGGCCGAGTTCGACTACGACGACACGGCGAAGCTGCAGTTCGACGTGAACACGTCGTGGATCGACGTCATCAACAGCCGCTACCACGTGGCCATCGACGGCATCAGCCTGCCTCTGGTTCTGCTCTCGGCGCTCATCATCGTGCTGTGCATCGTCTACTCGTGGAACCACTTCCCCGAGCCCCACAATCCCAAGGCGCTCCTGGCGTTGATGCTCGTGCTCGAGACCGGGATGATCGGCACGTTCGTGGCCCAGGACCTCATCCTCTTCTTCATCTTCTTCGAGGTGGTCCTGCTCCCGATGTACTTCATGATCGGCGTGTGGGGCGGCAAGAACCGCGAGTACGCCTCGATCAAGTTCTTCCTGTTCACGCTGTTCGGCTCGGCGCTCATGCTCTTGAGCTTCCTGGCCGTGTACTTCAGCTCGAAGGACCCGCTCACAGGTCAGCACACGTTCGATATCGTCACCCTGTCGACCGCGGGGGTCCTCGATGTCTCCAAGACCGCTGCGGTGGTGATGTTCGGCGGCATGTTCCTGGGCTTCGGGATCAAGGTGCCGATGTTCCCGTTCCACACCTGGCTGCCCGACGCCCACACCGAGGCGCCCACCGTGGGCTCGGTGATCCTGGCCGCCGTGCTGTTGAAGCTCGGCACCTACGGCTTCATCCGCGTCGCCCTGCCGATCCTGCCCGAAGGAGCCCAGGAGTGGGCGCCCTACATCGGGCTCCTCGCCGTGATCGGCATCATCTACGGCGCGCTCAACTGCCTCGCCCAAAAGGACGTGAAGCGGCTCATCGCCTTCTCGTCGGTGGCGCACATGGGTTTCGTGATGCTCGGTATCGCCACGCTCACGAGTGCCGGCATCAACGCCGCCGTGTTCGGCATGGTGGCCCACGGTCTCATCACCGGCCTGTTGTTCTTCATCGCCGGCTCGATGCAAGAGCGCTACCACACCCGCGAGATGTCACGCTTGGGGGGTCTGCTCATCTCGGCCCCCAAGATGGGCTGGATCCTGGGCTTCACGGCCATGGCATCGCTCGGGCTCCCCGGCCTCGCCGGCTTCTGGGGCGAGTTCCCTGCGATCCTGGCGGCCTACGAGCCGCTGAGCGTGCTCTCCGAGGAGACCTTCCGAACGTACATGGTGATCGCCGCGGTCGGCACCGTGCTCGCTGCGGCCTACCTGCTCGTGATGTACCAGCGGGTCGCCATGGGCGAGGTGCCCGAGGAGTTCAAGGACGAGCACATCCACGATGTGCACGGCCCCGAATGGATCGCCTGGGCTCCGATGCTGATCCTCATCTTGGCCTTGGGGGTCTTCCCGAAGTTGCTCTTCGGTATCACCGACGACGCCGTCAAGCACGTGACCGACGGCATCGCCACCGCGCTCAACGCGACCTCGAAGTAGCGGCAGATGCTGAGCGTGGGCATCCCTGCACCCGACATCGACTACCACGCGCTCGCGCCCGAGATCGTGGTCGCGGGGACGATCCTGCTGATCCTGCTCGTCGACCTGATCTTCGGCGACCGGGCGAGGGCCCACGCGTCGCGGATCGCCGCGTTCGGAGTGCTCGGGGCGCTCATCCCCGTCCTCACGTTGGGCGCCGACGGCGGCGACGTCAGCATGTTCAACGGCACCTTCGTCGTCGACAACTTCGCACTCGTCATGAAGGCGTTCTTCCTCATCGTCACCTACCTCGTGATCCTGGTGTCGGTCGACTCGATGTCCGAGAGCGACGTCGCCGAGCCCGAGTACTACCTCATGACGCTCACCGCCCTGTTGGGCATGATGGTCATGGGATCGAGCCGCGACCTCATCACGATCTTCGTCGCCCTCGAGACGATCTCCATCCCCACCTATCTGTTGGCCGGATGGAAGAAGCACGAGCACAAGTCGAACGAGGCGATGCTCAAGTACTTCGTCTTCGGCGTGCTGTCGTCGGCCGTGATGCTCTACGGCATGTCGCTCGTGTACGGCGCCACCGGCTCGACGTTGTTGTCGGTCATCGCCGAGGGTCCTCGCACCGACCTCGGACAGGATCTCGGCACGGTGATGAACGTGGGGATCTTCCTCACCCTCGTCGGCTTCGCCTTCAAGGTCAGCGCCGTGCCGTTCCACTTCTGGACGCCCGACACCTACGAGGGCGCGCCCACACCGGTCACAGCGTTCCTCTCGGTGGCGTCGAAGGCCGGCGGCATGGTGGCCATCTTCTCGCTCATCTACGTCGGCTTCTACGGACGCACCGACGCCTGGCAGCCCATCATCTGGGTCATGGCGGCGTTGTCGATGACCGTCGGCAACATGATCGCGACGAAGCAGACGAACATCGTCCGCATGCTCGCCTACTCGTCGATCGCCCAGGCCGGCTTCATGCTCGTACCGTTCGCCGTGGCGCCCGAGGACGGGCTGAACTCGTACCAGAGCGCCTTCTCGGCCACGGTCATCTACATGCTCATCTACGGCGCCATGAACATCGGGGCCTTCGCCACGCTCATGGCGATCGCCCGGCGCACGCGCTCGGGGGAGATCTCGAGCTTCGCCGGGCTCTTCAGCTACGCGCCGACGCTGGCCATGATGATGTCGATCTTCCTCATGTCGCTCGCGGGGGTCCCGATCTTCGCTGGCTGGTTCGCCAAGTTCGTCATGTTCCAGGCCACGATCGACGGCGGCACCGGGATGGCCTACGCGCTCGGCATCGTCGCCGCGGTCAACTCGGTGATCGCGTTCTTCTACTACGGCAACGTCATCCGCTTGATGTTCTTCCGTGAGCCCACCGTCGAGGACCGCTCACCGATCCGGGTGCCCACGGCGCTGGGCGCGGCCATCGCCCTGTGCGCCATCACGACGGTGGCCGTGGGCATCTACCCCGAGCTCTTCGCCCGCCTGGGCGAGCGCACGCCGTTCTAGTGCCGGCTCCAAGGCGCCTGGCGGCGCCGTCGCCGGCGACGTCGGGACCTCGCTGCGCTCGGCGGACCCCCTGCACCGTGCCGGGTGGCGGTCGGCGAGCGGAGCGCATGTGATCGCTGATCAGCTGGCGGAGTTGATCGAAAGGCTCGGTCCGCTCAGCTTCGAGACGTTCATGGAGGCCGCGCTCTACGACGAGGGCGGCTTCTTCGCGTCGGGCCGTGGGGCGGGCCGCAGCGGCGCCGACTTCATCACCAGCGTCGAGACGGGCACCCTCTTCGGCGTGCTCGTCGCTCGTGAGATCGATCGCTGGTGGGAGCGCCTGGGCCGGCCCGACCCGTTCGTCGTGCTCGACGTGGGCGCCGGACGGGGACAGCTCGCCCGGGACGTGCTGCGCGCCGGACCGGCCTGCGCCTCCTCGTTGCGATACGTGCTCGTCGAGCGCTCGGCCGCCCTCCGAGAGCTCCATCGTGATCATCTCCCCTGGGAGCCACCCGAAGACGTGCTGGGACCGGGGACCGAAACCGACGAGGACCGGGAGGAGCCCGAGGGGCTCGAAACGTCGGGCGGCGGGGTCGCTCCTGGGACCGGGCGAGTGACCGCCCCCCATCGTGGCCCCCTGGTCACCTCGCTGGCCGACCTGCCGGCGAGCCCGATCGCCGGGGTGATCGTCGCCAACGAGCTGCTCGACAACCTTCCGTTCGTGCTCGTCGAGCGCACGTCGACGGGTTGGTCGGAGGTGCGCGTCGGTCGTGACCGGGGCCGGTTCGCGGAGTGTGTCGTGCCGGCCGGCCCTCCCCTGGCCGACCTGATCGGTCGGCTCCTGCCGATGGATGCCGTCCCGGTCGGAGCTCGGTTGCCGATCCCGACGGTCGCGGCACGCTGGATGCGCGAGGCCCGTCGGGCAGTCGGACGCGGCGGGTTGGTCGTCGTCGACTACGCGGCCGAGATCGACGCCCTCGTGGCTCGGGGCGCGCAGGGCTGGTTGCGAACCTACGTCGGCCACCAGCGCGGTACCGGGCCGCTCGACGATCCCGGACTCCAGGACATCACGTGCGACCTGCCGACCCCTGTGGTGGTCGCGGCTGCGCTGAGTGCAGGATGGGTGCTCGAGGGAGCGGTTGGCGCCCAGGCCGACTGGCTCGTCGATCTGGGCATCGAGGAGCTGGCCGAGTCGGCGCGCGGCCGATGGACGCAGCGAGCCGCCATCGGCGATCTCGCAGCGCTCCGTGATCGGAGCTGGATCAGCGAAGCCGCTGCGCTCACCGCCCAACCGGGCCTCGGCGCGCATCGCGTCTTCACCTTCGTGACCCGCCGGCAGGGCTCGTCGAGGTGAGCGGCTCGTAGCGCCCGTGCCAATTCTCGGCGCCGATCGTTGCCAACAGCTTCGACCTGTTCGCTGCGCGGACGAAACTCGCGTATGCGACCGCCCAACTGGTCGATCGTCACCAGCCCCGTCTTGAAGCAGCTACCGTACGAAATCGGATCGCCCCCGCTCAGGAACGGTCATGAGAACCTACGACAGCGCCCGCAGGGAGCTCCACGAACGAACAGCGACCGCCAGTCGGGGCGGGCTGGTCGGGCTCGTCGGTCCCGCGGGATGGGGCAAGACGTCGCTCCTCGTCGAGGTCGAGCAGGTTGCCCGCCAACGATCGCTCCCTGTCTGGAGCGTCTGCGGGCGCCAGGGCGAGCAGGGTGTGAACGGTCTGGGGCTCGAAGGGGTGCTCGGACGGGCGGCGGTCGCCAAATGGCGTGCGGAGACCGGGCTGCCCGCCGTCGAGCTGGGCTACGAGGTGCTCGACGTGTGCGCCGGGCCCGGGATGCTCCTCGTCGACGATGCCCAGTGGCTCGACGACCTGAGCCTCGGCGCCCTCACGTCGGTCGCGAGCCGATGGACCGGGGAAGACCGTTGGCTGGTCGTGGCGCACGGTTCCGACCCTCGCCCCGGCCTGTTCGCGCTCGACGCGGCGATCGGCCGATCTCGCCCGATGATCAACCTCGGCGTGCTCGACGAGGCTGGTGTGGCTGCGCACGTCGGGCGGGTGCTCGGGTGCGCGCTCGATCCGGTGCTCCTCGACCACCTGATGCATCTCACCGCCGGTGTCGTTCGCTATGTCGACCTGCTGGCCCAGGGTTGGCGGGCCGAGGGGATCGAGGCTCCACGCGACGGTCTACCCGGGATCCCGTCGACGGTCGTCGAGTGGATCCGGATCGCCATCGGCCGACTGTCGCCCGACGCTCAAACCCTGGTCAGAACCCTCGGGGCCGGAGCATCGCTCAACGAGCCCCTGGTCGAGCTGGCTGTCGGCCTCGACGACGAAGCGCTCACCTCGGCCGCGACCGAGCTCACGAGCGCGGGGTTCTCCGATCCCCGGGCCGAGCCCGACCTGCTCCCTGTCGTCGCGCTGGTGCTGGGGCGCCTCACACCCCCCTCGGAGGCACGTCGGATGCACCGGCGCGTCGCCGAGATGTTGCGCCAGTCGAACGGGCCGGTGTTGCTGATCGCCGAGCACTACCGGGAGGCCGGTGATCCCGGACCGAACGTGGTGGGCGCGATGGGCGCCGCTGGTGACGCGCTCTTGCGGGAGGCACCGGAGCTCGCAGCCGAGTGGTACGGACGGGCGCTCGTCGCCGGGGGTGACCCCCGGGTGTTCGCGGCTCGTCGAGCCGAGGCCGCGGCCCTCATGGGAAACCATGCCGAAGCGATCGCACTCGCCGATCCGGCGACCGCCGATCCGAACACGCCGGAGTACGTGCGAGCCATGACGGTGCTCGCCGCTTCGGTCGCACGGGTCGGCTACTGGGTGAGGAGCTCCCGCCGCTACGAACGACTGATCGGCGTGGTCGGCGACGAACGTCAAGCCGCCGGTTCGGCGCTGTTCGCTGCTGTCGGCGCCACGATCGTGGGCCAGCTCGACCGGGCCCACTCGTTGACGCAGACGATGCACGGTCGGCTCGATCGGCCCGCCCCTTTGCTGTTGGAGTCGTGGGTCTGCGTCCTCGAAGGACTCAACGCTGCGGTCGGAGCCCACCCCGAGCGGGCGCTCGAGCCTTTCTGCGAGGCCGTCGAGCTCATGGGCAGCGATCGCCATCTCGAGCTCGTGCCTGATTCGCCGCACGCCATCGCCGCGTCGATCGCTCGTCAGCTGCATGAGTTCGGGCTGGCCGAGCGCCTGCTCGTGCAGGCTCTCAACGCCGGCTCCGGCGGGCCGCTTCTCGTCGACCGTCATCGCCTGCTCCTCGGGTGGGTCGCGCTGGCCACCGGTCGGTGGGCTGCGGTCGACGCCGTGTTGGAACAGGTCCCCGACAAGGATCTGCCACTGCGAGAGGAGCTCCTCAGGGTGGCCATCGAGGCCGGCGTCGCTCGCCGGTTGGGTGACATCGACCGGCTCCATCGCATCGCCCCGAGGGTCGTCGACGTGCTGGGCCGCCATCCCGTCGACCTGTTGTCGTTCGAGATCGGCGCCGAGCTCTACACCGCGGCCATCAGGGCCGGCCGGGCCGATGCGGTCGCCGACTGGCCGGTCCGGGCCCGGACGTTGCTCCGCGATGCCGGATGGCCCCCGTTGCAGAGCTGGCTCCTCGACTGGAGCCTCTTCCGGGCCGCGATGGCTCGCGGTGACGCCACCGAGGCGCGCGTCCTGGCCGACGCCATCCGGAGCCGACCCGCGCCCACGCCGAAGCTCGCGCCGCTCGGGGCCGCGGTCGAAGCCTGGGTTGCCGTGACCGAAGGATCCGTCGACCCGGTGCGCGTGCTCGCGGTCACCCGTGACCTGCAACAGGTCGGCCTGGCCTGGGAGGCGGCTCAGTTGGCAGGGGCGGCGGCGTCCAAGGCCACCGACGAAGGGGTCTCGAGGGCGTTGCTCGGCCAGGCCCGTGAGTTGCGTGCGGCCATCCCGATCCAGGAGACGGTCGATGCGCCAACGGCTTCGCTCCTGTCGGACCGGGAGGTCGAGGTGGCGAGCAGGGTGCTGGCCGGGCTCACCTACAAGGAGATCGGCGGCGAGCTCTACATCTCGCCCAAGACCGTCGAGCACCACGTCGCCCGGATCCGCCAACGGCTGGGCGCCGAGACCCGAGCCGAGTTCCTCGCCGCGCTTCGCCAGATCCTCGAGAGGTAGCGCCCACTGAGCTCGCTGACGGCCGCCTCGGCTCCCGGAGGGCCGAGGGAGGGATCACACCCGGCGACGGGCGAGTTGCTCGTAGAGGCCTTCGCAGGTGCGCACGAGGACGGTCGCGGCCTCGACGACCTCCCGTGACGACAGCGGATTCTGGGCCCGGCGTTGCCAGCGGGTGAGGCACAGCCCGAGCTGGTTCGACAGCGCCGCAGCGTCGGCGTCAGGGGGCAGCCCCAGCCTGGTCGGGAGGTCGGTTCCCGTCGAGCCGAGCAGGAGATCGGCCGCGGCGAGCTCGTCGGGGCGGAGCTTCACGGCCCCCGTCCGCAGGGCCGACACCAGATGGAGCTCGGCGAACTCGTGGGCCCCGGCCGTGATCCGCTCGGCCTCCGCCAGGAGCCGTTGTGCGGGGACGATCGGCGCAGCGCGGATGACGGTCTCCAACGTGGCCAGGGCCGAACGGGCCTGGAGCACGTCGCGCCGGCCGGCGAACTGATGCAACAACACATGGCGCAGCTCGGAGAGCCCGCTCCGAGCGACGAGCTCCTGAGCCAGCGACAGGGCGTTGGTGACCGAGCCCCGCCGGATCAGCGCCACGCTGATGCGGACACCGAACATGCCGAGCCGTTCGAGCAGGGCCTCGCGCTCGATGTCGAGCACGTCGAGCGGGGTTGATGCCCGGGCGAGGCGGTCGGCGGTGAGCAGCAGCTCGTCGATCTGCTCCCTGGTCCCCGCGGCGATCCGAGCCAACGCCCGATACTCGTCCTCACGCAGCGCGGCTCCCGACGCCGCGAGCAGGCCGGCCACGGGAACCACGGTCTGACACGCTCGCCGGATGCGATCGTCGCGGCGGTACCGTTCGGCGATCCGGGCGGCCGAGCCCAGGGCGTCGATGTTCCCCGAGCCGACCTCGTCGGCCCTCGACAACACGGCCACGGCGTTGAGGGGCGTGTCGATGCCGACGTCCTCGGCCCGGAAGGTCTCGAGGAACCGCAGGTCGGTCTGGTGCAGGTGACGCATCAGATAGATGACGGCGTCGGCGTCGGACGGCTGGCCGGTCTCGGGCGTGAGGAACGCGTGGGCCCGAGCCGACACATCGGTCGAGATCGACGCGATCCCAGGTGTGTCGATGAGGCTCATCTCCCGCAACGCGGCGGACGGCCATTCGACGATCAGGCGGACGACGTCTTCGGCCGACGTGCCGCCGAGGTCGGGATCGAGCGCCCCGCGCTCGCGCTGGAACGGGATCTGTCGCGCCGGCCCCTGCTTGGGTTCGAGGATGACCTTGTAGCCGAGCCCGTTCCGGTACCAGGTGACGATCTTCGTGCACTCGCCGGCGTCGGTCGGCGCGAGCTCTTCGCCGACGAGCGCGTTCAACAGCGTCGACTTGCCGGCCTTGACCTTGCCGGCGATGGCGACCCGGAGCGGCTCATCGAGGCGCTTGCGGGCGTCGTCGATGGTGTGCTCGGCGACGGTCCCCCGAAAGACGCCCCATGCCGCGTCGAGCAGACGACGAACCTCGAAGATGACCGGGCTGCGCTCGGTCACGTCAGCGGCTCGTGCCGGCGGGCACGTTGGTGACGGCGACGACGCCACTCGCCGCAGCCGCCGTTGCCAGATCGGGAGCGATCTGGCTGACCTGGGTCCGGATCTGCGTCAACCGGGCGATCTCGCCGTCGAGCAGCTTCAGGCGTTGCTCGCGGGTGCTCTGGTCTTGGCGGACCGCCTGCTGCGCGGCGGCCAGGGCCTCGGTGGTCGAGCGCTGCAGCTCGTCGGCTCGGCTCATGAACGCGTCGCGGAGCTGACGATGGATCAGGCGCAGCGCATCCTTGGAGTCCTTGTTCACCTGGAAGGTGAGCTCGTCGAGGTACTTGCGCATGGCGTTCTTCGCCTGGGACCGGCGCTGCAGGAGCTGGCGCTCCCGCTCGTCCTTGAGCGTCTTGCGGCCCATGAGCAGACCGACCACACCCGCTCCCGGGGCGAGCAAGGCGCCCCCGAGGCCGACCAGCCCGCCGAAGAAGCTCACCATCAAGATCCCGCCGTACGACCCGCGCAGCGCGGTTACCCCACCGGCGACCGAGCCCGGACGTTCGAGCTCGATGGCGGCGTTGGTGCGCAGCGATCCGACGAGGCTCGTGGGATCGTTGATCGCGAACTGCACCGCGATGTTCGACTCGTCCTCGGCGAAGTGCTCGCTCACCACGCTGGCGAGGGCGTTCGACCGTTGGTAGAGCTCGGTGTAGTTGGCGACCACCTCGGCCGAGCACCGCCGGTAGAGCCAGGGCTCGAACTCGTCCCAGAAGTCGGCCGGGTCGTGCCCGTCGATCGCCTCCTCGGCTTCCTTGGTGAGGATCCGCACCCGCGAGCGGAGGTCGTAGTCGATGTCGGAGGTGAGATCGCCGATGCCGTCGCCCAGGGTGAGCTGCCAGCGAGCCGCTTGGCTGCGCAGCCGATCAGCCCATTCCTTCGCTCGTTCGAGCTCGGCGACGATCTCCCTGGCCTTCTCGGGGTCGGCGAGGGTGCGGCGTTCCGCAGCGAGCGGTGACTGGAGCTGCTCGAGCACGGCCAAGGAGTCGTTGGCCGCGACCCGGGCTGAGAGGAGCTCGGATTTGCCGACCACCTCGCTTCGCAGCCAGCTCACGAACGGCGGATAGCCCGACTCGGCGTTGAGCTCCTTGCTGTCGGCCTGGGTCGCTCGCGAGCGCAACAGCGACGACACGGCGAAGATCGGGAGCTCGATACCGGCGCGTTGCAGGTGTCCCCGGTCGATCTCCTGAATGCGGCGCCACTCGGGGTAGAAGTCGATCTTGGTCAGCACCACCACGATGTTCGGGCAGAGTTGACGAGCCTGGCGCAGGAACTGGAGCTCGGGCTCCGAGAACTCCTGGGAGGCGTCGGTGACGAACACCACGGCGTCGGCCAGCGACAGCGCTCGGAGCGTGATCGTCGCGTGCGCCGAGTCGAGGCCGCCCGTCCCCGGCGTGTCGATGAGTGCCAGGCCCCCGGTGAGGATGGCCCGAGGGAGCCCGACGTCGGCCCTGATGAGCCTCTGCTCGTTCGCGGGGTTCGAGCCCTCGGTGACGTGCTGCGAGAGCTGGTTGATGTCGACGGTCCGGCGCACGAGCTTCGACTCCGGGGTGTCGACCGAGACCTCGCCGTCGGGGCTCGACACCAGCTCGGCGTTCGCTGTCTCGGCCCACCGCACGACCGTCGGGACCGCGGTGGCGATGTCGTCGTCGACGGGGCACACCGTGGCCGCCACGAGCGCGTTCACGAGGGAGCTCTTTCCCTGCTTGAACTCGCCGACGATGAGGACCTTGGCCTCCGGATCGTCGAGGCGGCTCCGGGCCCGACCGAGGCGAGCGACGAGATCCTCCCGGCCGGCGGCCTGCGCGACTTGGACCGTGAGATCGACGAAGGTCAACGCCCGCGTCATGAACGCAGTGCGCTGATCGGTCGACGTTGGCGACGGTTCGGGCATTGTCAGAAGACTTCCTCGAGGAGCTGTCCCGCCAGGCTAATCGCCCGGCGCGCGCCATCGCCCCGCCAGCCGATCCGAGGATCGAAGAGCGGGGCGATGGGCGGGGAGTGCAACGGGGCCGGGCCCGAGCGAGCCGGGAGACTCGCTCGGGCCCGGATGAAGGGTCAGACGTCGTAGTGCTCGGCCTCGGGCTCGACGTGCTCGGGCTCGTGGTACTCGGGCTCGGGGGCCGCGTACGGCTCGGGCTCGTGGTGCTCGGGAGCGTACGGCGCAGGCTGCTGCTCGTAGCCCTGCTCGGTGTACTCGGTGTTGAAGCTGTCGTGGACGGCGACATCAGTCTCGACATCGGCGTTGTAGCTGTCGTTGGTGCTGTTGTCGGAGTTGTCGGTGTACTCGTGGCTCTGGTCGACCGTCGCTGTGCCGTCGTCGCCGACTGCGGCGACGTTGGAGTTGTAGGCGTCGATGTCCTGGGCCGTGGCGTCGCCGTGGACGGTGGCGGCGCTGCCGTCCTGGGCGGTGACCTGGGTTCCGGAGCCCTGGTTGATCGGGGATCCGTCGCCGGAG
>VFJJ01000090.1 GCA_009886115.1 Actinomycetota bacterium
CCACCGCCTGACACGCCACCGCCCGACACGCCACCGCCCGACGGACAACCGGCACCGCGCGAACCGCACCGGTCGGGATCAGCGGTAGACGATGGTGAGCTCCATGGCCATCGCGGGAACGCCGGCGGTCGAGGCGAGCGCTTCGACGACTGCGAAGTCATGAGCAGCCGTGCTGAACAGGCTCGCCACCCGGCCAGCGATCGACACTCGAGCTCCTGAGGGGATCGGCGCCAGATGGGTGATCGCGGTGCCGGCGTGCACCCACCGCCCGTCGGCGAAGGCGATCGTCTCGCGCAACACGCCGTTGACGGCCGACACGACCCAGGCCGGGTGGGCCCAGCGCGTGCGCCGCCACCAGCCGTCAGGGTCGACCTCTGCTGCGAAGGCGAGGTCGCGATCGGCGTCGAAACCGAAGGCGGGTGCAGTGAACGCCAGTCCGTCGAGCATCTCGGCAGTCGCGGGCACCGGCAGCTCCGTGACGTCACCTCCCCGCCAGGCCGTCCAGCCGGTTCCGGGACCGGCCGAGCCGCCGACGCCACCCCCACCGGCCCAGCCACCCAGCCCACCCAGCCCACCAGCACGGCCCAGCCCACCGAAACCAGCAAGCCCACCCAGGTCGCCCCGACCGTGGAGACGGGCCGAGCCGTCGGCCATGAGCACACCCTCGCCGTCGAGCACCCGGAGCCCCATCTCGACGCCCTGGTCGACGAGCACCGTGACGCCGAGCCCGGCGGTGAGATGCCGACGGAAGCGCAGCTGCATGCCACCGCCAGCGAGCCACCCGGTTCCCCACCGCTGCACGGGGTAGCGGCTCAGCCAGGCCTGGACGACCACACCCATGATGTGATCGTCGACCGGCTCGCTCGTCACCATCTCCACCGGGAACTGGGCCATCCCCAGACCCGAGGTCACCAGCTCATGACGTTCGACACTCACGTGCGCTCCCTGACTGGTCCCCAGGCACCGACACCCGCCGGGGAGCGCGTCAGATCACCCCGGCGCCGAGCAACACGATGGTCGCGGCCGCGGCGCCGAGCCGATACCAGCCGAAGATCGCCAGCGGTCGGTCACGCAGGTACGAGACGAGCCAACCGATCGCGGCGACCGCCGTGACGAAGGCGACGAGCACACCGAGCAGGGGCATCCTCCACCCGTAGTCGTCGAGCAAGGTCTGGCCATCCTTGCCCAGGTCGAGCGCGGTGGCGGCGGTCAGCGTGGCCAGGCCGAGCAGGAAGCTGAACTCGAGCGCAGCACCGATCTCGAGCCCGACGGCGAGTGCGGCGACGATGGTGACGAGGCTGCGGCTGACGCCGGGCCACAGCGCCAGCGCCTGGGCACACCCGATGAGGGCCGCGCTGCGAACCGTGAGGGCATCGAGGGCCACCCCGCCCGATCGGGGCTTCCACCAGAGCAGGAAGATCCCGCCGACGGCCCAGGCCCCCACGATCGGCCACGGCCCGAAGAGGTGGTCCTTGATCGTGCTGTCGAAGGCGATCCCCACGATGGCGGCGGGCGTGAACGCCACGACCAGCCGCACGAGCACCGCACGGCCAAGCACATCGCGGCCCACCATCCCGGCGGCGAGCTGGGCGATCCGGCGTCGGTAGAGCGTGACGACAGCGAGGATGGCGCCGAGCTGGATCGCGATGGCATACGTGTCGGCCGCGGTCTTCCCGGCGCCCGAGCCGAGATCGAGGAGCCGCTGCGTGACGAGGAGATGACCGGTCGACGACACCGGGAGATACTCGGTGATCCCTTCCACCGCGCCGAGGACGACCGCCTTGGGCGCGGTGAGCGGGCCCTCGCCGCCGGTGAGCGCGAGCACGACGATCGCGGCCACGACCACAACCACAGCCACGACCGAGGCAGCTCGGAGGCGCGAAGACTCGGCGACCGAGGGCTCAGCATTCATCGCTATCGGTCCTGTTCATACGGGCCACGGCGGACACGGCGGACACGGCGGACACGGCGGACACGGCGTCAGTCGTCGGCGGGTCGGGCGAGGAGATCAACGCTGAGCGCGAGCGCACCGGCGACGCCAGCCGCCCGCTCGATGACCGCCGCGAAGTAGTGCCCAGCCGTGTGCCCATTGGTCATCGGGGGATCGCCGAGTGAACGCACGAGCGCTCCCGGGTCGGCGGACACGACGATGGGCTCGATGTCGGGGAGGGGGCGGGCCGACCGCCAGATGTCGACGGGCGCCGCCGGGGCCTTCGCGGGCGGTCTGCGGCGCTGGTTGCTGCGGGCCCGTTGGGGGCGGTTCACAGGTCGTCCTCCTTGAGGAGCTCGTCGGGTCGCAGCCCGAGCGCGAGGCGGAGCTGATCGGTGTTCAAATCGGCGATCGAGCTCGACCGCTGCAGCACGACCTCGGCGATGTGTCGTTTCCCCGCCACGACCTCCTCGACCCGTTCGTCGACGGTCCCCGGGCACACGAGCCGGTGCGAGATCACCGTGCGGCCCTGGCCGATCCGCCAGGCCCGATCGCGGGCTTGGTCCTCGACCGCCGGGTTCCACCAGCGGTCGTAGAGCACCACGTGATTGGCGGCAGTCAGGTTCAGCCCGGTACCGCCGGCCTTGAGTGACAGCACCAAGGCGGCCGGGCCGGTGCCGTTCTGGAAGTCGGCGACGAGACGGTCGCGAACGCCTCGCGCCAGGCTCCCGTCGTAGCAGGCGATCGGGACCCCGGTGACCTCGCTCAGATGGACGGCGAGTCGGCGACCCCAGGTGGCGAAGTGCGTGAAGACGAGGATGCGCTCACCAGCCGCGAACACCGACTCGACGATCTCCTCGAGCCTGGTGAGCTTGCCCGAACGCCCGGTGAGCGGGAGGCCGTCGTCGCGGTACGCCGCGGGGTGGTTGCAGATCTGCTTGAGAGCCGTGATGGCGGCCAGGATGGCGCCCTTCTTGCGGGCCCCGGGATCGGCCGGATCGACGCGTCCGTCGGCGTCGTCATCGTCGTCGCCGTCAGCCCCGTCTTCGCCCGTCGCGTCACCGGCGACCATGACCATCACCGGCGCGGAGGCGCGGGCGACGAGATCGTCGAGGACGGCCTGGTACAGGCCGATCTGCTCGGCTGTCATGGTGCAGTGGTCGAGCTCGTCGATCTTGTCGGGGAGCTCGGCGGCGACCTCGGGCTCGGCCTTGGTACGACGGAACAGCAGGATCCCGTTCAACGCACGCAGCGCAGCTTCACCATCGCCCGACATCTGCGCGATGAACATCGGCCGGGGTCCGACGAGGCCGGGGTTCGTGAAGTCGAGGATGGCCCAGAGGTCGCCGAGCCCGTTCTCGATCGGCGTTCCGGTGAGCGCAAGACGGGACCGGGCCGGGATGCGCCGGAGCTGCTGTGCGGTCTCGCTCGCCGGGTTCTTGATGGCTTGGGCCTCGTCGAGCACCATCCGGCGCCAGTCGATCGCCACGAGGGCCTCGACATCGCGAACCGCCGTGGCGTAGGTGGTCACGACGATGTCGGCCCCGGCGATCTCGGCCTCGAGCTCATGCGCCGACGACCGCGAGGCTCCGTGGTGCACCACGACCCGCAACCCGGGCGCGAAACGCGCCGCCTCGGCCGCCCAGTTGCCGACGACGGCGGCGGGTGCGAGCACCAGCGTGGTGCCCTCGCCGGCCCGTCGGGCGAGATGGGCGAGGACGGTGGGGGTCTTGCCCAGGCCCATGTCGAGCGCCAGGCATCCGCCGAGCTCGGCCGTATCGAGAAAGCCCAACCACGCCAGGGCCTCGGCCTGGTAGGTCCGTAGCTCGCCGGCGAAGCCGTCTGGTCGCGAGATCAGCTCGTGGGTGGCCTCACCGGCCCGGCGGACGATGTCGTTGGCCCAGCTGGTGCCGTGGACGACCACCCCACCGGCCAGCCCCGAGCGGTCGAGCCCGATCGTCTGGCGGAGGATCTCGGCCCCGGTGAGCTGCGTGATCGATGCCCGCTCGGCCAGGGCGGCCGCGGCCTGCTCGAGATCGACCCGATCGACCTCGACCCATCGACCCCGCGACAGCACCAGCGGGCGCGCCTCGCGGGCCAGACGGGCCACCTCGGCGGCTGTCAGCTCGACATCGTCGAAGAGCACCGACCAGGCCACGTTGCTCAGCTGGTTGGCCCCGACCACCGTGCCTGTCGTCGCCTCGGCGAACAGCCGCAGCGCAGGCCGGGCCTTGCGCCGCGACAGCGCCGGCACCCGCACGTCGAAGCCCACGGTGGCCAGTGTGGGACCGTCGACCGTCATGAACGCCCACGCCTCGTCCTGGCTGAGGGCAACGCTGCCCCGCCGTCGTGCTCCGGCCCTGTCGAGCGCCGGAAAGAGTCGGCCGAGCCGGGACCATTCCGACGCGAGATGCCGGCTGGCACCCTCGGTCCTGAGGGCGGCGTCGATCGGCAACAGCTTGCCCTTGCCTGCCGGAGCGTGCACCGAGGCGATCCAGACGCCACCAGCATCGGGCGCGTCGAGTTGCACGACCAGCTTCGGACGCGCTTGCGACGTGACGGTCTGCGACCACTGGTCGAGCCGCCGCGACAGGTCGGGTGCCAGCCCGGCGCTGACCCGAAAGCTCGAGCCGTCCATCCGGGCGATGACGGTGTCGGCCAGATCGGTGGGCGAGTTCGCGCTCGGCGGCGGGGCCGGCAGCTCCATGCGTTCGGTGCTCTGGGTGACGATCGCCTCCACCACGGCGTGCAACACGTCGGCGATCACGGCCGACGGGCTCGTCCGGCCCCCGGTTGCCGTCGCGACGACGATCCCCGGCATCGCTGCCGCGAGTGCGTCGACGGCCGAGGTGTCGACCAGCGCCGGCACCCAGCGCACGGCCGCCTCGACAACCCGGCCCTCGGTGCGCTCCATGACCTTCACGCTCGGCAGGATCGACCCTCGGGCCACGAGCCGAACGCCTTCGAGCGCGACGTGGCCGAGCCAGAGGAGGCTGGCGCCCGCACCGGAGCGACCGTGCCCACCCCGAGGGCCACCAGCCAACCGAGGGCATCCTTCATGCTGATGGCCAGGGCCTCGGCGCGCTCCCCGCCGGGGAGCGAAACCGGCGGATGGTCTTTCCATCCCGCGGGTGGGCCGTCCATCGAAGCCAGCCGCCCGATGAGCGCGCCGTCGGCCTCGGGGAGCGCTCCCCGCCCTCCCGCCCAGACGATCACCTGGCCCGCTGACCACGACGCTTGGAGCTGCACCTCCTCGGGCTCGAGGATCTCGGCGGGGGCCGCTTCGATGTCTTCCCAGTCGCGAGACCGGGACGGCGACGCCACACTCGCCGGCCGGAAGCGCGCGGCCGTGACGCGGAGGCTGGTCAGCGTCTGCATGAAGTCGGCCACGACCTGGTCGCGCTCGTCGCCGGGCAACCCGCGCACCCCCGCCAAGTGGTCCTCGGTCTCGATGATGAGGCGGTCGAGCACCGCCAACGACGCCCCGGCGTCGGCGTCGATGATCCCGAGGTCGTCGTCGGAGCCCAGGCCGTCGGCGATCGACCAGATGGCCGCTTCGAGCTGTTGTGCGTCAACCATCGGTTTCCGTTCTCGGTCGTGGCGCCCCATGGCCTGGACCCGACCACGACGTGGGTCTGTGCTGGCCACGTGGAACCACCCCGGGCTCGTGCGGTCGCCGCGGCGCACCCGTCCCGGCCGGACGGGCGTCGGTGGCGTACGAACCAGGCTCGGCGGTGTGACCGTCGCGCCGAGCGGTGGCGAGCTTCGACATCGCACCAGGGTGCCGATATCAACCGAGACGCTACTCCGCGGCGGGGCGCCACCACGACGCCGACATCGGGGCGATGAGCTTCTGCTCGGTCAAGCCCTCACGTGCGGTCGACCTCGTCGCTGTTGCCGGGATCTCGATGCCCTTCCGGGTACCGACGATCGAGCGGAGACCTCGCCCCGCACGATCGTCGTTCTGATGCCGTGAAGCTCAGCAACGAAGGGCCAACACCCCGCTCGCTCCCCCACCGGCCGTCGGCACCGATCTGCTCGAGCCGACGCGCGCCGAGCGCTCGCGCAGGCCTCCGGGCTCGACGGTGGTGTCACCATCGACGAGGGCCCGGAGCGCGCTCGATCCGCCGTCGCCGCGATCGCCCGCGCCGCGATCGCCCGGCAGCGTCGCCGGGGTGCGTCCGACGGGCGCGATGCACACGAGGCTGCCGCGGGGCTCGGTGTCGATCGGGGCGGCCGAGATCGTGGTCCTCCCGGGAGTGGTGGCCGCCATCGTCACGCCGCGCTATGTGCTCGCCCGCGACGTCGACAGCGATCTGGCACCTGGCGATGGACCGGCGCCGAGCATCGGGGCACGGCGGGCCGAGATCGAGCACATGCTCTCCGGTGCGATCGGCGGCGGGCCCATCCGCTTCCGGGCCCGGGCCGAGACGCCATGGTTGCGCCAGGGCGACGCCGTGCTCCCCCAATCGATCGTGAAAGCCCGCTTCGGCGAGTTCGCCTATCGCCGGACGGGCCCGGGGAGCCGAACCATCGAGCAGGACCCGGCGTGGGTCGCAGCGAACATCGTCGAGATCGAGGTCCCGATCCTCGGACCCGTCCGCTGCCATCGCTCGGTCGCCGAGGCGGTGGGCTCCGCCCTGTCCGAGGCCATCGACAGTGGCCTGGCCGCGAGCTTCGCCCGCGATGGCTTCCTCGGCTGCTGGAACCCGCGCCTCGTGAGCGCGTCCGACAATGCCGGGATCTCCCGTCATGCCTGGGGGATCGCCTTCGACGTGAATGCGGCCGACAACGTCCGCGGCCGCGACGGTGCGCAGGACCCGCGGGTCGTCGATCTCCTCGCCCGCCACGGGTTCACCAACGGCGGACAGTGGCTCGTTCCCGATGCCGTGCACTTCGAGTGGATCGGCCGCTGACTCGCGGCCGGTCGGCCTCGGCGACGGCGACGGCGATTTCGACGAAGGGGTCACGCCAATCCACCACAACGGCGCAGGCGGTTGTGGTTGTTGACGGGTACGGGCCAGGCTCCGGGGAGAAGTTCCGGGCCCACAGATGACTTTCGGGCACGAAACGACCGTCTGAGGAGGCGTCATGTCGGCAATGGACAGCTCACCAGCGGGCAGTCGGGGCATGAAGCGCAGGGACGCGGGCACCGATGAGCTGACGGCGCTCTACGCCGACGACCGGCTGAGGCCCGTGCAGATCGCGAGCATGCTGTTCTTCCTCGCGCTGCGCGACAACGACGGACCGGGTCTCGCTTCGGCGCCGAGCGAACCCGGCACGTCCACGGCCAGCGGGATGCCACCGTCACCATCACCGTCACCATCGCCAGTGTGATGACGGCCACGGGCGAGCGGAAGATCACCCGACTGTCGGGCACGTTGGGCGCCCGGATCGACGGTCTCGATCTGGCCCGTCCCCTCGACCCCGAGACGTTCGGATGGTTGCGCGCCCGGTTCCTCGAGCACCACGTGCTGGTGTTCCCGAGCCAGGACATGACACCCGACGAGGAGGTCGCCTTCGCCCGCCACTGGGGCGAGATCAGCGTGCATCCCTACATCCGTCCGCTCGAAGGTCATCCCGAGGTGCTCGAGGTCGTCGACCCCCGCCATCCGATCGCCCGGACCTGGCACCAGGACCAGACGTATCTCGAACGACCGCCCCTCCTCACGATGCTCATGGCTCGCGTGCTCCCCGAAGCCGGCGGCGACACCATGTTCGCCAATCAGCACAAGGCCTTCGACGATCTGAGCGACGGCCTGCAACGACTTGTGCTCGGGCTCCGGGCCGTCCACCGCGGCACCGAGAGCGCAGCCGCCGACGCCGGGCTGACCCGTGTGCAGGTCGAGCACGCGCACCCGGTTGCGCCGCGACATCCGGTGACGGGTCGCCCGGCCCTGTTCGTCAACGCCGACTACACCCTCAGGATCGAGGGCTGGAGCGAGCCCGAGAGCCGGCCCCTGCTCGATCTCCTCTACCGGGCGGGCAGCCGGGCCGAGATCTCGTGTCGGCACCGCTGGTCGCCGGGCGACTTCGTGCTGTGGGACAACCGCTGTGTGTTGCACCGTGTGGTTCCCGACGCGACCGGCGATCGCGTGTTGCACAAGGTCACCGTGGCCGGCGACGTTCCGGCCTGAGCGCTACGAGCCCAAGGGGGCCGGGCCTCCCGGGCCCCGCGACCACGCGCCTCCCGGGACCACGGAACGGAGGTGGCGTCGGGAGCAGGCAACGTAGAGTCGGCCCCCGTCGACGCGCACGGAGGAGTCGCCCATGTCCAGCCAGGCCGAGCAGGTCTATCGGGAGGTCATGGTCGCCGATCCGCCCGCCGCGACAACGCCGTGGGCGCAGGCGAACCTGGAGTTCGTGTTCGGTGAGGTGTGGGCGCGCCCGGGGCTCAGTCGCCGCGATCGCCGCTTGGTGACGCTGTCGTGCGTCTCGGGGGCGGACGCGACCCGACCCATCGACGAGCACATCTACGCCGCGTTGGCGAGCGGCGATCTCACCCTCGAGGAGATGCTGGAGTTCACCCTGCACTTCGCCGTGTACTGCGGTTGGCCCAAGGCCTCCCAGGTCGAGATGGCCATTCGGATCCAGTGGGCGAGGATGCACACCGAGCGGGGACAGGAGGTCCCGCCGTTCCCGATGCTCGCCGACGACACCCTCGGTGCCACCGATCGCGAGGAGCGCCTGGCCAAGGGAGAGCAGCATTTCGTGGATGTGAACTACGTGCCCGCCCCCCGCCGTGACTCGCCGTACTTCCAGGCCGGGATCCTCAACTTCGTGTTCGGCCACGTGTGGCAGCGACCCAACATGGGCCAGCGCGACCGCCGGCTGGTCACGCTGGGCTGCGTGGGGCTCGACGACACGATGGGGCCGCTGCGGTCGCACATCGGCTCGGCGCTGAAGTCGCGCGACATCTCGGTCGACGAGATGCACGAGGTGATCCTCCAGTTCTCGTGTTACTCCGGCTTCGCCAAGGGCGAGGCCATGCACCAGGTCGCCGCCGAGGAGTGGGCCCGCATCCAGCGCGAGGAAAACGCCGGGACCACCACCCCCGCCTGAAGCGCCGGGGCCTCCGGGGCCGCCTGACCCCGACCGCTCGCCAAATTTGAGCGGAAATGCTCACCCCGTGAGCATTTCCGCTCAAATTTGGAGCCCTCAGCCGCTCTGCCGCTCAGCCGAGGCGGAGGGTCTCGAGGGGCTCGAGGCGGGCGGCCTTGACGCTCGGGGCCAGACCGGCGAGGGCGGCGACGCCGATCGAGATCACCACCCACCACGGGACGAGGTCGTAGCGGAGGACCATCGTCCACTCGAGCACCTGCGACGTGGCCCAGACCACGCCGATCCCGAGGGCGGCGCCGAAGATGCCCCCGAGGAGGCCGACGGCGACGGCTTCGAGGAGGAACTGGAGCGCGATCGTGACCCGTCGGTGGCCCAGGGCCCGCCGGATGCCGATCTCGTTCGAGCGCTGGATGACCGAGATCGACATCACGTTGACGATCCCGATCGCTCCGAGCAGCAACGCGAGGACGCCGGCCATGAACGCCGTGCGTTGCACGGTCTTGTCGGCCTCGGCCTTGGTGGCGAGCGCCTTGCTCGGGACGTCGGTGGTGATCTCGTCGCCGCCGCCGAGCGCGATCGCGGTCGGTAACGCCGCGGCCGTCGACTGGGTGGTCCCGTCACTCGATCGCACGAACAGCCGGGTGGGAATGGCATCGTCGATGAAGTCGCGTTCGGCTGCGGCGAGAGCGATGAACACGGCGTCGTTGAGCTCGCCACGCAACTCGACGAGGTCGAGCACACCGACGACCCCGTAGTCGAAGGCGCCGAGGCGGATCGTGCGCAACTCACCCGGCAGGTACCCGTACTCGTCGGCCAACCCGGAGCCCAGCACCACGGCCCGGGTCGCGTGGCTCTCGTCGGCCGGCGAGATCCAGCGTCCGTGGGCCAGCCCGATCCCGAGCACCTCGGGCAGGTCGTCGTCGGCGGCGATCACCGGGATGGGGAACGCGGCGTAGAAGTCCTCGGCGCCGGCGTAGGGCAGGGTCACGATCCCCGACAGCTCGGCGATGGCCGATGCCGCCTCGACCGTCGAGAGGTTGAGGGCGCGCTCGACGGCGTCCTCGGGCAACGTGGGCGTCTGGGCCGAGCCGAACGTGCCCGCGGCGTCGACGACGAGCAGGTCGGTTCCCAGCTCGGCGAGCTTGGCCTTGAAGTCGCCCTTGGCGCTGTCGGTGAGCCCGACCGCGGCCACCATGGCGCCCACGCCGATGAGCGGCCCGAGCAACAGCATGAACGTGCGGACCTTGCGGGCCACGAGCCCCGAGCCGGCGACCCCGAGCAGATCGCGCAGGTACATCACGACGATGTCCCCAGGGTCGCCCCGGCCCCGGCCGCGGCCCCGGCACCGGGCGCCGTTACCAGAGAACGCACCACGTCGGAGACGATCCGCCCGTCGCGCATCGAGACCTTCCGGTGGGCGGCGTCGGCCACGGTGTGATCGTGGGTGACGATCACCACGGCCCGGTCGGCGGTCTGCAACGTGTGGAAGATCTCCATGACGTTGGCGGCGTTCTTCGTGTCGAGCGCCCCCGTCGGCTCGTCGGCCAACACGATGAGCGGCTCGGTCACCACGGCCCGGGCGATCGCCACCCGCTGCTGCTCGCCGCCCGAGAGCTGGACGGGACGATGATCGCCCCGAGCCTCGAGACCCACGAGGGCCAGCGCGGCGCGCGCCCGATCACGACGCTCGCGCGACCGGATGCCTCGATAGAGCAGGGCCGCTTCGACATTGCCGACGGCGTCGAGGTGGGGAATCAGGTGGAACTGCTGGAACACGAAGCCGATCGTGTCGCCCCGCAAGCGTGATCGGCGGGCATCGTCGAGCACCGCGACATCCTGGTCGCGCACCCGGATCGTGCCCGTGGTCGCCAGGTCGAGCAGGCCGAGCAGCCCGAGCATGGTCGACTTCCCCGAGCCCGACGGCCCGACGATCGAGACGAAGTCGCCTGCGTGCACACGGAGGTCGACCTCCCGCAAGGCGTGGACGAGCACCTCGTCGCCGTAGACCCGTGACACCTGCGACAGCTCGAGGAGAACCTCAGCCGTCACGGAGCCTGCACCTCGACGACGACGATCTCGTCGCCCTCGAGCCCGGTGAGAATCTCGATGAACGACCCCTCCTGCAACCCGGTGGTCACGGGCACCCGCCGGAATTCGGCCGCGCCCAGATCGATGACCCGAACCTCGTCGGCCCCGCTGGCGTCCTGGCCCACGGCCGCGATCGGGACGACGATGGCGTCGACGCGCTCGGCGAGGACCACCTCCAGACGCACTGCAGCCCCGTCGACCGAGCCCAGGGCCTCCTCGATCTCGACGGTACCGCCGTACTGCTCGGCCTGGGTGGTGGGGTCGAGCTGGGCTTCGGTGTCGAGTTCGGTGATGACCCCGGTGGTGAACTGGCCCGTGGCCGAGATCTCCACGTCGACCGTCTGGCCGACGAGCAGCTCGGAGCGATCGGAGGGGTTGGCCTTCAACGTGATCGTGAACTCGTCGGCGATGATCGTGAACAGCGGCGCGCCAGGCGCAATGACCTGACCCTCGTCGACGAGCACCGTCCCGACGCGAGCCGGCCACTGCCCCACGACCATGTCGGTCGGCAGGAACACCACGTCGTCGTCGAAGGCCCGCAACGAGACCGCGGCCGAGGTCTGCCCCGCCCGGAGGACGACCGTCCCCGACAAGGGCTCGAAGTCCTGACCGGGCGTCGCGGTGCCCAACGCCTGGTAGTTGACCGACGTGTCGTCGACGGGCGCCTGGTCGGCCACGATCGACACCGTCGTCGTGGCTCCTTCAGCCAGGCTCACCCCGCCCACAAGGGTGATCTCGGGCAGGTCCTCGGAGTCGACGGTGGTTCGGGCCGAGCTGGCCGACGAGATCCGGTACGCGGGCGACGGTTCGAGGGTCACCTCGATCGTCTCGTCCCGCTCGACGCGGTCGTCCTGGCGGACGGTCACGATCACCTGCACCTGGCGCGCGCCCGGCGCCATGGTGACGGGACCGGCCGGGAGGTCGGCGTCGCTCCCGGCGGACGCGGAGCCCCCGAGGCTGAGCACGACGTCGAAATCGTCATCGAGTGCCCGATCGGCCTCCACCACGAAGGTGACGGGCTGACCCTCGATCGACGACTGCGCCGTGGTCCTGATCGACAGCACCGGTGTGGCCGTGTCAGCCGTGGACGCTTCGACGGTCACCGTCTGGCTGGTGGTCGTGCCCAGCCGGAAGCCGGCGCCCGGGGCCAGGGCGACGACGATCGTCTCGGCCCGCTCGACGAGCTCGTCGGTCAGGGTCGAGACGTCGAAGCTCACGCTGGTCTGACCAGCCGGGAGCACCACGGTGGCGGGGAGCGGGTCGTAGTCGGCGCGGACGGTCGCCGATCCGCCCGGCGTGAGCGCGATCTGGAGGTCGTCGTCGCTGCGGGCGTCAGCGGTCACCGTGAGCCGGGCGCCCGTCCCCTCGACGACCGACCGGCCACCGGTGAGCGTGAGCGTGGGCAGGTCGTCGTCGACGAGCCGCATCGATGCCCGATCGGGCGAGCCCACCTGGTAGCCGGTCCCAGGCAACACCAGGAGCTCCACGGTCTCGTCGAGCTCCACGAGATCGTCCTGACGCAACGCCACGGGCACGGTCACCGAGGTCGCGGTGTCACGCAGGGTCACGGCGCCGATGGGGACGATGTAGTCGACGCCCTGGCTGGCCGTGCCGACGAACGCGATGTTCACCGAGACGTCGCCGACCGGGTCGGTCGAGGCCGAGATCGTGAACGAGGGCGGGGCGACGCCGGCCTCGCTGGCGACAGCGGTCTCGGCCCGGGCGGTCAGCACCGGATCGCCCGCCTGGGCGGCGATCGTGACCTGGGTGGCGTTGCGGGCGCCGATCGAATAGCCGGCGCCCGCGGCGAGGCTCACGAGGACGGTCTCGGCCGGCTCGATCACGGTGTCGGTGCGGGTCGTGACCACGACATCGACGGCGGTGACGCCCGCCGGCACCAGAACCGATGCCGGGAGGGCATCGAAATCGGATGACGGGGTCGCGGTGCCCCCGGTGGCGATGGCCACGGCGAGATCGGCGGCCGGGGCCGGGCTGAGCGACAGCGACACCGCGAGCGCTGCGCCCTCGGTGACCGTGGCGGGGCTCGTGACGATCTCGACGACCGGATCGGTCGCAGCCACCTGGAACGCCAGGCTCGGGCTGCTCCCGCCGACCGGGGCCGCGCCACCTGGGACCGGGGCGCCTGGGACCGGGGCGCCGGAAGCGCCGGAGGCGCCGGTACCAGAGCCGGCATCCGACGCGATGACGCTGCGCATCCCGTGGAACCTCGGTGGCAGTGAAGGTGCCACAGGCGCGCCCGAGGCCACTGAGCCCGGGCCGATCGTGACCGCAGCAGTGCTCAACGGCCCGACGGTGTACCCCGTCCCGGGGCTGAGGGCGAGCGTGATCGTCTCGGGCTGCTCGGCGCCAGCGCTGGGATAGCCGTGCTCGGCCTGCCATCCGGCCAGGGCGCTGCGGGTCTCCTCGGTGTAGGTCTCGTCGACCGGCCCCGGCAGATACCCGTCGCCGCTGAGGATCTGCTCGAGGCGGAGAACATCGGGACCCTCCGAGCCCACATCGAGCTGGCGGAAGAACGGCAGCTCGCCCGGGACGGCCACCGCGGCCCGACCGGCGACGGTGAGGATGGTGTCTCCGATGTCGACGGTGGCGCCGTCCTCGACCGGCGGAGCGCTCACCCGTCCCTCGGCGGCCGCATTCACGGTCCGCTGCTCGCTGCGTTCGAGCACCCCCGACAAGGTCACGGTGTCACGCAGCGTCTGGCGCTCGGCTTGAGCGGTCAACAGGAGCTGACGCCCGGTCTCTTCGTCGTCGGCTCCGGCCACCTGCCATGTGACGACGCTGGCCACCAGCACGACCACGACCGCTCCGGCGGCCTTCTTCAACCACGACGATCTGCGTGCCCCGGCCATCAGCCCTCAGCCCTCAGCCGTCAGCCAGCTGACGGGTCGACTCGTCGGCACACTCGTTGAGGTCGCCGCTGTCGAGCAGCGACTCGCCCGGCGGCGCAACGATGCCCGTATTGCCGCCTCCGCCGAAGCTGAACAACCGGCCCTGCTCGTCGGGAACGGGCTCGGGGATGCCCCAACCCCGCTCGATCATGCAGTCGCGCCAGATGAGGTAGCCCTCGTTGCGCTCCTCGATCTCGTCGGGCGTGAGACTGTCGTTCTCGGCCTGGGCATCGCTCAACGCCTGGACGATGTTGGAGCGGGCCGCGCACGTCCCCAGGCCCTCAAGGTACAGGGGATCCTGGGTGGCCGGGTTGTCGGGGCTGGGCGCCCCGATGAACTCGATCCCCTCATCGTCGAGGCAGGCGTTGAACCGGCCCACGGCTTTGAGGAGACGGCTCGCGGCCGGTTCCTCGCTCTCGTTGACCGGGATGGTCTCCTCGGTCTCGGGTGCTGTCGTCGTGGTCGCCGCCGCGGCGCCCGGGCCCCGGGATGGCGACGTGGTGGCCGAGGCGACCGAGCCCGTGGTCGCCGTGGTCGTCGGCGTCGGCACCGCATCGCCCGCCGCGCCATCGCCCTCGGCGGCGTCGCTCGGGAGCTCGAAGCCATCGGGGAGCTGGATGTCGACCTCGCCGGCCCGGACGATGATCGGTCCTGCCGCCGACTCCGCATCGTCACCACAGCCCGCCATGACGAGCGCCAGCGCCAGCGCCAGCGCCATCCCCAGGCCCGGCGTGGCGCTCGTGAAGGAACAGCTCGACGGCGGCGCGCTCGTCATGTCGGTGCTCCTGGGCTCGCGAGGCGCACATGATGGTCCGGCAGGCGCTCACCGGGCCAAGCGGACACCCTCGGAGCTCTGTTCAGCGCCGGTCACCGGCACACAGCTCACTCAGCGATCACCTTGGTGGCGTCGGGGTTGTGGTACTCGCGCCACGCGCAGATCTGGCCGTCACGGAAACGGAAGATCCCCACGTACTGGTTGCGATACGGCTTGCCGTTGCGGGCCACCACGGCGTCACTGCGGTACTCGGCGATCACCACGTCGGGGTCGTCGGTGGCGTAGATCGCCGTGGGCTCGTTCTTGAACGAGGTGAACATCTTGAACGTGGCTCGCTGCATGGTGTCCCAGGTGTCGCGGCCCTCGAAGGCGTTGGGGATCGGTGCCGAGGCGTAGGGCAGCTCGAAGTGCAGGTCGTGTGTGACGTGTTGGGCGAGCTCGTCGTACTCGCTGGCGCTGATGTGGGCCAGGACCTTCCGGACGACGTCGGCGTTCGAGCTGCTCTGACCGGTCATCGGTGCACTCCTTGGGCGCTCATCGTTCAACCCCGGGCAATGTCGGCGACGACGCGGAGGCACTCGTCGCGGTTCGATCCCATCGGCGACACGACCACCTCGTCGGCCCCCGCATCGAAGTAACGCTGGAGCTTTGCAGCCAAGGTCGACTCGTCGCCATAGGGCAGGCTGGCCTCGATCATGGCGTCCGACCATCCGCCCGCCGTGCCCCGTTCGCCGAGCTCGATCCCGGCGGCCGTCCACAGGGATCGATAGAACGGCATCATCGGGTAGATCGCCAATTCCTCGCCACAGATCGTGCGGACCGTCTCGATGTCGGTCGTGAGTGCGACGGGGACCTCGGCGATCACCGGCGGGGTCGGCCGTCCGGCCTCGGTGGCTCCGGCGATCACGTTGGGCACGATGGTCGAGGCGAGATAGTCGGCCGGGGGCAGCCAGGGCAGCACGCCGTCGGCGGAGGCGCCGGCGAGTCGGCACATCTGCGGCCGAAGGGCGCTCAGGAGCACCGGCGGCACGCCGCCGTCGGCCACGTCGAGCATCCCCCGAACCTTGTAGCGATCGCCGTCGTGAGCCACCGTGCCGTCGCGAAGCAAGGCCCGGACGATGCTCAGGTACTCGCGTAGGTGCGAGATCGGCCGGTCGAACTCGATGCCGAGCATCTGCATCACCGGTGTGTGCGACGGGCCGACACCGAGCCGGAAACGCCCACCGCACATGGCATTGGCCGTCGCCGCCTGCTGGGCCATCACCTGGGGGTGACGAGGCCACGTCGGAACGACGGCGACCCCGAGGGAGATCGTCGAGGTCTGGGTGCCGGCATGGGCCAGCGCCATGATCGGGTCGATCCCGAAGGCGCTGCCCAGGAACATGCCGTGATACCCGAGCTCCTCGGCACGCTGGGCGAGCGTGACGACGTTTGCAGCCGATCGGGTCTCGGGGAACACCACCGACACCTTGTGCCCCATGGACTATCCCCCCGTCGCCTCACGTCGCCTCGAATGACCGCAGGACGATTGTAGAGCCGGAGGTCGGGCTCGCGCCCGGAGCACCCTCAGGCAGCCGAGCCGATCGACAGACGAGGACCGATCGCCGCGACCGCGACGTCGGCCGATTCGACGACGGTCACCGTCTCGTCGAGCCGATGCAAGCCGACGATCCGACCGACGGGCGTCTCGGCCGAGGCCACCACGATGACGTCGACGCCTCTCGCTCGGCAACGTGAGCAGAGCGTCTCGATGGTGCGAAGCGCCGCGCCGTCGATGAACTCGAGCAACGAGAGGTCGACGATGATCGACGTCCCGAGCCGGGCACGTACGAGCTCGACACTCATCCAGGAGATCGTGGCCCGCACGGTGGACTCGGCGATCACGGTCGGCCCGGGAGTCAACATCGGAGAGGTCATGACACGTTTGTACGCCCCGAGAGCCACCGTCGGACGACCGGGAGGTCACGATCGCGCGAACACGGAGTGACCAGAAGCTGTCACACCCGCGACTACCGTCCGCTCGTGCCCATCGACCTGAGCGATCTCGCCGAAGCCCCAGGACGGGAAGCCTGATGGGTTTCGACCTCGTCATCCGCAACGGCACGGTCGTCGACGGCTCGGGCCTCGGCTCGTACCGGGCCGACGTGGGTGTGGTGGGCGACCGCATCGCCTTCGTCGGCCGCATCCGCGAGAGAAGCGCGTCCGACCTCGACGCCGACGGGCTGGTTGTCACACCGGGCTTCATCGACGGCCACACGCATCTCGACGCCCAGGTGTTCTGGGACCCGTTGGGCGCCAACTCGTGCTGGCACGGCGTGACCACCGTCGTGATGGGCAACTGCGGCTTCACTCTGGCGCCTGTGCGTTCCGACGCCCGGGCCCTCGTCGTGCGCAACCTGGAACGCGCCGAGGACATCGACCCGGCCGCGCTGGCCGCGGGGATCGACTGGAGCTTCGAGACCTTCCCCGAGTACCTCGACGCCGTCGACGCGCTGCCCAAGGGCCTCAACTACGCGGCGAACGTCGGGCACTCGGCGTTGCGCACCTGGGCCATGGGGGAACGGGCTTTCGAGAGCGAGGCCAGCGACGACGAGCTCGCGCTCATGGCCCAGCACCTCGAGGCGTCACTCCGCGCCGGGGCCATCGGCTTCACCACCTCGCGCACCGAGCACCACGAGACCTCCGACGGGCGACCGGTCGCGTCGCGTGTCGCCTCCTGGGACGAGCTACGCCATCTCGTCGGGGTCATGGGCCGCCTGGGTGCCGGCATCCTCGAAGGGGGCGCCGAGGGGGCGATCTCGCCCGATCCCGACGTACGGGCGCACACCGGCGCGCTGGTGCGCGCCCTCGCTGTCGAGACCGGGGTCACCGTCACCACGGGTCTGGTGGCCACCGACCCGGCTGGAAACCAGATGCTCGACCTGATCGACTCCGTGGCCGCAGCCGGGGGGCGCATGTTCGCCCAGACCCACTGCCGGGGGATCTCGGTGCTGCTGTCGTTCAAGACCCGCCTCCCCTTCGACGTGCTGCCCGAATGGGAGCTGATCAGGTCCTTGCCTGAACCCCAGCAACGCCAAGCATTCCGTGACCCCGCCGTGCGCGAGCGGCTGGCCCGGGCGGCCATGGCCGGCGACTACACGCGTTGGCGGGGCATCGGAGCCATGCCCCGCACGCCCGACTACGAGGGCACCCTGGTGTACCAACGGGGCCTGCCGCCGAACCCGTCGGTGGCCGACGTGGCCCGCCAACGCGGCTGCACCCCGGCCGAAGCCATGATCGACCTCGCCGTCGAGACCGACTTCGAGCAGCTCTTCATCCAGCCCAGCCTGTACCCGCAGGACCCCGCCGTCCTGCGCCGCGCGCTTCGTCATCCGAGAACCGTCATGACGTTCTCCGACTCGGGCGCCCATCTCAGCCAGATCTGCGACGCCTCGATCCACACGTACCTGCTCGGGCACTGGGTTCGGCAGCTCGAGGAGCTGACCCTGGAGGATGCCGTCCGCGAGATCACGCTGGCCCCTGCGCTGGCTTGGGGTTTCTCCGATCGCGGCCTGGTGCGGGAGGGTCTCGTCGCCGACCTCAACGTCTTCGATCCGGTAACCGTCGGGCCACTCGTGCCCCGGGTCGTGCACGACCTCCCGGGAGGCGGCTCGCGGCTCGAGCAGCGGGCCGAGGGCCTCAAGGCCACCGTGGTGAACGGCCGCGTGACGATCGTCGACGGCGAGCCCACGGGCCAGCTCCCCGGCCGGCTGCTGCGCAAGCGCGTTCCCTGGTAGGTCGACGGGGTACCGTCGTCGTTGCCCGACCCGACCCGAGAGTGACGACGTGACCTCCACCGAGCCATCATCCCCCCCGACCGGTCGCCACCCCGCCACCGCCACCAGCGCTGGCGCGGCGGGATCCGACTTCATTCGCGAGCTCGTTCGGGCCGACATCGAGCAGGGCACCTTCGGCGGACGGGTGTGCACCAGGTTCCCGCCCGAGCCCAACGGGTATCTGCACATCGGCCATGCCAAGGCGATCTGTCTCGACTTCGGCATCGCGCAGGAGTTCGGGGGCGTCTGCAACCTGCGCTTCGACGACACCAACCCCCTCACCGAGGACGAGGAGTTCGTCGACGGGATCATCGCCGACCTGGCCTGGCTGGGCTTCACCTCCGAGGGCCCGCCGCTCTACGCCTCCGACTACTTCGAGCAGCTCCACCAGTGGGCCGAGCACCTGATCGGTCAAGGCCTGGCGTACGTCGACGACCAGGACGGTGACGCCATCTCGGCCGGTCGCGGCGGGTTCGGACAGGCCGGAGTCGACAGCCCGTTCCGATCCCGGACGGTCGAGGAGAACCTCGAGCTGTTCCGGGGCATGCGCTCGGGCGCGTTCGCCGACGGCGCCCGTGTGCTCAGGGCCAAGATCGACATGCAGCACGAGAACATGCAGATGCGCGACCCGGTCATGTACCGGATCCGGCGCAGCCACCACTTCCGTACCGGCGATGCCTGGGTGATCTATCCCACCTACGACTGGGCCCACGGCCAGAGCGACGCCATCGAAGGCGTGACCCACTCGCTGTGCACCCTGGAGTTCGACAGCCACCGCCAGCTCTACGACTGGTATCTGTCGCATGTGCCCGTTCCGGGCGACGTCCCCCGTCAGACCGAGTTCGCCCGGCTCGAACTCACCCACACCGTCACGTCGAAGCGCAAGCTGGCCCAGCTCGTGGCCGATGGCGCCGTCGACGGCTGGGACGACCCCCGCCTCCCCACCCTGCGGGGCCTGCGCAAGCGAGGATATCCGGCGTCGGCCATTCGCGAGTTCTGCGCATTCATCGGGGCTGCCCGTACGAACAGCAGGCACGCCATCGAGCTCCTCGAATCCTTCGTGCGCACCGAGCTCAACCGGACGGCGATCAGGCGCATGGCCGTGCTGCGACCGTTGCGCCTGGTCATCACGAACTGGCCCGACGATGCCGACGGCCGTCCCGTCGTCGAGCTGCGAGAGGCTGTCAACAACCCCGAGAACGACGCCGACGGCGTCCGCCAGGTTCCGTTCTCGCGGGTGCTCTACATCGAGCGAGACGACTTCATGGAGGACCCGCCGTCACAGTTCTTCCGGCTCAGCCCCGGGCGCGAGGTGCGCCTCCGTGCGGCGTACTTCGTCACGTGCACCGAGGTCGTGAAGGACGCCGACGGCGAGGTCGTGGAGGTCCGTTGCACCTACGACCCGGCCACGGCCGGCGGCAGCGCCCCCGACGGCCGCAAGGTGAAGGCCACGATGCACTGGGTCTCGGCCGACCATGCGCTCGACGCCACCGTTGCCCTGTACGACAGGCTCTTCAGCGCCGAGGTTCCGGGTGAGGCCACCGGCGATCCGCTCGACGATCTCAACCCGACCGCACGGGAGTTGCTCACCGGGTGCAAGCTGGAACCAGCGGCTGGCGACACCGCACCGGGGACGGTCGTGCAGTTCGAGCGGCTGGGGTACTTCGCTCGCGACATCGAGACCCCGACGCTCTGGCACCGCACCGTCGGCCTGCGCGACGAGTGGGCCAACATCCAAAAGCGCCTACCCAAGCGCTGACCCCAAGCGCTGACCCCAAGCGCTGACCCCAA
>VFJJ01000200.1 GCA_009886115.1 Actinomycetota bacterium
CGCGCGCTGTTCGGCTTCGTCTGGGCCCTGGCAACGCCGCTGGCTCGGTTGGCCATCTTCACCTTCGTCTTCACCCGGGTGATCCCGTTGGGGATCGACGACTATCCGGTGTACCTGTTCACCGGGATCGTGTTCTGGGGATGGTTCGCCGGGGCCGTGGCCTCGACGACCTCGTGCGCCGTCGATCGACGTGATCTGCTCTTGAGGCCGGGCGTCCCGCGAGCTGCGGTCCCTGTCGTGAGCGCCTTGACCGACGCCATCGACATGATCGCCGCGCTACCAGTCCTGTTCGTGTTCTTGATGTGGGGGCCGGGGTTGCGCGCGTCGGTCCTGCTGTTGCCCGTCCTCATGCTCATGCAGCTCCTGTTGATCCTCGGTCTGGGCTACGCGCTGTGCTCGCTCAACGTGTACCTGCGCGACGCCCGGCTCGTCGTCGACATCGTGCTCCTCCTCGGCGTGTACCTGACCCCCGTGTTCTTTCGTGCTGAAAGCTTCCCCGAGCGGTATCGGTTTCTCATTCAGGCCAACCCCATGGCTCGTCTGCTCATCGCCTATCGCGACGTGCTCGTGCAGGGCACGTTCCCGGCGCCTGGCCCGCTGCTCGTGCTCGGGCTGGCGTGCCTCGGCATCTGCGCCGGCGGCTACGCCATCTACGCCAAGGCCAGCCCGACGTTCGTGGACGAGCTGTGAACGTCATCGAGCTCGACCACATCGCCAAGCGCTACCGCCGTCCCGCTGGCGGGCGGACCCGCTCCCTGCGAGCCCTTGCCGAGCGCGTGGGGACCGTCGAGCACTGGGCGCTGCACGACGTCACCTTCAGCGTGGCTCGCGGCGAGAGCCTCGCCCTCATGGGCACCAACGGGAGCGGGAAATCGACGTTGCTCCGGATCATCGCCGGGACGACGCGAGCGACCAAGGGAACGGTCTCGGTACGCGGCAACGTCAGTGGCCTCCTGACCCTGGGCGACGGTCTCCAGCCGCTGTTGTCGGCCGAGGAGAACGCGATCACGGCTGCGGTGCTCTCCGGGCTGACGGTCGCCGAGGCCCGGCGACGCCTGTCCGAGATCGCCGCATTCGCCGAGCTCGCCGACGTGATGGATCAGCCGTTGCGAACGTTCAGCGACGGAATGCGGCTCCGGCTGGCCTTCGCCGTCTCGGTGCACGTCGAGCCTGAGCTGCTCCTGATCGACGAGATCCTCGCCGTCGGCGACCTCCGCTTCCAGGAACGCTGCCTCACCCATCTCGAGCACCTCCGCGACGCGGGCACGACGCTCGTCCTGGCGTCGCACATCCCGAGTCACATCGAACGGCTCTGTGGTCGAGCCGTCTGGCTGGCCGACGGTCGGGCCCGCGAGGTCGGCGACACGGCGATGGTCACCGAGCGCTATGTCGATTCGCTCCGCGTTGCCGAAACGGCGCCGCCTCCCGGGAGCCAGTCGACGATCCGGCTCGGCGACCGTCGGGTCGAGATCGCCGCGTTGCGGTTGCTCGATCGGCTCGACCAGCCGGTCACGAGCGTGACGCCGGGGTCGGGGGTCGCCGTCGAGATCGATTACGTCGCCCATGAACCCGTCGACGATCCGATCCTCGTCGTGAGCGCGCACACGGCCGAGGACGGGATCCGCTGCTTCGACCTCAACACCGACACCGACGGGGTGAGCGTCGGACGACTCGAGGGGGAGGGCCGGCTCCGGCTGGAGCTCGAGCGCCTCGACCTGGCGCACGGTCGTTACTGCCTCGATGTCGGCTTGTACTCGTCCGACTGGTCGTGTCCCCATGACTACCAGTGGGAAGCGTTGGCCTTCGAGGTCGTCGGGATCCGATCGAGCGCACCTCTCGCGCCGCCTCACCGATGGAGCGCGTCGTGAACGCCGATGAGTATCCGACCACCGATGATGGCGCTGGGACTCCCGTGATACCCGTGATACCCGAGATACCCGAGATACCCATGCCCATACCCATACCCATGCCGATCCACGAATCGCTCCCGAGTGCCTCGATCATCATCAGGACCAAGAACGAGGAGCGGGGTATCGGTCCGACGTTGCGCGGCGTGTTCGACCAGACCGTCCCCCCGCACGAAGTGATCGTCATCGACTCAGGGTCGACCGACAACACGCTCGCGATCGCTCGGGGCTTTCCGATCACGCTGCTGACGCTCGATCCAGCCGAGTGGGGTTACAGCCGGGCGCTCAACCGTGCAGCGTTGCACGCCACCGGCGAGGTGCTGGTGGCGCTCTCCGGCCACTGCCCACCCGTCGACCCCGACTGGCTGAAGAACATGCTCCGCCATTTCGCCGATCCTGCGGTGGCCGCCGTATGGGGCCCGGGGCTGAGGCCCCGACGGCCCGCTCCCACCCCGGGTCCGCCGAAGCGCCAGGAGCCTGGTACCTACGACGTCGAGAACCGCATGTGGGGATACAACAACGCCAACGGGGCGGTCAGACGGTCGCTGTGGGAGCAGTTCCCGTTCGACGAGTCCCTCCCCGCGGCCGAGGACAAGGCCTGGGGCCGCGAGGCCATGGCCCGTGGCTACTGCATCGTCCATGACCCGAGGGCCGCGGTCTGGCATGAACGCCATGCGTTTGCGAGCGCCTACCGACGCAACAAGGCAGTCGCCGCTGGATTCTCGATGATGTTCCCCGAGCTCGCCGGATCGTCAGGAGTCGCCGGGCGAACCTTCGTACGTGCAGGGATGCGCGCGGCTGTGTTTCACCTCCGCCACCGCGAGTTCAGTGCGTTCTTCTACGACCTGAGCCGAATCCCGGCGACCCTGGCAGCGATCGTTGGAGGTCTGCGTGGCCGTCGACGCGCCCGCTGAGCTCGATACCGCGGCGGTCCCGCTCGACGCGCCCGATACTGCCCGAGCGCGGTGGGCGGGGCTCGCCGATCCGCGCCGCATCGCCATCGTGCTGGCTCTTCTCACCGTGGGGGGCGCAGCCCTGCGGCTGTACTACGCCTGGCGCTACAACGACCACCAGGTCGCCGGGCCGACCCGCCTCACGGGCGACGAGCCGGGCTACGACTACCTGGGATGGCAGCTGGCGCGGGGCCGGGCCTTCGATTACGAGGCCCAACCGCCGCTGTACCCGGCGTTCCTCGCAGTCTGCTATCTCGTCTTCGGTCATGAGTACGCGCCAGCCATGTACGCCCAGGCGATCGTCGGCGCGCTGGCGATCCCCCTCACCTACGTCGTCGCCCGGCGGCTCGTCACCAGACCCGCGGCACTGATCGCCGCGGCGCTGGTCGCCACCCACCCGTCGCTCACCCATCACGCGGAACGGCTGTACTCGGAAGCGGTCTATGTCCCCGTGCTGTTGGTCGCGGTCTGGGCGCTCATCGCGGCCGCGCAGGATCCCGACCGCCGCGTCCGGTGGCTGGTCGCCGGCATGGCGATCAGTGTCGCCACGTTGACCCGCCCGACGACCGGCCTGTTGTTCCTCCTCGTCCCGCTGTGCCTCGCCCGAACCCGTCGCGATCGCTGGCGCACGCTCATCCCTGCCGGGCTCGGCGCCGTGGGTCTCCTCGTACCCTGGACGATCCACAACGCTGTGCAGTACCACGAGTTCCTGCCGGTGAGCACCACGACGGCGATCCTCTGGCAGGGGAGCCCCGACTACTACCACCTGATGGAGCAGCGCCGGCCGTACCTCGACATCTGGACCCACGAGCTCTCGGCCGCGGCGAACGGCGGTCACGATCCCACGCGCATCGACGGCGACCGGTGGTTCACCCGCAAGGCCGTGCGATCGATCGCACGCGAGCCTGATGTGTACGCGTGGTACAGCCTCAAGAAGGCGGGGTATCTCTGGATCGGCCACCCCAGCGCCGACTGGGGGTACGCACCACTCAGCGTCAGGGAGATGAGGACATACGCCGGCTGGGGCTTCATCGGGCGGGTCTTCTACTCCCGCCTGGTGTTCCCGCTCCTGGGTCTGGCCGCGATCGTCGTGCTGCGCCGCCGCGGGAAGCTCGGCGATCACCGGGCCATCCTCGTCGTCCTGGGCTATTTCACGGTCGTCTCCGCGCTCACCTACGCCGAGGCCCGCCACAGCGAGCCGCTGGTCCCACTCCTCGCCATCCTGATCGCCGGCGCGATCGATGCCCGCGGCACGAAGCAGGTGCTCGACCCGCCCGCAGCCGACACCAACGACCAAACCGGTCCCGACGCGGTCGCAGAGGTCGCGCCACTCGTCACAGGCCGTCGAACACCCCGCCTCGGAACTGCACTCCGAACGGCACTCCGGTCGCGGCGGCGCACCCGCCAACCACGCTCGATGCGCACGACGGCCCCAAGACTGAGCCATTCGCCGGTCGCCAAGCTCGTCGCCATCGTCGTGCTCAGCCGGATGGCGCTCCTGCTCGTCGGCTACCTCTGGGTGGCCAACCCCGACGACCCGACCGTCGAACGCGCCGGATTCACAGCCACAGCGGTTCGCGAACAGATCAACACGTTCGATTATGGCGATCCCACCTGGTACCGCGGCATCGCCGAGGACGGTTACGAGAGACGCGCCTTCACCTCCACCCCCCATGCGAACTGGGCCTTCTCACCAGCGTTCCCAGCGGTGTGGCGGGCCGTGATGGCCGTCGACGGTGGGGAACCGATCGTTGCGGCCATCCTGGCCAACACGCTCATGTTCGGATTCGCCGTGGGCCTGGTGTTCCGCCTGCTCGCTCCTGACATCGGCGATCGAGCGGCATTCCTCACCGGCCTGCTCATGATCGCCTACCCAGCCACGCATCATGCGTCGAGGCCGGGCGCCGAGTCGCTCTTCCTCCTCGTGACCGTCGGCGCGCTGCTGGCTGCCCGTCATCGACACTGGAGCAGCGCGGCAGTCCTCGGATCAGTGGCGACGTTGACACGGCCTCACGGGATCCTGATCCTCGTGCCGCTCGTGCTCTCGCTGCTGCGAGCGCGGCGAACGGGAACGGGACGGGCTCGCGTCGTCGACTGGGCCGGTCTGGTGCTCATCCCTGTGTCGCTCGTGTCGTTCTGGGCCTACCTCCGCCATCTCACGGGCAACTTCTTCGCCGCGGTCGAGATCCAGGAGGCGTGGGACCTGCGGGTCGCGTTCCCGTACCGCAGCACGCTCGCGTTCTTCACCGATCCGACGATCGTCGACTACTTCCACCTGAACCTCACGCCGCTCAGCGTGGCGGTGATCGTCGCGGCGACCTGGGCGGCGATCGCCGGCTTCCGGAAGTTCCCCATTCCGATCCCCCCTTGCCGTCTGGGGCGCGATCAATGTGCTCGTGGTCGTGAGTCGCAGCAGCACCGAAGCCAGTCCCCGCTTGTTGTTGCCGGTGTTCCCGCTCTTCGCCGTCGCGGCGGTCGCCCTGGCCAACCGTGAGCGGGCCACGACCGCCGTCGTGGCCGCGTGCGCGACGCTCCAGGGCACGCTGTTCATTGCGTCGCTGGAAGGCATCGGCTGGGGGTGGGTCTGATGGAACCCCTTCTCCCGCCGCTGCGCATGACCGGGCAGCGCCGGCAGTCCCGGAAATGCGTTACTCGGCGGCTTCGGCGAGCGACTCGGCCAGTGCGGGGTGCACGAGCAGGGAGTCGACGATGTCGCCGACGCGCAGACGGCAGGTGACGGCCACCGCCAGCACCGAGATGAGCTCGGCGGCGTTGCGGCCCACGATCGAGCCGCCGAGCACGACGCCGGTTGCCGGATCAGACAGGATCTTCACGAAACCCCTGGGGTCTCCGGAGATCAGGGCCTTGGCATTGGCCGAGAACGGCACCTTCGTGACCCGCAGCTTGCGGCCCTCGGCGAACGCCTCGGCTTCGCCCAGCCCCACGTCGGCGATCTCGGGCTCGGTGAAGATGGCCGAAGCGGCGTTCTCGTAGTTGAGGTGCCGGTGTTCGAGCGTGTGCAATCCCATCACGTGCTCGGCGACCTTGCGCCCCTGGGACGCGGCGACCGACGACAACGGCAGCTTTCCCGAGAGATCACCGGCGGCGTAGATGTGCTTCACGTTCGACTGCATGTGGTTGTTGATCGGGATGTACCCGTGCTCGTCGACCGTCACCCCGGCGGCATCGAGTCCGAGCTCGTCGCTGTTGGGGATCGAGCCGATCGCCAGCACACAGTGTGATCCCTCGACGAAGCGGCCATCGTCGGTGCGCACCTGTACCACGTCGCCACGGCGTTCCAGCCTCTCGGCTCGGGCGCCCTTGAGCAGGCGCACACCGCGCCGTAGGAAGTCGTCCTCGAGCACCGCGGCGACCTCGGCGTCTTTTCGGGGCAGGACCTGCTGGCGGGAGACAACCAGGGTCACGGTCGAGCCGAGCGAGCTGAACATGTGGGTGAACTCGACGCCGGTCACGCCCGATCCGATCACGATGAGGTGCGACGGGATCTCCGGCGGCGGGTACGCCTGGCGCGTGGTGAGCACCCGGACACCGTCGACCGGCGCCCACGCCGGGAGCCGAGCCCGGCTCCCCGTCGCCAGCAGCACGGCGTCGGCCTTGAGCTCCTCGATACCTTCGGCGGTCTCGACGATCACCTCGTGGGGGCCCTTGAGCCGGCCCCGCCCGTGGATCATGCGCACGCCCTGCGACTCGAGCAGGGTCTCGACCGAGCGCTGGAGCCGGTGCTCGATGTCGAGGATGCGGACACGCAGGGCGTCGAGGTCGAGGCGACCATCGGCGTGGAGACCCATCCCGGCCGCTCGCCGTAGCTCGCCGAGCGCGCCGCCGGTGGCGATCATCGCCTTCGACGGCACACAGTCGTGGAGATGGGCCGCGCCGCCGACCACCGTGTCCTCGATGAGGGTCACCTTGGCCCCCAGTCGAGCGCCGACCGTCGCCGCGGTGTTCCCCGCCGGGCCGCCTCCGATGATCACCAGGTTCACAGCCATGAGACAAGGCTACGCGCTCGACGAGAGCCGGGAGCCCCTGGGCCGTCGGCCGGTGACCAGCGCGTACGCTCGCGTCATGCGAGTCCACGTGTGCACGACGATCGCCGCGACGCCCGAGGTGGTGTGGGCCGAAGTCGAACGGCTCGAACGCCACGTCGAGTGGATGACCGATGCCGAGCACATCCGTTTCGTCGATGAGCAACAGAGCGGCGTCGGCACCCGCTTCGAGTGCACCACGCGTGTCTGGAAGCTCAAGCTCGAGGACCTGATGGTCGTGACCGAGTGGGAGCCCGAGCGCTCGCTCGGCGTCGCCCACCGGGGGCTGGTGACGGGCCTCGGCCGCTTCACGCTCAAACCCCGGCGGCACGGCCAGACCCGGTTCTGCTGGGACGAGCGCCTGAGCTTCCCGTGGTGGATGGGCGGCCCGCTCGCCGGGATCGTCGCCTGGCCGATCCTGCGCTCGATCTGGGGCCGCAACCTGGTGGCCCTCAAGCACATCGTCGAGTCGGGCCGCCCCCTCGAGCCCACCCCCGCGCCCACCTGATCGCCCGCCCCCACCCCTTCCGAAATTTGCGCGGAATTGCTCACCCCGTGCGCGTTTCCGCGCAAATTTGGGATGGGGATGGGGATGGGGGGGGTGGCCGGTCAGCGGCCCGTGAACGTGGCCTTGCCCGGCCCGTGCTCGAGGAACGATGCGATGCCCACGCGGGCGTCGTCGGTGTCGAACAGGCGGGTGAACTCCTCGAGCTCGAGGTCGAGCCCGGCCGAGAGGCCCAACGCCAGCCCGCCGTCGATCGTCCGCTTCGCCGCCCCGATGGCCCGGGCCGGCCCCGCTGCGAGCTGGACGGCGAGCGCCAGAGCCGCGTCGAGCACCTCGGCATCGGGGACGACGCGATCGACGAGACCGATCTCGAGGGCTTCGGCGGCCTTGAGCTGACGTCCCGTCCACACCAGGTCCTTGGCCCGGGCCGGCCCGATCAGTCGGGTGAGCCGCTGGGTTCCGCCCGCGCCGGGGATGATGCCGAGGAGGATCTCGGGTTGGCCCATCCGCGCCTTCTCGGCGCCAGCCACCCGCAGGTCGCACGCCAGGGCCAGCTCCAGGCCCCCGCCGAGGGCGAAGCCGTTGATGGCGGCGATCACCGGGACGGGCAGCGCGGCGAGGCCGTCGAGGCTGGCCCGGAAGCGCCGACCCAGGGCCCGGGCCGAGACCCGGTCGGAGAACTCGGCGATGTCGGCTCCTGCGGCGAAGGCTCGATCGTTCCCGGCGACGACGACCGCGCGGAGGTCGGCGGAGGCGTGCAACCCGTCGACGATCTCGGCCAGCTCGGTGAGCAGGGCCCCGTTCAACGGGTTGACCGGCGGCCGGTTGAGGCGCAACAGGGTGACGCCGTCAGCACGCGATTCGACCAGAACGAGCTCAGGCATGGGAATCCTTCGGGGAAGTTGGGGACGGGACGGGACGGGACCGGACGGGACGGGTGCCGCTCAATCTTCGGCGACGTTGACGACCTCGGTCACACCGGGGACGCGATCTTTGAGGATCCGCTCGACGCCGGCCTTCAGCGTGACCGTCGAGACGGGACAGGTTCCGCAGGCACCCACGAGCTGCACGCTCACCACACCGTCACCGTCGACGCCGAGGAACACGATGTCGCCGCCGTCGGCCTGGAGGGCCGGGCGGATGATGTCGAGGGTGTCGAGCAGGACCTTCTCGTCGACGATCATGGTCATGGGGCTCCGTACTCCGTGTTCGGTGTTCCGGGTTCTGTTGTTCTGGCGGGGTGCTTGCCACGGCCGCTCGGGAGCGGGTCAGGATTTCCACCATCGCCGTAGGGGAAACCTCGACAGTCTCGCGGATGTTCCCGTCCGGCCGGGAACGGGCCCTCCTCACCACTCGCTGCTCGCCGCTCGACGAACAGTGCGGCGTACCTCCTCTGGAGGGCACGACTCACTCTTGCTCGCCCCGGTCAGGGGGAGGTGGTCCGATGCACGTCGGCACCGAGGGAGGCCAGCTTGGCGGCCAGGTTCACGTACCCCCGGTCGACGTGGTACGGATCGTGCACGACGGTCTCACCGTCAGCCGCCAGACCGGCCAGCACCAAGGCTGCCCCGGCGCGCACATCGAGGGCCCTGACGGGAGCGCCCGAGAGCCGGTCGACACCCCGAACGACGGCGTGACGGCCCTCGGTGTGGATGTCGGCGCCCAGGCGGAGCAACTCGTCGACGAAGCCGAACCGGCCGTCGAACACGTTCTCGGTCACGATCGCCGTCCCTTGGGCGACAGCGAGCAGCGTCACAGCCAGCGGCATGAAGTCGGTGCCGAAGCCGGGGAACGGCAACGTGGCGATGTCGACCGCCGAGAGGCGCCCGTCGCTGCGGGCCCACAGCCCGTGCGCCGTGGGCGAGACCTTCAGGCCCATCTCCCCGAGCTTCATGACCACGAGGTCGAGGTGCTCCAGACGGGTGCCGTTGATCTCCACCTCGCCGCCGGCGATGCCGCAGGCCATGAGGAAGGTGCCCGCCTCGATCCGGTCACCGACGACCTCGTGCTCGATGGGCGTCAGCTCCGACACACCCACCACGGTGATCGTGGGACTGCCGGCGCCGAGGATCGTGGCGCCCATCCGGATGAGGAACTCGGCCAGGTCGACGATCTCGGGCTCACGGGCCGCGTTCTCGATGATCGTCGTGCCCTCGGCCAGCACGGCGGCGGTGAGGATGTTCTCGGTGGCGCCCACGCTCGGGAAGTCGAGGACGGTGCGCGCTCCGATGAGACCCGGGGTCGTGGCTTCGATGAACCCGTGGCGGCGGACGAAGCTGGCACCCATGGCTTCGAGGCCCCGGAAGTGCATGTCGAGCTTGCGGCGGCCGATGTTGTCGCCGCCGGGAAGCGCGACCCGGGCCCGTCCGCAGCGTCCGAGCAGGGGTCCCAGCACGTTGATCGACGCCCGCATGCGGGTCACGAGGTCGTAGGGCGCCTCGGGGACGATCTCGTCGGGCACGTCGATCAACAGCACGGCCGGCTCGGGACGGGTGACCGTGGCGCCGATGGCTTCGAGCACCTCGGCCATCACGGCGACATCGGCGATCTCGGGGACGTTGCGCAACACGGTGCGTCCCCGCGCGAGCAGCGAGGCGGCCATCTGCTTGAGCGCCGCGTTCTTGGCTCCTGAGACCGTGACCTCACCCTCGAGGGGACGGCCGGCACGGACGACGAAACGATCCATATCAGCGAGCCATCCGCACCCGAGGCGCCGTGAGCGACCGGCGCTGCCCAGTGAGCGACACACTCGGCGATCGAAGAAAACGGAGCCTGACCATGGGGACGGCCATGGTACGGGCCCTGTGGGCGCCGCGCCGCCTTCGGGCCCCCAGACGTGTGCCCCGCAGGAGGCCCCGCAGGAGGCCCGTCCGGCTCGGCGACTCAGGCGCTCGTTGGGGAATGGTCGCCCCGACGGCTCCAGTCGATGACGTCGACGACCTCGATCGGGGCTGAGAACCCCGCCAGCTTCCTGTGCCCGGCTGCGCGGTAATGCGCCGACGGCCACGCGGTGTCGGCGATCTCGCGGGTCGTGAGGATCTCGTGGGCCTTGGCCTCGTTGCACAGCCGAGCGGCCAGGTTGACGGCGTCTCCGATGTAGTCGTCGCCCTCGAGCAACAGCACGTCGCCCCGGGTGATCCCGCCACGCAACGGCAAGGGCAGCCCCTGCTCATCGCAGCGCCGCTCGATGTCGAGCACCGCCTCGACCAGTGGCGAAGCCTCGACCGAGACCAGCATCACACCGTCGCCGAGCCACTTGTCGATGCGCACCGCGAAGTCGGACGCCACCTGACGCACGATCGCCCGGAACTCCACCAACACCCGAACCGCCTCGGCATCGCCGCTGGCGTGCGTGAACGCGGTGAACCCGCACAGGTCGAGAAACGCGAAGCTCCGGTCGGTGCGCACGTCCCCAGTCTGACCGATCCACGCCCCGGTCCGTGCCAATTCTCGATGACGGTCGCCCTACGAGAATCTGAACGACCCTGGGCGAAACGTCGGTGGTTCCCATACGATCCGAGTTCCCGACGCTGGATCCCATGAGATCCCGGGCGGATTCGACGACCGACGACAGCACCATGGCCGCGAGTCGCAACCCCACCAACACCCGATCACCGAGCCGTCAGCCCGGCGGACGATGTCGATGCCGAGACAGCACGCTCGCTCGGCTCATCCACGCTCACGTCAGCTCGCGCACCCAGGCGGCCACGACGGTGCCGGCGGCGGCCAACACGTCGGCGGTGGTGCGGCCCGTCTCCTTGCGCCACGAGGCGAGGGGGGCGAAGCCGTGGTCGGCCGACTCGAGCCAGTGGTGGGTGACGGGGCCGGGGATGGCCTGGGTTCGGGCCATCAGCTCCTCGGCCGGGGCCAGAGCATCACGGGTACCGGTGACGAACAGGGTCGGTAACAACAGGCGCGGGAAGTGCTCGTCTCGCACCACCTCGGGCTTGCCCGCGGGGTGCAGCGGATAACCCAGGAGCACCAGACCCAAGGCGGACAAGGGATCGGCGACATCGGCCACCGCCATCGAGCACATCCGCCCTCCCATCGATCGCCCGCCCACGACGATCTGCTCGGGCCCGAGGCCCGTCAACTCCCCGAGCGCGGCCACGCCATCTCGCACGGCCTGAAGCAGCACCGGCGCCCGGTCGGGAGCCTTGCGGCCGGCGGCCCGGTAGGGGAAGTCGATCCGCAGCGACGCCACCCCGGCCTCGGCCAGCGCGGCCGCGACGGCGAGCAGCGGTGCCGCGTCCTTCCCCGTCCCCGCGCCGTGGGTGAGGAGCACGGCCCGGTCGGCCCGCGCCCGGGCTTCAGTCCCGGAGCCTGCGCCCGCCCCCGTACCGACGCCGGGGGAGGCTGGGCCCGAGGCCGGCGTGAATCCGCCAGACAGGTCGGTCGTCAACGTTTGAGTACCCAGCGGGTGAGGAAGGTCTCGACCCGGGAGAGCTCGTCGGCCACGGTCTCGGGCCGGCCCCAACCATGGCCTTCGCCGTCGTAGACCTGATGCTCGACGGGCGTCCCGGCAGCGCTCACCGCGCTCACCAGGGCCTCGGCCTGGGCGGGCGGGACGACCGTGTCGGCCGAGCCCTGCAGCACCAAGAGGGGAACCCGGAGCCGGCTCGCGTGGGTGAGAGGCGAGCGTTGCTCGTACCGGTCGGCGGCTCCGGGGAGACGGCCGACGAGCGCGTCGAGATAGCCGGCCTCGTAGCGGTGCGTGGTCTCGGCCAGGTCGAACAGGTCGCTGACCGGATAGAGCGCCACGCATGCCCGCACCAGCTCGGCGTGGTGGAGGGCGACGAGCAACGCCGTGAAGCCCCCGGCACTACCGCCCATCACGGCCACCCGTCGACCGTCGGCCCAGCGCTGCCGGCGGGCCTCCCCGATGGCGGAGGCCACGTCGGCCACGTCGAGCTCGCCCCAGCGGCCGTTGAGGGCCTGGGTGTGGGCCCGCCCGAGGCCGGTGGAGCCCCGATAGTTCACAGCGAGCACGGCCCAGCCCCGCGACACGAAGTACTGCACCCTCCCCGACCATTGCACCGAGTGCTGGTCGGTCGGGCCCCCGTGCACCGACACCAGCAACGGGGGACGGGCGACCGCTCGCCTGCCGCCAGCGCCAGCGGCGCCTGCAGCGCCAGCAGCACCAGCAGACCCGACACCAGTAGCACCAGCGGCGCCTGCAGCGCCGGCAGACCCGGCGCCAGTAGCGCCTGCGGCGCCTGCGGCGCCAGCGGCGCCAGCGGCGCCAGCAGCGCCGGCAGACCCGGCACCAGTTGCGCCAGCAGCCGTCCAGGCCGCGAGCTCGGGTCGGGGGCGGTAGAGCACTCCGTGGACCCGTCCACCGTCGGGGCCCGTCCATTCGACGATCTCGGGCTCGACGGGCTGCGAGGCCTCGATGCCAGCGGGCGCCGAGCGGGCCAGCGTGCGCCGGGGCGAGCCGTCGACCGGAGTGGCAACGACCTGGGGAACGGTGATGCCGCCGGTGCGCACGCCCACGATCGTCTCGGGCGTGGCCCAGTCGAGCCCCAGGTGCCAGGCCCGGGCCAACTCCTTCACCGGCGCGCCCCTGCGCACCCCGACGGTGACCAGCCGCCCGAAGCCCCGCTCGTTGCGGCACACGGCGATCGTGGCGGAGTCGGGCGACCAGGCGAACGAGCGCTGTCCCGGCCCCCAGGTGGCCTCGGCGTGCTCGAAGGCCTCCCCGGGCAGGCGGGCCGCCCCGGGCGACGTGCCGGGCCGCTCGACCAACGGACGGGCGCCCGCCCCGAACGGCGCCCGCCCCAGCCACACGTTCATCCAGCCGGTGCGGTCGCTCACCCAGGCCAGCCAGCGCCCGTCGGGCGAGAACCGGGGCTGGCCCACGGCGGTCGCGGCGCCCCCGGCGACGACCCGAGGACCGCCGGAGCCAGCGGTGCCGGCGACCACCGCGGCGACCTCGCGTACGACGATGCGGGAGCAGTCCCAAGGCATGAGACCGTCGTCCCATTCGTGCCAGGCCACGTGGCGACCGTCGGCCGACCAGGACGGGTCGTACGTGAAGGCCGCGCCGGTGGAGAGGCGCGCCGGCCAGGCCGAGCCGTCGACGGGCATCCAGGCGATGTCGCAGCGGTCGTCGCGCTCGATGACGAACGCCACCCGGGTTCCGTCGGGCGACACCGCCGGTGCGGCGACCCGCCCGTCAGTGGTGAGCACCGAGAGCGGTCCTCCGCTGGCGCTCGTGACGGCCAGACGACCGTCGCCGGTCACGTACAGGAGCCGCCCGCCGGGCGCCCAGCAGAACGACCCCGGTGACGCGCTCGCTGCCGTCTCGGCCGTGACCACCACGGCCGAGCCGCTGCCGTCGAGCGGCGCGATCACCAGATCGGCCCGTCCGGCCAGCCCCTCGCTCCACGCGACACGGCCGCCCCCGGGCTCGGCCCGAGCGTCACCGAAGCGCCGGGTCCGAGCCACCAGCGCTGCGGGCAACACCGGGAACGGTCGGGTATCGGGGGTGCTCATGAAACGAGCACCTCGGGGAGCCAGACGAGCAATCGCTCGAGTACCTCGTCGGGCGTTTCGACACGGCCGCCCCCGGGCTCGGCCCGAGCGTCACCGAAGCGCCGACTCCGGGCCACCAACGCCGCCGGTAGCACCGGGAACAGCCACGCCGAATCGACCCGCGAACCGGCGCCAGAGCCGACCAGGGACCCGGTGACGGAACCGGCGGCGCTCCCGACCCCCGAACCGGCCACAGAATCAGCGGCCATGGAACCCTCCACAGAATCGGCGGCAGAATCGGCAGCGGAGCCGCTCATGAACCGAGCACCGCAGGGATCCAGACGAGCAATCGTTCGACGACCTCGTCGTGCGCTTCGGCGAGACCGTGCCCGGCCCCGGGGAGCATCACCACCTCGCCGTGGCCCCCAGCCAAGGCCTGGACGACCCGGGAGGTCTCGGGTGGCAGCCGGTCGTCGAGGCTGCCGTGCAGGAGGAGGAAGGGACGCGGCGCCAGCATCACCGCGACCTCGCATCCTGCCGATTGGGTCGACAGCGTGCACACGCCCCGAACGAAGCCAGGCAGCGCAGCGCCGGCTTGCACCGCGACCGCCCCGCCGAAGGAATGGCCGACCGTCACGAATCCGCGGGCCCCCGACCGGAGCGCCAGGTCGGCTGCGGCTGCGACGTCCATGGTGCAACGCGGGAGGTGGTCGGGCTTGCGCCAACCGACCCTGATGGTGCCGATCCCGACGTCGGCCAGGCGCACCCCCAGCTCGTGGTAGAGGGCCCTTCCCGGTCCGAGCAGGCCGCCCATGGCCCCGCCGCCCAGCAGTGCCACCCCCGCTGCGTCGCGGGGACCGTGCCAGAGGAGGGTGAGCAGGCCCTTCATGGTGTAGATCTCCACATGGCGCAAGGCCGGCGAGATCTCGGCCTCCGACATCCCGAACGCCTCGAGCTCGTCGAGGGGCCCTCCGGTGCTCGGCGATGCTGCGGAAGGTTCCGGGGGCGCCATGGATTCAGAGCCTACGGGTCGACGGGCGACCTAGCCGGGAGCTCCCGCACCAGCAGATGCTCGGCCGGCACCCATCCGTGGCGCTCGAGGAACGCCTCGCCCCCGGCCCCCGCCGCGCCCCAATCGGCCAGGGTTCGGGAGCGACCGTCGACGGCCCGAGCCAGGAGGTGGGCTCCGATGCCCTGGCGCCGATGCTCAGGCGCGACGACCACAGCCTCCAACCAGCGCCGGTTGCGGACCGCCACCCCCACGATCTGGTCGTCGCGCCGACCCACAAGGAGCACGGAGCCGACGGGTACGGGCATCGTCGCGGACACAGCCGCAGCTACGCCAGGGGTCACGGCCGCGGGCCCAGGTCCCGTGGCCGCAGCAGCGCGGCCAGCCGCAGCTGCGCCGGGGCGTCGAGCCGCGGGCCCGACGGGTACCAGCGGGGGCTCCGCGAGTCCCGGACGGGCCGGCGGTGCGTACAGGGCGAGGAACGCCGCCACCTCGGGGTCGGCCATGACGGCCTCGGAGATGGTGAGCGCCAGCCCGCCCCGTCCCACGACCCCGGCCGAGCCCAGGCGTTCACCGGCCAGCGGTCGCCAGACTCGATCGGGCCCCTCCTCGAGGAGGTGCACGACGTCGACGTTCACTTCGGCGCTGAAGCCGGCGAGGACGTCGACGATGGCGCCGATGCGCTCGGGATCAGCGCCGTCGAGCAGCGTCACGTGCGGCACCCACGGCCAGGCCAGCGGCCTCGCCAGCGGCGGTTCGAACACCGTGTCGCGGAGGGCTTCGAGCGCTCGCAGGTCGCCGCCGACGGGCAGGAACACGACGGGGTTGTCGGGGAGGAACGACCTCGGCCGACCCAGCTCGAGCCGCAGCGGCGCAGCGGTCACGGTCGCCGCGCCAGCGCGGAGGCGCGCCAACGCGAGCCCGAGCGACGCCTCGGGAACGTTCACCGGAGGGACGAGGGTCAGGTGCGTCGGCACCCGCCCGAGTCGCGGGTCGCTCACCGCCATCCGCAGGGCGTCGATCATGTGCCCGACGGGCGGCGGGATGACCAGGGCAACACCCAGTCGACGGCGCGTCACGACGGCTCAGCCCTTCCGGCTCACGGCTGACCGTCGAGGAGCAACCAGGCGTAGGTGGCCGTGGTCCGGTAGTCGTACACCGAGATCCCGACCGATCGGTGCAGCGCTGCGGCGTCGACGAACTTCTGGTAGTCGATGTTCGACGAGGTGTCGCCGATGCCTCCAATGGGGTGCACCACCGCATCCGGCAGCCCCAGATTCGACCGCATCCGTCGGATCGACTCGTCGGTGTAGGTGAAGGCGTCGCGGTAGGGGGAGTCGGCGTTGCGGAACGTCCAGTAGGTCATCGGCAGCCACACGTCGTAGTGCGGGGCGATCTCGGCCCACGGGAACCCCGCCCAGAAGTCGTCGTTGATCACCTCCATGAGCACCGGCGGCGGGACGATGGCCCCGAGCAGCATCCCCGGGTTCGCTGTGCGGAACCGGGCCGACAGCTCGATCAGCCGCTGGCTGCGCAGCGCATGGTCGGCCACGTCGCCCCGGAACTCGATGTCGAGCGCGAGCGAGTCGAAGCGTTCCCCGGGGATCGGCTCGAAGGTCCGAAGCGTCTCGAGGCGGGCGAAGTCGACGTCGATGTCGCCAAAGCGGGGGAGGTACCACGCCACGACGCAGAGACCGAACGAGTGCGCCCGCAGAACGAACTGCGTCACGAGCTCAGGGTCGACGATCCCCGTGAAACCCTTGTCGTCATTGCGGACGGGCTGGAGGTACAGCGTCGTGATACCGAGCGCGGCCATCTGCGGGACGTGGTCGGGCGTGATCGCCGGGACGAGATCCTCGGCGTAGGTCGGGCTGTAGTCGAACACGTCGATCCACGTTCCGAGACCGTTGTAGGGCGATGCAGCCGGGCCCACGCCCGAGCGTGACGCTGCCGGCTGACAACCCGAGGCCGGGGCGGCCACGGTGGCGCTGGGCCCGGCTTCGAGGGCCGCGGCACCGATGGTCGAGCCCCCATCGAGCGGCGGGGCTCCGAGCCCCGTCGATCCGCTCGCGTCGCCCGAACCGCCGGCCGGGGTGTTCGGGTCCGCGCCCGGTTGCTGCGACGAGTCGTCGCAGGCCGCCACGAACGACGCGATCGCGATGGCGACCACGCCGACGCGCCACCGGGCCCACGGATTCAGCCGAGTCCGCACGCTCGACCGGGCGCTCAACCACGATCGGCTGGACGCGACCGTCGATGCTCGAACCTGATGGGCCACGTTCTACTCACCGCCCGCGCGTCGGTATTCCGGTCGCCGGTCCCCAGACCAGCATCCAGAACGGATCGGATCGGCCCGCAGGAACCAGGCTCGAACTCATCTTGTCATTCCTCACGAGGAACCCGGCGTCAGCCAGCAACGCTCACCCTGGTTGCGTTCCCGACGACCGACCCCGCCGAAATGTGCGCGGAAATGCGCACCCCGTCAGCATTTCCGCGCAAATTTGGAGCTCGCCCGGGTTGGAGCTCAGCGTCAGCCTCAGCCGGCGACCTGGAGCCTGACGGTCGCGCGGGCGAGCGCGGCAGCGGCCGAGGCGTCGTCGGGGTCGGTCCGCAGCTCGGCTTCGGCTCGTTCCAACGCCTCACGGGCCCGCTCGACGTCGATCTGCTCAGCGAGCTCGGCCACGTCGGAGAGCACGATCACCCGGTTGTCGCGCACCTCCACGAAACCGCCGTGCACGGCCACCGAGACCGTCCCCTCCGGAGACGAGATCCGCATCGGCGCCACGCCGAGCGCGCCGACGAACGGGGCGTGATTGGCCAAGAAGGCGATGTCGCCGTCGGTCGTGCGGCACGAGACCATGTCGGCCTCGCCGGTGTAGAGGATGCGCTCGGGTGAGACCAGCTCGACCTGCATGCTCACTGCTCCTGGAGCTGCTTGGCCTTGGCCAGCACCGACTCCACGCCGCCGACGTTGAAGAACGCCTGCTCGGGGATGTCGTCGAGCTCGCCGTTGTTCAGCGCGTCGAACGACTCGATGGTCTCGTCGATCGGGCAGTACACGCCCTTCAGACCCGTGAACACCTCGCCGACGAAGAACGGCTGCGAGAGGAACCGCTGGATCTTGCGGGCCCGCGACACGATGACGCGGTCCTCTTCGGAGAGCTCGTCGAGGCCCAGGATGGCGATGATGTCCTGGAGCTCCTTGTAGCGCTGCAGGATCTCCTGGGTGCGCCGAGCGACCGAGTAGTGCCGACCGCCCACGATCTCGGGAGCCAGGATGTTCGACGTGGAGGCCAGCGGGTCGACGGCGGGGTAGATGCCCAGCGCGGCGATCTGACGTGACAGCTCCGTGGTGGCGTCGAGGTGCGTGAAGGTGGTGAACGGGGCCGGGTCGGTGTAGTCGTCGGCGGGCACGTAGACCGCCTGCAGAGAGGTGATCGAGCGGCCCCGGGTCGAGGTGATCCGCTCCTGCAGCTCGCCCATCTCGTCGGCCAGCGTCGGCTGGTAGCCCACAGCAGACGGCATGCGGCCGAGCAGTGTCGAGACCTCCGAGCCGGCCTGCACGAAGCGGAAGATGTTGTCAACGAACAGGAGCACGTCCTGGTTCTTCACGTCTCGGAAGTACTCGGCCATCGTGAGCGCCGACAGGGCCACCCGGAGGCGCACGCCCGGGGGCTCGTCCATCTGGCCGTAGACCAGGGCGGCCTTGGCGATGACGCCCGACTCCTGCATCTCGATCCACAGGTCGGTTCCCTCTCGGGTGCGCTCGCCGACGCCGGCGAACACCGACACGCCACCGTGCTGCTGGGCGACCCGGTTGATCATCTCCATGATGAGCACGGTCTTGCCCACGCCGGCGCCGCCGAAGAGGCCGATCTTGCCACCCTGCACGTACGGTTCGAGGAGGTCGATGACCTTGATGCCAGTCTCGAACATCTGGGCCTTGGGCTCCAGTTGGTCGAACGGCGGGGACGGCCGGTGGATCTCCCAACGGTCCTCGATGTTGGACAGCTCGGCCTCGGTCACGTCGAGGGGCTCGCCGATCACGTTGAACACGTGGCCGAGCACACCGTCGCCGACGGGCACGCTGATGCCCCGGCCGGTGTTACGCACCACGGTGTTGCGCCGCAGGCCGTCGGTCGACTTCATGCAGATGGCCCGGACCCGGGACGAGCCGATCTGCTGGGCGACCTCGGCCGTGTTGACCGACGGCTTGCCGTCGACCTCGATGAGGATCTCGAGCGCGGTGTTGATCTCCGGCAAAGAGTCGGGCGGGAATTCGACGTCGACGACGGGACCGGCGATCGCGACGATGCGGCCGTCCTTGAGGATCTTCTGCTCGGGGTGGGCCAACGCGGTCATGGCAGGGCTCTCCTGGCGGTCGTCGGTGACGTCGTGCGTCAGATGCGTGAGGGAAAGGCGTCGACCGAGATGATGCGGTCGACGAGAAGATCGTCCTGAACGAGCGCGCCGGCCTGGCGCAGGGCCTCGGCGCCGCTGACGATCTCCATGATCTCGGTGGTGATGGTGTCCTGGCGGGCCCGGTTCATCACCCGCGAGAGGCTCTTGATGAGCTCGTCGGCATTGTCGGTGGCAGCCTTCATGGCCCGTTGCCGGGCCGCGTGCTCGGAAGCCGCAGCATCGAGGAGCGCCGCGAACATCCGGGCCTCCACATAGCGCGGCAACAGCCGGTCGAGGATCTCCTCGGGCGACGGCTCGAACTCGTAGCCCGCCTGGGACGGAGCAGGCCCACCCTCGCCCGCTCCGGGCGCGGCCACCGCAACCGCAGCGGCCGGAGCCGAAGTCGTGGCCGAAGAGGCGGGCAGCCCGATCGAATCCGGATCGAGTGGCATCAACGTGCGTTCGACGACGGACTGTGATCCGGCCGAGAGGAAGCGGGTCGACACGAGCTGCACCTGGTCGATCTCGCCGTCGTCGAACCGCTGGGCGACTGTCTGCGCGACCTCACGGGCATTCTCGTACGACGGGCTCTCGGTGAAGCCGCTGAACGAAGCGTCGATGTGGTACTCGCGGTAGCGGAAGTAGCTCTCGGCCTTGCGCCCCACGGTGACGAGGAAGATCTGCCGGCCCTCGGCCTGATGGGTCGCGATCGAGCGCTCAGCCGCCCGGATCACCGAGGTGTTGTACGCGCCACACAGGCCCCGGTCGGCGGTGAGCACGACGAAGGCGACGGTGCGGATCTCGGGCCGGGGTGCGAGCAGCGCGCTGGTACCCCCCGCGCCGCCGGCGGCCAGGTTGGCGATGACCTGGGTGATCTGCTCGCTGTAGGGACGGGCCGCGTGCACACGGGCCTGCGCCTTCACGATGCGCGACGCGGCGATGAGCTCCATGGCCCGGGTGATTTTCTTGGTCGACTGAACGCTCTTGATCCTCCGCTTGAGGATGCGTTCCTTGCCACCGGCCATCGGCTACACGCTCCCCATCAGCCGACCGCGGCCAGGAACTCGTCCTTGGCCGCCTGGACCGCCGAGCGGAGTTCGTCGGCGTCGGGCATCGCACCCGTCGTGCGGATCTTGTCGAGCATCTCTGAGCGCCGGCCCCGGAAGAAGTCGAGGAGCGCGTCCTCGAAGGCCCGCACCTGGTGCACCTCGAGGTCATCGAGGAACCCCGTGGTGCCGGCGTAGATCACCACGACCTGCTCCTCGACCGGCATCGGCGAGTTGAGCGACTGCTTGAGGAGCTCGGTGAGGCGGTATCCCCGGTCGAGCTGGGCCTTGGAGACCTTGTCGAGCTCGGAGCCGAACGTGGCGAAGGCCTCGAGCTCACGGAACTGGGCCATGTCGAGCTTGAGCGTGCCGGCCACGGCCTTCATGGCCTTGATCTGCGCGGCGCCACCCACCCGCGACACGGAGATGCCCACGTCGACCGCCGGGCGGATACCCGACTTGAAGAGGTCGTCCTGGAGGTAGATCTGCCCGTCGGTGATCGAGATCACGTTGGTGGGGATGTACGCCGACACGTCGCCCGCCTTGGTCTCGATCACCGGCAGCGCCGTGAGCGAGCCCGCGCCGTAGGCGTCACCGAGCTTGGCCGCCCGCTCCAGCAAGCGGGAGTGGAGGTAGAAGACATCGCCCGGGTAGGCCTCGCGACCCGGCGGCCGACGCAGCAGCAACGAGACCTGCCGGTAGGCCTCGGCCTGCTTCGAGAGGTCGTCGTACACGACGAGCGCGTGCTCGCCATTTTCCATCCAGTGCTGGCCCATGGCGCAGCCCGTGTAGGGCGCGAGGTACTTGAAGGGTGCGGCGTCGGACGCCGGGGCGTTGACGACGACCGTGTACTCCATCGCCCCGTGCTCCTCGAGGGTTGCGACGGTCTGGGCGACCGTCGAGCCCTTCTGGCCGATGGCCACGTAGATGCACTTCACGCCCTGACCCTTCTGGTTCAGGATCGTGTCGATGGCGACGGTGGTCTTGCCGGTCTTGCGGTCGCCGATGATGAGCTCGCGCTGGCCCCGCCCGATGGGCGTCATGGCGTCGATCGACTTGATGCCGGTCTGGAGCGGCTCGTGGACGGGCTTGCGGGCCACGATGCCCGGGGCCTGGATCTCGAGGCGACGCTGCACCGATCCGGCGATGGGGCCCTTGCCGTCGATGGGTTCGCCGAGGGCGTTGACGACCCGGCCGAGGAGACCGTCGCCGACGCCGACGCTCAGGATGCGTCCGGTGGCCTTGACCGCGCCGCCTTCTTCGACGCCGTGGGTGTCGCCCAGGATGACCGCGCCGATCGACTCCTCGTCGAGGTTCAGCGCCAGGCCCAGCGTGCCCCCCTCGAACTCCAGGATCTCGTTCACCGCCGCCAACGGCAGGCCCGAGATGCGAGCGATGCCGTCACCGACCTCGAGGATGCGGCCCACCTGCTCCTGGTTGATCGACGGGGAGAAATCGCCGATCGCGCGGCGCAGCGCCGCTGCGATGTCGTCGGAGTTGAAGTTCAGCTCGGTCACGGTCATGTCCTTTAGTGCCTCTCGGGCTCTGTGTGCCGCTCGGGCGCTCATTCGCTACCAGTTACCAGTTACCAGTTCGAGGTACCAGCTTCCGGCGAGCGTCTAGATGCGTTCGCGGAGCTGATCGAGACGGTGGCGCACGGAACCGTCGATCACGGTGTCGCCGATGCGGGCCACCAGCCCGCCCATCACCGTCGGGTCGACGATCACCTTGACCTCGATGCGCTTGCCGGTCTTGGTCGAGAGCGCCACCTCGAGCCGGGCCACCTGGTCGGCGTCGAGGGCGATCGCGGATCGCACCTCGGCCACCTCGTGGTTGCGTTCCTCGGCGGCGAGTCTCACGAACGCGTCGACGACAGCGCCGAGATCGCGGCCCCGACCGGTGCCCACGACGAACGCAGCGAGCTGCGTGCTCACCGGGTGCGCCGCCTGGCCCATCAGCTCCTCGACGATCGCCATGCGGCGACCGGCCGGAAGCGTCTGGTCGGTGATGGCCTTGCGCAGCTCGTCGTTTGCGTCGACGGCGCGGGCGAAGCGGAACAGCTCATCCTCGGCCGAGCTCAGCGCGTTCTCGGCTGAGGCGATGGCGAAGAATGCCTGGGCGTAAACCTGCGTGCGTTCATCCGACATGGCGTCCTCACACGCTCCGGCTCAGATACTCGTCGACCACGCCCTGGCTCGCCGTGGCGTCGACGGTGCGTTCGACCACCTTGGAGGCCAGCTCCACCGACAACGCGGCGATCGGTGCCCGGAGCTCGATCATGGCCTGCTCGGTGGACGCCCGTACGGCTGTGGACGTCCGTTCCCGCTCGGCCGCGGCGTCGGCCTCGGCGCTGGCCATGAGATCCCGGCGAACAAGGTCTGCTTCGGCGCGGGCCTGCTCGAGGATGACGTTGGCCTCGGCCCGGGCCGCCGCGACAGCCTTGTCGTACTCGGCGACCACGGTGACGGCCTGGGTGCGAGCCTGCTCCGCACCCTCGAGATCGCCGCGCACCTTGGCCTCACGGGCTTCGACGATGCTGCGGAGGCGAGGAGCAGCGAAGGTCATCATGAAGATGGCGACGAGCCCGAAGAGGATCACCGCCCAGATCAGCTCGTTGAGCTGGGGTAGGATCGGGCTGGGCTTGTCGGCACAGTCCTCGATCGATCCACCGGTCTCGATGATCTCGAGGCATTCCTGCTCGTCGGGGCCGAGTGGAGCTACGGGCTCGTGCTCGGCGTCCTCCCCGGCGCCCTCAGGCTCGTCAGCGGGCGCCTCGGTCGTCGTCTCGGTGGTCTGGCCGTGGGCGACACCGCCGGCCGCCAAGGCGACGACGGCCCCGGCCATGATCGTCGAGACCAGTAGGAACCGCACTCTGCGCATGAACTGCAACTCCTGGCTCATCAGTTCTGCCGGTTGCCGACCTGCTCGATGTACCGCTCCACCAACGCCCGCTGCGTGTCGAGGTCGAGGCTGCGCTCGACGACTCGCTCGGCCACATCGACCGAGAGGCCCGTCACTCGGGTGCGCAGGTCGGCCTGGGCCCGCTCCGACGCCAGACGGGAATCGGCGGTGGCTCGCGCCCGGGTCGCCGCGGCATCGGTCTCGGCTCGGGCGACCAGCTCGCGGCGTAGCACCTCGGCCTGCTCCCTGGCCTCGGCCAGGATGCGCTGCCGCTCGGCACCGGCATCACCGACGCGCCCCTGAGCCTCAGCGAGCACAGCGACACCCTCGGCTCGCGACTGCTCGGCCCGCTCGATCTCGCTTCGGATCCGCTCGGTGCGCGCCGCCATGGCCTTCTTGGCGGCCGGCCCGGCGAACTTCACCATCATCGACGCCACGACGACGAAGAAGATCGATCCCCAGATGATCTCGTTGGTCTCGGGGAGGAACTTCTTCGGCGAGCTGTGACAGTCCTCGACGGTACCGCCCTCGTTGAGGAGGTGGAGACACTCCTCCTGGAAGGGGTCGAGCTCGACACCTTCCGCCGGCACCGTGGCGCCCTCGCCCTCCTGGGCACCGGCGGCAACACCGAATGGACCGGCCAGGGCCAGGAGCGCCACTGCACCCACGGCCAGGGCGGTACGGACAGCGCGCCGGCCCGAGGGCCGCGCCCGGCCGGGCAGTGCCGAGGCGCCGAACGGCTCCATGGTGTCTGTCAACCGCATCGTGTCGGTCAACCGCATCGTCGGCTCAGCTGCCGGTGAGGAAGACGAGCACGAAACCGATCAGGGCCAACGCCTCGGCGAACGCGATGCCGAGGAACATCGTCGTGCGGACCATACCGGCCGACTCAGGCTGGCGGGCCATCGCCTGCACGGCGTTGCCGACGACGATGCCGATGCCGGCGCCGGGCCCGATGGCCGCAAGGCCATAGCCCACGGCGGCCAGGCCCTTGTTCAGGTTCGAGAGTTCGCCGGTCACCTCGGCGATGACGATCACGGCGTGCATCAGGCTCATGGTCAACAGGCTCCTGCAGTAGGGAATGGCCTCGGGTGGTTCGGTACTCGGTGTTCGGTTCTCAAAGCACAGAGCTCAGTGCTCGGGGTGCAGCGATTCGTTGAGGTACACGGCGGTCAGCATCGTGAAGATGTACGCCTGGAGCACGGCCACCAGGATCTCGAAGCCGGTCATGGCGACGCCCAACAGGATCGGCCCTGGGAGCGCGATCGCCGTCGGCTCGGTGATCCACAAAGCGGCACTCATGATCGCGGCCAGCGTCAACAACACGTGACCGGCGACCAGGTTGGCGAACAGTCGAACTGCCAGCGAGAACGGCCGGACGAGGAACACCGAGAACAGTTCAATGAACCCCACCAGCCAGCGCAGGGCGAGCGGGACGTTGCGGGGCCAGACGATGTGGCCCAGGTAGGCGAAGCCCTGCTTCTTGAATCCCATGAACACCATGAGGATCCAGGTCAGAATGGCCAGCAGGCCGGTGAGCGCGATGCGCGACGTGGCGGGGAACTGGATCACCGGGATGATCGACCAGATGTTGCAGAAGAAGATGAAGAAGAACAACGCTGACAGGTAGGGAGCCCATTTGCGCCCGGCGTGGCCCATGACCTCGCCGGCAATGTTCTTCTCAACGAGTTCGAAACCGGCCTCGGCCACGTTCTGCAGGCCGGTCGGCACGAGCGCCCGGGGCCGCGTGCCCAGGCCGAAGACGACCAGCACGCACAGCGTGGCCAGCACCATGATGATGGCGGTCTTGTTGAACCCGGCGCCGAACGCCTGCCACTCGAACAGGTGGCTGACCGGCGGGACGTCGAGGGCGAGCACGTGCACCGTCACTCCTTCACCGCTGGGACGGGGGACGGCCGGCGCACGCGCAGGCCGGGTTCGGCGAACGAGAGCCGCACCGAGTGCAGCTCCCAGAACAGCAGCGCCAGGTGGGCGATGGCCATGGTGATGACGAGCGCCTCGATGTCGATGAAGCCAACCTCACGCAGCGCGAAGGCCGAGCCGAACATCACGGCGATACGGATGATGTAACCCCCGAGCACGGCACCGCCCGCGACCCCGGGGGAGATCGACGCGCCCCACGACTGCAGCGCAGCAGCCGCCAAGAAGTTCCCGAGCACGATGGCCATGGCAATGGCCGCGCTCCACGCGCCGTCGGCGCCCCGGATCAGACCGGCGACGACGACGACGACCGGTGACGCGAGCAACGCGTGCCGGGCGAGATCACGGGCGATCTGACGCTCTACGGCCGGGACCTGGTCCACGGCTTTCCCTTCTCCTGCACGGTCATCGAGATGGCGTAGGCGAAGTACACCCGGGCCACCGCGCCGACCACTCCACCGACGAGCAAGATGACGAACAGCACCGGACGGATACCGAACACACCGTCGAGCCACCATCCGAGCAGCCCGAACAGGGTGGGAACGACCACCAGCTCGATCGACAACGACAGGCCATCGCCCATGCCGCCGTAGCGCGCCTGGCGCTGTGCGTGCTGGTCGGCCTGGCTCATGCGCGTCGCTACTCCCCGTGTGCAAACGCAGGCAACGCCCCATGGCGAAGCGGCTTGTGAAACCACGCTCAAACTAGACGATCGTTTCCGGCCGCTTCCAACTCTGCGTCATTCTGCGGGGCCCACCGGCTTTCGGCCATCCGCCAGTGCGGATCGGGGCCTACCCCCTCACTGCCACGCCCACGTCCAGAGAGAACTTCAGCGTTCGGCGATCTTGCGGTGGTCGTCGAGGGCGATGACTTCGCCGCCGGGGCCATCGTGCTGGTCGAGCGCGACCGTGTCATCGAGCGCGACCGTGGCGGGCTCGATGCGGCCGGTGGGATGGTGCGCGCGCGCCGCTTCGAGGCGGCGCTCGCGAGCGCCAGGATGGAACACCGCGTACAGCAGCAACGCCAGGGCGGCGAACACCAGCGGCACCATCATCTGGAGGCCGTCGCCGATCTCGTAGGTGGGCAGGAGGACCACGGCCGACAGGACGGCCGTCCAGCACCAGAGGATGACCACCGCCCGGCGATGTCCATGACCCAGGCGGACCAGCCGATGATGGAGGTGCTCGCGGTCGGCGGCGGCGAACGACGTGCGGCGCGCCACCCGCCGCACGAACGCGAACACGGTGTCGAGGAGGGGCACGCCCAGGATCACCAACGGGATCACGAGCGGCGCAAGGAAGAAATAGGTCTGACCGGTCTGGCCGGTGAGCGGCTGCTCGGCGCGGCCAGCCACCACCGAGGTGCTCGACGCCATGAGCAGACCGAGGAACAGGGCACCGGCGTCGCCCATGAAGATCTTGGCCCGATGGAAGTTCCAGGGCAGGAACCCCACGCACACCCCGACAGCCAGGCAGGCGATGAGCGGTCCGAGGTTGCCTCCGGGCAACAGGCCCTTCTTGAACAACCTGTCGTCGTAGAGGAACAGCGCGGCGCCGCCGATGGCGACGATGCCCGCCGCGAGACCGTCGAGACCGTCGATGAGGTTGATGGCGTTGGCCATCACCACGACCCAGGCCACGGTGACGAGGAACTGCCAGTTGGCCGAGAGCACGAACACGTCGTCGACGAACGGGACGCGGAAGTAGATCATGGTGACGCCGAGCATGTACAAGACGCTCGCCGCCAGCACCTGGCCGGCGATCTTGGCCGGGGGCGACACCTCACGGAGATCGTCGAGCATCCCGACGACGAGCATCACCCCGGCGGCGAGCAGCACCCCGAGCGGCTCGGAGGTGTCGTGGAAGATCTCCTTGAACTGGGGGATGCGGCTGGCGACGGCCAGCGCCACCGCGAACCCCACGAACATCGCCACGCCGCCCAGGGTGGGAACGGCCTCGTCGTGGATGTGCCGGGCGTCGCCCGCCGGCGCGACGGCGCCGAACCGGAGCGCGAGTCGCCGCACCAGAGGGGTGACGAGGAGCGTCACCAGCGCCGAGACGGCGAGCACGATCGAGTAGCCGCCCATTCCCCCTCAGCCTCGCGCGCCGAGCGGGGTCGGTGTCGGTCGAGCCGACCGCCGCTCGGAGGGAACCATCGATCGGATCAGCCGACGAGCTCGGGGTAGGGCGTGAAGCGCCCGCACAGTTCGTGCACCTCGGCCAGCACGCCCCGGCGCACCGATTCATCGCCCACACCGCGCAACGCCCGGGCGATGAGACGGGCGACCTCGCTCATCTCGCCGACGCCCATCCCGGCGGTGGTGACAGCGGCGGTTCCCAGGCGCAGGCCGCTCGTGACGAACGGCTTCTCGGGGTCGTTGGGGATCTGGTTCTTGTTGCAGGTGATACCCGCGGTGTCGAGCGCCTCCTGGGCCACCTTGCCGGTGACCCCGAAGGGACGGAGGTCGACGAGCATGAGGTGGTTGTCGGTGCCGCCCGAGACGATGCGGAACCCCTCGTCGGTGAGCGCCGCGGCCAGCGCGACGGCGTTGGTGACGACCCGGGCCGCATAGTCGCGAAACGACGGCGCGAGCGCTTCCCTGAAGGCCACGGCCTTGGCCGCGATGACGTGCATCATCGGCCCGCCCTGCAAGCCGGGGAACACAGCCTTGTCGATCGACGCACCGTGCTCGGCCCGCGAGACGATCGCTGCGCCCCTCGGCCCCCGCAGCGTCTTGTGCGTCGTGAAGCTGACGACGTCGGCGTGCGGGACCGGCGTGGGATGCGCGCCGCCGGCGACGAGACCAGCGATGTGCGCCGCGTCGACGATCAGGAGCGCTCCGATCTCGTCGGCGATCGAGCGGAAGGCCGCGAAGTCGATGAGGCGCGGGTAGGCCGTGGCTCCGGCCACGATGGCCCGGGGTCGCTCGCGCACCGCAAGTGAGCGGATGACGTCGTAGTCGAGCATCTCGGTCGTTTCGTCGACGCCGTAGGAGACGAAGTCGTACATGATGCCGCTGAAGTTGACCGGTGATCCGTGGGTGAGGTGCCCGCCCTGATCGAGTCGCATCCCCATGACCTTGTCGCCCGGCTTGAGCAGCGCCTGGTACACGGCCATGTTCGCCACGGCCCCGGCATGGGGCTGCACGTTGGCGTGCTCGGCCCCGAAGAGCTCGCGGGCGCGGCTCCGGGCCAGCTCCTCGGCCTCGTCGACGATCAGGTTCCCGCCGTAGTACCGCTTGGCCGGGTAGCCCTCGGAGTACTTGTTGGTGAGGACCGTCCCCATGGCCTCCATCACCGCTGGCGAGGTGAAGTTCTCGCTGGCGATGAGTTGGATGGTGGTGTTCTGCCGAACGATCTCGCGCCCGACGATGGAGGCGATCTCGGGATCGACCGTGGAGAGATCGCGGACTCGGCTGGGAGCGGGGCTCGAATCAGACGTCATGACGACAGTGTCTCCTGTGACCGCTGGGCTTTCTGGGCATTCTGGGTGTGCAGGGTGTGCTGGGATTCCTGGGATTCCTGGGCTTCGATCTCGGCGACCAGCTCGATGCGGCGTTGGTGGCGCCCCCCCTCGAACGGGGTCTCGAGGAAGATCCGCAGGATCTCCTCGGCCAGCCCGAGGCCCACGATGCGGCCCCCCATCGAGAGCACGTTGGCGTCGTTGTGGCTGCGGCCCAGGCGGGCCGTGAAGAGGTCGTTGCACAACGCGGCCCGGACGCCACGGACCTTGTTGGCCGCGATCTGCTCACCCTGGCCACTGCCGCCGAGCACGATCCCACGATCGGCCTGACCGCCCACGACCGCTCGACCCACGGCCGCGCAGATCGGCGGGTAGTCGACCGCCTCCTCCGAGTACGTCCCCAGGTCGGCAACCTCGTGACCCCACGCCCGGCAGTGCTCGACGAGCACCTGCTTGAGCGCGAACCCGGCATGGTCGCACCCGATGGCGATCCTCACTCGTGCCCTCCCGAGAACGTCGACTCGACCGGCGACGCCCACAGCGGCGCCGTCGCCGCCATGGCCTCCGAAGTCTACGGCCCGTTTCCGACCCCACCGGTACGGTGTCGATGTGCCCCCTCGAAGTGAGCGTGTCGAGCCCGTTCCGGCGTTGTTCGTCTCGCCGCATCTCGATGACGTCGCGCTCTCGGCCGGGGCCACGGTGCACCGTCTCGCGCGGCTCGGCCATCGCATCACGGTGGCCACGGTTTTCGCCGGCGAACGCCCCGCCGGATCGCTTTCGCCCTTCGCCGGCGAGCTCCACCTCGCCTGGGGTCTCGGCGCGGAGCCCATCGAGGCCCGCCGGGCCGAGGACCGGGCTGCGGCCTCCGAGCTCGGCGGTGACCGGGTGAGCCCCGTCCACCTCGACTTCATCGATGCCGTCTATCGGACCGATCATCGCGGCGAGCCGCGCTACCCCGACTGGACGTCGACATCGAGCGGGTGGCTCCACACCCTCGACCACGGCCTGATCGCCACGGTCGCCACGGCCATCGGGGGTCTGATCGAGACCCTGACCGCGACGTTCGGAAGCGCCCCGAAGGTGTTCGGGCCCCTCGGCGCCGGGGGCCACGTCGACCACGTGGTCGTCAGGCAGGCACTCGACGGCCTCGGGACACCGATCGACCGGTATGAGGATCTCCCCTACGTCGCTCGGGCCGGCGGCGTCGCGACGGCCCCGGTGGCCGGGCTCCACCCGTGGCTCGAGGAGCTCGACGAGGAGGACCTCGCGGCGAAGTCGCGAGCCGTGGCCTGCTACCGCTCGCAACTCGAGACGGTCTTCGGTCCCGACTCGCCCGAGCTGCTCGAGCGATATGCCCGGTTCGTGGGGCGCAGCCGGCCGGCCGAGCGCTTCTGGTCGGATCGCGGAGCGTCAACCTC
>VFJJ01000151.1 GCA_009886115.1 Actinomycetota bacterium
CGGGCTCGGCCGGCTCGGCGTCGGCGCTGTCGGTCACACCGGCTCCGTCGGTCACGCTGACTCCCCGGGAAGCGGCTACAGGGCCAGTTCGGCCATGAGCCGCAAGGCTTCGACACCGTTGACGTTGAGGTTCAACGTGCCCACGGGCGAGGCCTTCCACTCGGCGAAGCGGTCGGCGATGCGTGAGCGCGGCCCACACAACGCGACCTCGTCGACGAGCTCGTCGGGGACCGCGGCGACGGCCCCGGCGCGGTCGCCGCCGAGGAACAGCTCCTGGATCGTCTTGGCTTGCCCCTCGAAGCCGTAGCGGCAGGCCAGGTCGTTGTAGAAGTTCGACCCGACGGCGCCCATGCCTCCGACGTACAGGGCGATCGTGGGCTTCACCGAGTCGCGGCACTGCTCCACGTCGTCGCCGAGCACGACCGTGCACGACGCCGCGAGGTCGAATGGGCGGTCACCGACGAATCCCTTGGTGACGCCCGTCGTCGCGCGGGCCTTGTCGAAGCCGGACTCGAGGGCCGGGCCGTACACGTCGAGGAAACGCTTGGGGGAGAAGAAGATCGGCAGCAGACCGTCGGCGATCTCTCCAGCCAGCTCGACGTTCTTCGGCCCGATGGCTGCGAGGTAGATCGGCACGTCGGCGCGCTCGGGGTGCACGATGAGCTTGAGTGGCTTGCCCAGACCGGTCGCGCCCGGGCCCGTGTACGGGATGTCGTAGTGCTCGCCGTGGTGCTCGAGCGGCTTCTCGCGGGCCAGGATGGTCCGGACGATCTCGACGTACTCGCGGGTGCGGCCGATGGGCTTGCCGTACGGAACGCCGTGCCAGCCCTCGGCGACCTGGGGCCCCGAGACACCGAGCCCGAGCAGGAAACGGCCTCCGGAGATCATGTCGAGACCGACGGCGGTCATGGCGGTCATCGCCGGCGTGCGGGCGGGGATCTGCATGATCGCCGAGCCCACCTTGATCCGCTCGGTCTTGGCCGCCAGCCAGGTGAGGCCGGTGACGACGTCGCCGCCGTAGGCCTCGGCCATCCACACCGAGTCGTAGCCGAGGCTCTCGGCCTCCCGCACGATGGGGACGTGGTCTTGCTTCGAGGAAGCCCAGTATCCGACGTTCAATCCGAGGCGCATGACGGCCATGGTCGCGCGGGCGTACCTTGCCGGCATGATCGACCCGTTCCTCGATGCCACCGCCCAGGCCGACCTCGTGCGCCGCGGTGAGGTGACGCCCCTCGACCTCGTCGAGAGCGCCATCGAACGGATCGAGCGGCTCGACCCGACGCTCAACGCCGTTGTGCACACCACCTTCGACCGGGCGCGGGAGGTCGCCTCCGGACGGGCCGCAGATCCCGCGCTGGCGCTGGGCGACGGGCCGTTCCGGGGCGTGCCGTTCCTGCTCAAGAACGCCGTCTGCCACTCGGCTGGCGATCCGTTCACCTGTGGGATGCAGTTCCTCAAGGACCGCGACTGGACCGAGCCCACCGACACCTTCCTGGCCGCCCGGTTCCGAGCCGCGGGGTTCGTGTTCGTCGGCAAGACCAATGCGCCCGAGCTGGCCACCTCGGCCACGACCGAGCCGCTGGCGTTCGGTGCAACACGAAACCCTTGGGATCTCGGGCGTTCGCCCGGCGGTTCGTCGGGAGGCTCCGCGGCCGCGGTCGCTGCCGGACTCGTACCGGTCGCCCACGGCAACGACATGGGCGGATCGATCCGCATCCCGGCGGCGGCGTGTGGGCTCGTGGGGCTCAAGCCCACCCGGGCCCGTTCCACGCTGGGACCGGGCTTCGGGGAGTACTGGGGCAACCTCACCCACGAGCACGTGCTCACCCGCTCGGTGCGCGACACGGCAGCTGTCCTCGACGCCATCGCCGGACGGGCCCCCGGCGATCCCTACGCCGCCGTGCCACCCATACGTCCCTTCGCTTCTGAGGTGGGAGCCGATCCCGGCCATCTGCGCATCGGTGTGCTCCCGGGCGTTCCCACCACCGACCACGAGGTTGTGGCGACCGTCGATGCCGTCGGCCGTCTCCTCGAGGAGTTGGGGCACCACGTGGAGGCGTCGTACCCGCAGGCGTTCTTCGATGGTGACCACCTGGCTGGGATGGCCGGGCTCGGCTCGGCGGTGGCCCGCGACCTCGACCGGTGGAGTCGCCGGGTCGGCGTGCCGATCGGTCCCGACGACGTGGAGCCGGCCAACTGGTGGATGGCCGAGCACGGCCGAGCGCGCACCGTCGTCGAGCAGCTCGAGGCCGAAGAGATCGCCAACGCCTGGTGCCGACGCATGGCCGCCTGGTGGGCGAGTGGCTTCGACGTGCTCGTGACGGCGACCATGCCCGCGCCCGCCATCGAGCTGGGAACGGGCTCGCCCAACCTTCCGTTGGAGACCCTGCTGCCGGTCATCGCACGCGTGGCCAGCCTCACCTCGCCGTGGAACGTCACCGGTCAGCCGGCGGTGTCGTTGCCATTGGGATGGTCGACGGCCACGCCGACGGTCGGCGCGCTCCCCATCGGCGTGCAGCTCGTCGCCGACGACGGACGCGAGGATGTGCTGATCCGGCTGGCGTCGCAGCTCGAGGCTGCCGCACCCTGGGCCGACCGTCGACCGCCCGTCAACGCCCGGGAGCGGTCGTCGACCGAATAACCTCGGGCGCCATGGAACTCGTCACGAACGTCGTCAAGCAGAGCCTCACCCCCAAGCGCCTGATGCTCCTGATGCACGGGTTCGGTTCTGACGAGCGCGACCTCGCCGCGCTCGCCCCGTACCTCGACCCCAACGGGCACCTGCTGATCGTGTGCCCCCAGGGGCCGCTGAAGGTCCCGGGCGCGGGGTACTCGTGGTACGAGCTGATGAACGAGGAGCAGTTCGACACGGCGGGATTCCTCGTCACGCTCGACGCCCTCGACGACCTGCTCGATGCCCAGTGCATCGAGCACGGCCTCGACCGCTCGACGGCCATCATCGCCGGCTTCTCCCAGGGTGGCTCGATGGCCTACGCGCTCGGCTACCGCATCTCGGCCAGGCCGCGGCCGGCCGGTGTGGTGGCCCTGTCGAGCTTCATGCTCGACGACGTCGCCGGGTTGGCGTACGCCTTCGGCGACGACGGCCTGCCGCCGGCCTTCGTGGCCCACGGCACCCAGGATCCGATGCTCCCGCTCGAGCGGGGCCGCAAGGCGGCCATCACCCTGAAGGAGCACGGGATCCCGCTCGTGTACCGCGAGTACAAGATGCAGCACCAGGTGGCCCTCGAGGAGATCGAGGAGCTCAAGGCCTGGCTCGACGCGGTCGAGGCGGGCGAGCGTCCCGACGCTCCGCTACCGGTCTCGGCCACGGTGCCCCCGGACGCCGGTGAGGCCGACGCCGACGCCGACGCCGACGACGGCCCGATCAAGTCGGTCACGACCCGCACGTTCGAGGACGAGGTGCTGCGCTCCGACGTGCCCGTGATCGTCGACTTCTGGGCCCCGTGGTGCGGCCCATGCAAGCAGGTCGCACCGGTGCTGGCCCAGATCGCGTCGATGCGAGGCGGCGCCTACAAGGTCGTGAAGGTCAACATCGACGAGAACCCCGAGCTGGCCCAGGCCTTCAAGGTCCAGTCGATCCCGCTCATCGCCATGTTCCGCAACGGCCGTCTCGAGCGCCAGGTGCTCGGAGCTAAGCCCCGCCAGCAGATCGAAGCCGAGCTCGGCATGCTCGTCATCCCGTAGCCCCTCACCAAATTTGTGCAGAAATCGTCGCCAGGCGACGATTTCTGCACAAATTTCGCTGGGTTGGGGGGTTTGGGGGTTGGGGCTCAGGAGATGATCGTGATACGGCCGGCGTCGGTGGTGACGAGGCCGATCTCGGCGGCGGCGAGCGTGCCCGCAGCGAGCAGCTCGGCGACGAGATCGTCGACGGCGTCGGGATCGCACGAGACGAGCAGGCCACCCGAGGTCTGGGCGTCGGCCAGCAGGTACTGCTCGTCGAGCGCGAGATCGCCCCACTCGACCGCCGGCGACACGTACGCATGGTTGCGCTGGGTACCGCCGGCGACCATCCCGGCCGCAATGAGCTCGCGCACGCCGCCGATGACGGGCACCCGTTCGAGATCGAGCTCGGCGCCCACGCCCGACGCTCGGACCAGCTCCCTGAGATGGCCGAGGAGCCCGAAGCCGGTCACGTCGGTGCCGGCATGGATGGGCGCATCGAGGGCGCCCGGTCCGGCGATGCCCACGACCACGACGGCATCGCGGGCACCGGCGTTCAGGGTGGTCATGACCCGGACGGCCGTCGCCAGGAGCTCGTCGGTGGCCGCGCCCCGCTTCAACGCCGTCGAGATCACGCCGAGGCCGATGGGCTTGGTGAGCACGAGCGCGTCACCCGGGCGGGCCCCCCGGTTGGCCATCACCCGGTCGGGATGCACGGTTCCCACGACCGCCATGCCGTACTTGGGCTCGGCATCATCGATCGAGTGTCCACCGACCACGAGCGCGCCGGCAGCCTTCGCCACGTCGGCACCGCCATCGAGGACACGGGCCAGGAGCTCGAAGGCCAGCCCTTCGCGAGGCCAGCCGACGAGGTTGAGCGCGATGAGCGGCGTGGCGCCCATGGCGTACACGTCAGAGAGGGCGTTGGCGGCGGCGATCCGGCCCCAGTCGTAGGGATCGTCGACGATGGGGGTGAAGAAGTCGGTGGTGAGCACGATCGCCAGGTCGTCGCGCAACCGGTAGACGGCGGCGTCGTCGCTCGTGTCGAGGCCGACGAGGAGGTTGGGGTCGTCGGGCTTGGCGAGGCCCTTCACCATGCCCAGCACGTGGTGCAGGTCGGCGGGTGAGAGCTTGCACGCACACCCTGCGCCGTGGCTGAACGACGTGAGCCGGACCGGTGTGTCGGCTGGCGACGCCACCGTGGTCACACGTCCCAGCCGGGGTTGGGCTCGGGGTCGCGGGGCTCGGGGTAGATGGGCTTGGTCCAGCGCAGGGACGTGGCCAGGCTGTTGGCGATCCGCTGCCACTCGGCGGGGTTCCAACCGTCGGCGATCGCGGCCACCGATGCGTCGGACTGCACGTGGACGAACGCCGGCGTGCGGGCGACGCCGAGCTGCTTGGTGATGGTGCCGTCGGGATCGAGCCAGACGGTGTCGGAGTCGGCGGTGGCGCCGAGCACCCGTCGAGCCTGGAGCTCGGATCCCATCACCATGATCACGCACCGGGCGTCCGACTCGCGGAAGACCTTGAAGGCCCGCTGCGTCAGGGGCACGTACTGCGATGCCTCGGGCCACGACGGCAGCACGAAGAGGCACAGCTGGCCCGACGTGAGCCAGTCGTCGAGGGTGCGGGTGACACCCTTGATCGTCGTGACGGGCGTCTGAGGATCGGCGGTCTTGGCCACGGCAGGAGCGTCCTTCGGGATGTCTTCGGGCTCTCGAATGCGGTCGCGAACAGCGGTCGCGAGAGGCGGTCCGTCAGCCATCGGATGCTAGTTCCCTACCCGACTCGACCGGCTCACCGGCGCCGAGGCGCGGATACCCTCGGGCCATGGCGCGAGGTGGGCGGGGCGATCGTGACGGCACGGCACGTAGCGGCGAGACGGCGTCACTCCGGGAGATCGCCGACGGGGTCTGGGCCTGGGTCCAGCCGGTGGGTGGCTTCGGGGTCACCAACGCCGGCGTCGTCCGCGACGGCGCGGAGCTCACGGTGGTCGACGCGCTCATGGCGCCGTCGCAGTGGGAGCCCTTCGGGGCCGCCGTGGACGCACTGCGGATACCCGTCCGCCGGCTCATCCTGACCAGCTCGCACATCGAGTCCGTCGGGGGTTCGTGGCGCTTCCGGCTGGCGGCGGTGTACGGCTCGCCCCACACGTCGATGCTGCTCGACCAGGAGCCGAACATCAACGCGTACAAGGCGTTCCTGCCGGAGTACGCCGTCGAGTTCGACGAGATGTCGCGTCGACGGGAGGAGCTGCAGAACGAGGAGATCGCCGCACCCACCCGCCGTCGCCTGGGCTTCACGCGACCGGTGACCCACGTGATCGACACGGCCGTCGAGCTCACCCCCCGGATCGAGGTGCTCCCGGCGGCCGGGCACACGCCGGGTGACCTCCTGGTGCTGGTCTCCGACGCCGACGTGCTCTTCGCCGGCGGGCTGGCCTGGTTCGGCGTGACCCCTCTGTGCTTCCAAGGCGATCCGGCCCAGTGGGCCGACGTGCTCGACGTGATCGGCGACCTCGCCGAGACGATCGTCCCTGGGCACGGTCCCATCGGTACCGCCGCCGAGCTGGCGACGCTCCAGGGCTATCTCCGGGCCTGCGTCGATGCCGACGGCTCGGCGCTTCCCGCGGGACCATGGGACGCCTGGGGATGCCGGCTCTACGACCCCATCAACATCGAGCGAGCGGCGATGGTCGCCAAGGGCGATGACGGCCTTCCCCCCACGATGGCCCGCATCCTCGGCCTGGCCTGAGCACCATGAGCAGCCCCGATCAGCCCCGCCGGCCCGCCGGCCCGCCGGTGTGGGGTGGGTGTGGGCGGTCGTCGGTAGCCTGAACGCATGAGCGAACGCACCCGCCACCTCCCGCGACGCACCTGTCATGCGACGCCGGGATCGTCGGAGAAGATGCTGGCGAAGGCTCCCGGTCTCGGCGCCGACATGGTGTTCCTCGACCTCGAGGACTCCGTCTCGCCACTCGAGAAGGAACCGGCGCGGGCCAAGGTGGTGCAGGCGATTCGCGATCACGACTGGGGCGACACGGTCCTGTGCGTGCGTGTCAACTCGTGGGACACGGAGTTCACGTATCGAGACGTCATCGAAGTGGTCGAAGGCGCGGGGGAGCGGCTCGACGAGATCATGCTGCCCAAGGTCGAGACGGCAGCGCAGGTGGTGGCGCTCGATCTGTTGCTCACCCAGATCGAGAAGGCCAACGGGCACGGCCGGCGTATCGGGATCGAGGCTCAGATCGAGACGGCTCGGGGGCTCATCAACGTCGAGGAGATCTGCGCTGCGTCGACCCGCCTCGAGACGATCATCTTCGGCCCGGCCGATTTCGCGGCGTCGGCCGAGATGCCCGTCCTCACCGGCGGGGTGCAGATCCCCGAGTACCCGGGCGATCACTTCCACTACGTGTTCTCGAAGATCCTCATGGCCGGACGAGCCAACGGGCTCCAGGTGATCGACGGGCCGTTCCTCAAGATCCGCGACCTGGAGGCGCTGCGCGACTACACGATGCGCACCCGCATCCTCGGCTACGACGGCAAGTGGTCGCTGCACCCCGATCAGATCCCGGTCATCAACGAGATCTTCACGCCCACGCAGGAGCAGTTCGACCGGGCGTTCGACATCCTCGACGCCTACGAGCGCGCCACCATGGGGAGCGAGCGCAAGGGCGCCGTGATGTTCGGTGACGAGATGATCGACGAGGCGTCGCGCAAGATGGCGACCAAGTTCGTGACCCGGGGCTCACGGGCGGGCATGAAGCGCAGCGCCGACTGAACGTTCAGACCCGGCCCACGATCTCGCCGTGGAGCACGACGAACACGGCATCGGCCTCGGTGGCCCAGGCCCGCCAGCCCTCGGCGATCGAGGCCAGCTCGTCGGCGGTGGCGTAGCCGTAGGCGACGGCCTGCTCGGCGAACGACGAGCCCACCGTGCGGTCGGCCCACAGGTTCGCCCACCAGGCTCGCTCGTCGGGCGTGGCGTAGGTCCACGTGGAGGTCGTGTAGCGCACGTCGCTCAGCCCGGCCCGCTGCGCCCAGCCCAGGAGGAACCGTCCGGCACGAGCTTCTGCGCCGTTGTGTCGCGTGACCGCGATGTAGATCTCACGCCACCGGTCGAGGGCCGCGGCGTCGGGCGCCCAGGCGAACGTGGAGTAGTCGCTGTCGCGAGCGGCGACGATCCCCGAACCCGGACGGGCCAGCCGGGCCATGGCCCGCAACCCGTCGACCGGATCTTGGAGATGCTGGAGCACCTGATGTGCGTGCACCACGTCGAAGTGCCGGGGCTCACCAGCCGTTCCCAGCGTGAGCGTGCGGAAGTCGCCGGCGACGAGCTCGAGATTGGTGACGGCCCGATCGCGGGCCAGGGCCCGGGCGTCCTCGATGACGTCCTGCGAGACGTCGACGCCCACGACCCGCCCGGGCGCGAGGAGCGCGGCCAGATCGGCGGTGATGGTCCCAGGCCCGCACCCCACATCGAGCAACGACATCCCCGCCGTGAGCTCGTCGAGCAGGTAACCGGCCGAGTTCGCCGCTGTACGCCAACGGTGCGAGCGCAGCACCGATTCCTGATGCCCATGGGTGTAGATCTCGGCCATGGCGGACATTGTGTCGTGCCGGCCCGTGCCCGCCCCGGACCGCCTGTGGGAAGCTGCCGTCGATGACAACTGCGTTCGTGCTGTCGGGAGGAGCCAGTCTGGGCTCGGTCCAGGTCGGCATGCTCGCGGCGCTCACCGAGCACGGTATCGACCCCGACTTCGTGATCGGCTCCTCGGTCGGCGCGCTCAACGCCGCGTGGGTGGCCACCTACCCTGGGCGCCAAGGCATCGTCTCGCTGTCGGAGCTGTGGCGCTCGCTCGGTCGTAACGACGTGTTCCCCCTTCGCCCGCTGGCCGGGCTCACCGGGTTCATGGGTCGACGCAACTCCCTCGTCCCCAACGACGGCCTGCGGTCGATCCTCGTGAAGCGGCTCCGGCTCGACCGCCTCGAGAACGCCCGCGTCCCGCTCCACGTGGTGGCGACCGAGGTGACCCACGGCGACGAGGTGGTCCTGTCGCGGGGTCCGGCGGTGGAAGCGCTCCTCGCCAGTACAGCCATCCCCGGGGTCTTCCCGCCGGTCACGATCGACGGGCGCGCGCTCATGGACGGTGGCGTCGCCGACAACACGCCGGTGTCGAACGCCGTGGCCCTCGGTGCGACCCGGATCTTCGTGTTGCCGACGGGCTACGCGTGCGGGCTATCCCTCCCGCCCAAGGGAGCATTGGGGATGGTGCTGCAGGCGCTCTCGTTGCTCGTCGCCCAGCGGCTCAGCTTCGACATCGAACGCTTCGAGGACCACGTGGAACTGCACGTGATCCCCCCGTTGTGTCCCGTCGACGTGAGCCCTGTCGACTTCTCGAAATCGGCCCAGCTCATCGAACGTTCCCATCGCGAGACGACGATCTGGTTGCACAAGCGCCATCAGGTCCACGGCCAGGCCTGCCTCGTCGCCCCCCACCACCACACCGGTCCGATGCGCTGAGCCGGTCGAGCGGGGCGGAGCGAGCGTCAGCGGTCGGCCGCCCAGGCCCAGTAGCGGCCGTTCTGGCGTTCCAGCCGGACTGCGAGGTCGTAGGCCGTGCCGAGCACTTCGGCGGTGAGCACCTCGGGGATCGGGCCCGACGCCAGAACCCGTCCGGCCTTGAGCACCAGAGCGTGGGTGAAGCCGGGCGGGATCTCCTCGACGTGGTGGGTGATGAACACGATCGGGGGGACGGCCGGGTCGCCGGCCAGATCGGTGAGCTGGGTGACGAGCGCCTCGCGCCCGGCGAGGTCGAGCGCGGCAGTCGGCTCGTCGAGGAGGATCAGCTCCGGGTCGGGCATGAGCGAGCGGGCCAGCAGCACCCGTTGGCGCTCGCCCTCCGACAGGGTGCCGAACTCCCGCGCACCCAGCGCCCCGCAGCCCACGCGTTCGAGCAGCGTCGCAGCGCGGGCGTGGTCGTCGCTCGTGTACTGGTGCCACCACGTCTCGAGCGCGGCGTGGCGGGCCGTCACCACGACCTCGGCCGCTGTGAGGGAGGGGCGCAAGGTCGGCGACATCGACGCCGACGCGAAGGCGATGCGGGTACGCAGCGTGCGGATGTCGGTCCGGCCGATGCGCTTGCCCAGCACGGTGACCGTCCCCGTGGTCGGGTGCAGCCAGCCACCGGCCAGGCGGACGAGCGTGGTCTTGCCCGAGCCGTTGGGGCCCAGGACGACCCAGCGCTCGCCCGGGGCCACGGTCCAGGTGATGTCGCTGAGCGTCCAGCGGTCGCCGTGACGCAGGCCGACAGCCTCGAACCCGAGCGGCACGACCGGAACGGCCCCGGCCCCGGCTGCGGCCCCGGCTGCGGCCCCGGCCCCGATCGAGCCTGCCGTCACGCTCGTGACCGTTCGAGGGCCTGGTCGACGAGGCGCCGGGCGATGACCCGAAGGCACAAGGTCTCGTCGGCGCCCTCGAAGATCGACAGCACCCGGGCGTCGACGAACAGCCGCGAGACGGCGAACTCCTCGGCGTAGCCCATGCCGCCGTGGATCTGCTGGGCCTCGCGGGCCACCCACTCAGCCGCCCGGCACACCGAAGCCTTCACCATCGAGGCGCCCAACGTGCCGGTGGGGCTCTCCATGCGTAGCGCGACGTCGTACGCGAACTGCCGGCCAAACTGGATGAGGAAGGCCATCCGGGCCAGCTTCACCTTGGTGAGCTGGTAGCGGGCGATGGGCTCGCCGAAGACCTTGCGCTCCTTGGCGTAGCGGGCCGCGGCATCGAACGCGGCTTCCATCAGCCCGACGGCCCGGGCCGCGGTCTGGAGGCGGCCGTTCTCGAAACCCTCCATCTGGAGGTAGAAACCCCGTCCGACGCCGGCCTCGCAGCCGACGAGGTTCTCAGCCGGCACGAACCACCCGTCGAAGCTCACCTCGTAGGAGTGCATGCCCCGGTAGCCGATCGTGTCGATGGCTCGACCTTCCATGCGACCCGTCGAACCGTCCTCGTGACCGGGACTGCCAGAGTCCTGCGCGAACGCGAACGCGTGCCCGGGGGCAACCGGCTTGTCGACGACGAACAGCGACAGGCCCCGGTGCGCCTTCGAACGGTCGGGATCGGTCCGGGCCAGCAGCATCAAGGTGTTGGCCCGCCCGGCGAAGGTGGCCCAGGTCTTCACGCCGCTCACGAGGTAGCCCCGACCGTCGCCCGTGGGGACGGCCGCAGTCACGACGCCGGCGACGTCGGAGCCGAAGTCGGGCTCCGTCACCATGACCCCGATCATCCGCTCACCCGAGGCGATCGCCGGGAGCCAGCGGCGCTTCTGCTCGTTGGTACCGCCCTTGACGATCGCCCGGGTGAGGATCTCGGGGCGGGTGATGAGCGAGCCGCCGATGCCGAGCGACGCCCGTGACAGCTCCTCGGTGGCGACGACCATGGCCAGGTAGTCGGCGTCGCTGCCCGTGGCGAAGCCGCCGTGTTCCTCGGGGACCGAGAGGCCGAAGCCACCAATGGCGGCCAGCCCGGCGATCACGTCCTCGGGTACGTCGGCGTTGGTGCGATGGACGTGCTCGGCGTGGGGGCGGATCTTGTCGTCACCGAAGCGGCGAAAGGTGTCGCGGGCCAGCTCGAACTCGTCGGAGAGGTGTGCCGGCCCGGTGCTCGGGGCCGGCTCGACCAGGGCGGTGCGATCGGCCAGCGATTCGAGGAACGCCGGCGCCCGTCCGGCCTCGAGGAAGGGGATCGTGGGCGCCAGGAGGGCCGTCGCCGCGCCCCATGCTGCAGATCGGCCGAGCGTGCGAGCCGTGAGCTCGGCGATGGCATCGGCGATGGACGCGAAGGCCAGGTGCGACTCGAGCTCACCGTGCTCGGCGTATCCCAGCATGATTCGGCAGCCTTCGACCGCGCTCGCCGCGTGGGCCAGGTCGTAGGCGAAGACCTGGTGCTCGTCGAGCAGATCGACCGAAGGCACCCCTCCCGTGGGGGCCGCATGGTGGGTGAGGCGGGCCGTCGCGGTCTCCACGACCGCGTCCGCGGCCTCGACAGCGCTTCGGGCGGCGGCCAGTGAGAGCTCTCCCATGCACCGGAGGGTACCGACGGGTTCGGAGAGCGAACGAAATTCAGGGGCTCGGCCCTTGGTGGGAGGGCTCGACACCAGCGGCGGTCATCCGGTCTGCGGCCTTCGGTCGTGGACGGTGGATTTCGACGGGATCCGCTCAGGGTGTCCGGTTCGTCGGCCGATGCACCATGCGTGACACCCTCTCCGGCTCCTCGCGGTCTCGCGCCGCTCAGACATCCTCGACCCTCGTGACGCGCTCCAGGCGCTCGGTCCGCGTGGTCAGTTGTGTGGTGGTCGTGCTCGGTGCGCTGCTCGTGGGCGCGGGCTCGGCGCGAGCGGCCGGTCCCGGAGCCACGAGTCGCGTCAGCACCGACAGCGAGGGTTCCCAGGTCAACGGGCCGAGCGGCGACGTGGCTGTGAGCGGAGACGGACGGGTCGTGGCCTTCGCCTCCGATGCCACCAACCTGGTCGTCGGCGATACGAACGCCACGGCCGACGTGTTCGTCAAGCACCTGGCAACCGGCACGGTGGTGCGGATCTCGGCCGGGAACACCCCGATCGCCGATCCCCACCTCAACGGCGACGGACGCATCCTCACCTACACCACCGATGCGGCGATGCTGGCCTCCGACACCAACGGCGTCGCCGACGTCTACCGGATCGACCTCAATGCCGGCGTGACCGAGCGGGTCTCGGTCGGCGCCGGAGGCACCGAGGCGACCGTGGCGTCGACGGGTGGCTCGATGAGCGCCGACGGTCGATTCGTCGTCTTCTCCTCGGGCTCGGACGGGCTCGTCGCCAGCGATGTCAACGGCGTGGGTGACGTGTTCGTGCGCGATGCAGCCCTGCAGACGACCACGCTCGTCTCGGTCGCTGCGAACGGCACGGCTGGCAACGCTGCGTCGGCGAACCCGACCATCAGCGCCGACGGCGTCGTCGTGGCCTTCGAGTCTGGCGCGGGCACGCTTGGTCCCTTCGACGCCGACAACGTGGTCGACATCTACGTGAAGGATCGCGAGAGCGGGGCCGTGCACCGGGCCTCGGTGTCGTCGTCGGGTACCGGGGGCAACGGCGCATCGTCCCGTCCGGCGATCAGCGCCGGGGGCACAGCTGTGGCGTTCGAGTCGCTGGCTCGGAACCTGGTTCCCGGCGACAGCAACGGTTTCCGTGACATCTTCGTGCGCAACCTGGCGAGTGGCCGAACCACCAGGGCCAGCGTTGTCGACGTGACCGGTGCCCAGTCGGCCGGCCAGGCCAGCGGCCCAGCTGTCTCGGGCGACGGCCGGCGCGTGGTGTTCGAGTCGGGCGACCCCGATCTCGCTCCCGGCGACACCAACAACACCTTCGACATCTTCGTCCACGACCTTCCGACAGGTCGCACCTTCCGTGCGTCTGTGTCGTCGACCAGTGTGCAGAGCGGCCACGCGTCGCGTGCTCCGGTGATCGCCGACGACGGGCGGACCATCGCGTTCGAGTCGGCCGGCACCACCCTGGTGAGCGGCGACAGCAACAGCACCTACGACGTGTTCATCCGGACCACGGGGTTCCCGTCGATCTCGTCGGTCGAGCCGGCGTTGGTCGCCGGCACGGTCGGCCAGCAGGTGAGTGTCGTCGGGACCGAGCTGCATCCCGGGGCTGTCTTCTCGTTCGGCTTCGGCATCACGGTGACCGGGGTGAGCGTCACGTCGACCACGACGGCCACGGTGACCGTCGACGTCATGCCCGGTCTCACGCTCGGGGTCCGCCCGGCGACGGTCACCTATGCCGTGGGCGATCCTGGCGGATGTCCGGCCTGCGTGCGGATCGTGGCCCCGCTGCCGCCACCACCGCCACCGCCACCGCCTCCCCCCCCGACTCCGCCGGCCCCGCCGCCGGCTCCTCCGGGGGTCCCGCCCGCTCCGGGAACCCCGCCTGCACCGCCCGGGCCCGGCGGAGCCACTCCCGCTCCGCCTGGGGTCGGCACCGATTCTCGTGGCGTCTCGGCGCCCGCTGTGGGCACCGACTCGGGCGGGCCCGCGGTACCGCCCATTGGGGTCAAGGGCCGTTCGGGATACTGGATGCTGGGCAGCGACGGGCGGGTCTACCCCTTCGGCGACGCCCGGCTCCTCGGAGACCCGTCAGCGGCGATCGCCCCTGTTGCCGCTGCGGGTGTCGCGGCCGTCGACCTCGAGCCGACGTCAGACACAGGGGGCTACTGGGTGCTCGACACCGCGGGACGCGTGTTCGCCTACGGCACTGCTCGTCCCTTCGGCGACCTCGACCGGTCGGGGCTGCACCGGGGCGAGCTCGCCGCGTCGATCTCGGCGACTCCCACCGGCAACGGGTACTGGGTCTTCACCACCCGGGGGCGGGTCATCGCCTTCGGTGACGCGGTCTGGCTCGGTGACGTGGTGTCTTTGTCGCTCAACGGGATCGTGCTCGACTCGATCGCCACGCCTACGGGTCGGGGGTACTACCTCGTTGCGGCGGACGGCGGGATCTTCGCGTTCGGCGACGCCCGCTTCGTGGGTTCGATGGGTGCCCGCCGTCTCAACTCAGCCGTGCAGTCGCTCGTCCCCGATGCCGACGGGATCGGCTATTGGTTGGTGGCGTCCGACGGCGGTGTGTTCGCCTTCGATGCCGCGTTCCGGGGCTCGATGGGCGGTCGCACCCTCAACGCCTCCGTCACCGGCATGGTCCGCTTCGGGACCGGGTATCTGATGGTGAGCGCCGACGGCGGCATCTTCAACTTCAGCGACCAGGACTTCAGCGGCTCGCTCGGCTCTTCGCCGCCCGAGCGCCCCATCACGTCCGTGGCCGCCTTCGGCGGCTGAACCGCTCTCGTTCTTTGCGTCTCGCGCCGCGCATGGAGCCGGCGGGGCCGCAAAGAACGCGTCGGGGGTCGGGGAGATGGCGGGCTCTCGTGCGGCCCTGTGGGCCCGCGGGTCAGTGGTCGTACTGGGTGTGGTAGAGGTCGGCGTAGAGGCCCTCCCGGGCGAGGAGCTCGTCGTGGGTGCCCTGGTCGCGCACACGGCCGTCGTCGATGACCACGATGCGGTCGGCGGTGACGATGGTCGAGAGGCGATGGGCGATCACCAGGGCCGTGCGCCCATCGAGTGCCTCCGAGAGAGCCAGCTGGATGAGCGATTCGGTCTCGGAATCGAGGTGCGCTGTCGCTTCGTCGAGAATCACGATGGCCGGTCGCTTGAGCATGGCCCGGGCGATGGCCAGGCGCTGCTTCTCGCCGCCCGAGAACCGGTAGCCGCGCTCGCCGACGACGGTCTCGTAGCCATCGGGCAGGGCGGCGATCACGTCGTGGATGCGCGCTCGGCGGCACGTCTCGACGAGCTCTTCGTCGCTGGCGTCGGGTCGGGCGTAGCGGAGGTTGGCCGCCACCGTGTCGTGGAAGAGATGCGGGTCCTGGGGTACCACGGCGATCACCGAGCGCAACGACTCCTGGGTGAGCGAGCGCACGTCGTGGTCGTCGACCAACACGGCGCCGCACCCCACGTCGTACAGGCGCGACACGAGCGCGGCGATCGTCGACTTCCCCGCGCCCGAAGGGCCGACGAGGGCGACCGTCTCGCCCGGCTCGGCCACGAACGAGACCCCGGACAGCACGTCTCCGGCAGCCTGGGTCGACAGCGATGCGGCCTCGTGGAGTGAGGCGAGGGTGGCGTCGGCCGGGGCCGGGTATCCGAAGTGCACGTCGCGCAGCTCGACCCGTCCGACCGCCGGGATGGGCAGGGGACGGGCGTCGGGCCGGTCGGCCACCCGGAGGGGCAGGTCGAGCACCTCGAAGACCCGCTCGAAGCTCACCAGCGAGGTGAGCAGCTCCACCCGGGCGTTGGTGAGCTGGATCAACGGTTGGTACACGCGGGCCACGTACACCGAGAACGCCGCCACGTCGCCCACGGTCATCTCGCCCGAAGCTGCGAGCCGGCCACCGAACCAGAAGACGGTCACCGTGCCGATCGCCACGACGAGCGACAGGGCCACGATGAGTTGCTGGGTGATGAGCGCCTGCTTGATGCCCAGGTCCCGGACCTCGTCCGCTCGAGCCGCGAAGGCCGACCGTTCCCGCGAGTACGAGCCGAAGACCTTCACCAGGACTGCGCCGGCCACGTTGAACCGTTCGCTGGTCGTGGTGTTCATGGCCGCGTTGTGCTGCATGGTCTCGCGGGCGGCGTCTTGGAGTCGGAAGCCGATCCGGCGGGCGATCAGGAGGAACACGGGCACCACGGCCAGCATTCCAAGGGTCAACCTCCACTCGAGGGTGAGCATCACCGGAATGGCGAAGACCAGCACGAACGCGTTCTGGGTGAGTGATCCGAGCGTGGTGGTGACGGCACGTTGGGCGCCGATCACGTCGTTGTTCAGCCGGCTCATCAGCGCCCCGGTCTGGGCGTGGGTGAAGAACTGGATCGGCATGCGCTGCACGTGATCGAACAGCTCAACCCTCAAGTCGCAGATGAGACCTTCACCGATGCGGGCCGAGAACCAGCGCTGGATCAACCGGAGCACGCTTTCGGCGATCGCCAGGCCCAAGGCCCCAAGCCCGAGCCACGTCACGAGCCGTTGGTCGCCTCGGGGGATGGCCGTGTCGAGCAGGGCCTTGAACAACAGCGGCGTGACCGTGGACACGGCGGCCACGCCGATGACGGTGACCAGGAACGCGGCCATCCGGCCCCAGTACGGCCGGGCATGGCGAAGCACCCGCATGATGAGCGCCCGTTCGAAGTGCCGGTCGCGCACAGCAGAGGAGTCGCGCCGGAACCCCGGCACCACACCACCTCCAGCGAAGCCACCCATCGCCGTCGACGCTTACCGGGGCCGGCTCAGAGCGGAGCGGTCGCGCGCTCGAACTGGGTCCGGTAGAGCTCGCTGTAGAGGCCGCCGGCGTCGACGAGGTCGTCGTGTCGTCCTCGCTCGACGATGCGGCCGGCGTTCACCACCAGGATCTGGTCGGCGGCGACGATCGTCGAGAGGCGATGGGCGATCACCAGCGACGTGCGTCCGGCCAGCGCCTCACCGAGGGCCTGCTGGATGAGCGATTCGGTCTCGGAATCGAGATGACTCGTGGCCTCGTCGAGGATCACGATGGCCGGGTCCTTGAGGAGGGCCCGGGCGATGGCGATCCGTTGCTTCTCGCCGCCCGAGAACCGGTAGCCCCGCTCGCCGACCACGGTGTCGTAGCCGCTGGGGAGCGACGCGATGAGATCGTGGATGCGGGCCTTACGACACGCATCCACGATCTCGGCGTCGGTCGCTGCCGGACGGGCATAGCGCAGGTTCATCCGCACCGAGTCGTGGAACATGTGTGGGTCCTGGTTGACGACGGCGATGACGCTGCGAAGCGAGTCGAGGGTGAGCGTGCGCACGTCGTGCCCGTCGACGCGTACCGAACCGCCGGTGACGTCGTACAGCCGCGAGACCAGCGAGACGATCGTCGACTTCCCGGCGCCCGACGGCCCGACCAGCGCCACCATCTGTCCCGGCTCGGCCACGAACGACAGGCCGTCGAGCGTCGGCGCCATGGCCCCCGCCGAGCGGTCGTCAGGTGCCAGGGTCGCCGACGCGGCCCCCGTCGCCGGCCGGGCCCCGTTGCCGTTGGCGCCTTGGCCTGGCGGGCCCGCACCGTGACCGTGCCCCTGTCCGCCCGACCCGCCCGCCAGCGACACGGCGGCGGCGTCGAAGGCCGGGTACCTGAACACGACCTCGTCGAACTCGACCCGCCCGGCCGCCGGCGTGACCAGGCGCTCGGCATCGGGCGCGTCGACGATCGGGTTGGGCAGGTCGAGCAGCTCGAACACGCGCTCGAACGACACCAACGACGTGAGGAAGTCGACCCGGGCGTTCGTGAGCTGGATCAGGGGGGCGTAGGCCTGGCCCGTGTAGGCGACGAGGGCGACGAGCGTCCCGATCTCGATGGAGCCGTCGATGACGAGATCGCCGCCGAGCCAGTACACGACGACCGTGCCCAGAGCGGTGATGAGGCTCAAGGCGATCATCAGGATGCGGCTGTAGAACGCCTGGCGGACCCCGATGTCGCGTACGTCGCCGGCTCGGCTCCCGAAGTCGTCGCGCTCTGCGTCGGGCGAGCCGAAGTACTTCACGAGCAGCGCCCCCGAGACGTTGAAGCGCTCGGTCATCTGCGAGTTCATCTCGGCGTTGAGCATCATCCCCTGGCGGGTGAGCCCCTGGAGTCGCCGGCCCAGCCGTTTGGCGAGCACCACGAACACCGGCAGCACCGCCATGGCCAGCAGGGTGATGCGCCATTCCAGCGCCAACATGAACGACAGGGCGAAGGCCAGCATGAAGATGTTCGAGACCAGGGTGCCCAGGGTGCCGGTGAGGGCCCGCTGGGCACCGATGACGTCGTTGTTGAGCCGGGAGATGAGCGCCCCGGTCTGGGTCGCGGTGAAGAACGCCAGGGGCATCCGTTGCACGTGGTCGTACAGCGCCACGCGGAGGTCGTAGATGAGCGACTCGCCGATCCGCGACGAGTACATCCGCGACATGAGGTCGAGGAGCGAGCCCACGAGCGACACACCGAGCAGCGACAGGGCCAACCAGGCGAGCAGCCGCCGGTCGCTGTCGGGGATGGCGTCGTCGATGATCGCCCGGTACACGAGCGGGCTGAGTGCGCCCACGCCCGCGCTCAGCAGCAGCAGCACCCCGTAGATGATGAGCGCGGGCCGGTGTGGACGAGCGAAGCGGAAGACCCTACGGAGCAGGCCCTTGGCGAACTTCTTGTCCCTGAACTCGCGGCCGTCTTGTTGGAACAACCAGAACATGGAATGCACCCGGTCAGGCTACGCGATCACGGCCCCGCCTCCCGACGCCGTCGTGTCGCGGGTCGGGTGAACCGGCGCGTACTGTCGAGCCCATGCCCGAGCCCCGACTGCCCATGCCCCCCGCAACCGATCCCGAGACGAGGGACGAGATCGTGGCGACGGTGCGAGCCTTCGTCAGACGCGACGTGATCCCGGTGGCATCGGCCTTCGAGCACGCCGACGAGTTCCCTGTGGCGCTCGTCGAGACCATGAAGCAGATGGGACTCTTCGGCGTGATGATCCCCGAGGAGCGCGGTGGGCTCGGACTCGACCTGCCCACCTACGTGGGGGTCATCGAGGAGCTCAGCTACGGATGGATGTCGCTCTCGGGAGTGTTGAACACGCACTTCATCACCGCCTTGTTGCTCATGTGGCACGGCAGCCCCGACCAGCAGGCCCGGTGGCTGCCGCGACTGGCGACGGGCGAGCTGCGCGGGTGCCTGTCGTTGAGCGAGGCCGACGCCGGCACCGACACGCGCAACATCTCGTGCCGGGCCACCCGCGACGGCGACGAGTACACGATCTCGGGCACGAAGATGTGGGTCACCAACGGGCTGCGGGCCGGGCTGATCACACTGGCCGCCCGCACCGACGAGGGCATCACCTGCTTCATGGTCGAGAAAGAGCCCGACCAGGCCTCGACGGCCGGGATCACCGTCTCGCGCAACATTGCCAAGCTCGGCTACAAGGGTCTCGAGACCGTCGAGATGGTCTACGACGGCCACCGCCTGCCCGCCGACCGGGTGCTCGGGGGCGCCGAGGGACTCGGACGGGGGCTCCCGTACATCCTGGGCGCGCTCGAGGTGGGGCGCATCAACATCGCGGCGCGTGCCGTCGGCGTGGCCCGGGCCGCGCTCGACGCTTCGCTGGCCTATGCCAAGCAGCGCGTCACCATGGGCAAGCCCATCGGCGAGCACCAGGCGATCCAGCTCAAGCTGGCTGACATGGCCACCAAGGTCGAGGCCTCCCGTCTGCTCGTGGCCAACGCCGCGGCCAAGAAGCAGGCCGGGTTGCGCTGCGACCTCGAAGCGGGGATGGCCAAGCTGTTCGCCTCCGAGACCGCGCTCGAGGTGGCCACCGACGCCATGCGGATCCATGGGGGCGTCGGGTACACGACCGACCTCCCCATCGAGCGCTACTACCGCGACGCGCCGCTCATGATCATCGGCGAGGGAACCAACGAGATCCAGCGGCTGGTCATCGCCCGCAACCTCCTGGCCCGGTAGGGCGAACCTGGTCGCGCCGGCCGTGCCGGTGCGTTCGATGCCGCGTTCGATGCCGGCGGGCCCGGACCGCCCGACCACGAGCGCCCGAGCGCCCGGAGCGCCCGAGCGCCCGAGCGCCCGGAGCGAATCGGGTCGGGTGGCGCGTCCTAGACTCCCTCGGGCCGGTCGCTCAGCGGCGAGCCGCCTGCCCGTCTCATTCCGACGATTCGACGAGGCTCGTGACGCATGGCTGAACAACCCGCTGGACGCACCGTCGCCGACTTGATGAGCCGGCCGGTCGTCACGGCCAGTGGCGCCGAGACGATCGCCGTCGTCGGCACCCGGATGACCGATGCCCACGTGGGCTCGGTGGTCGTGATCGAGGGTGACCGGCCTGCCGGGATCCTCACCGAGCGCGATCTGGTTCGGATCGCCGCCGCCGGAGCCGACCCCACGATCGCCCGGGTCGCCGAGTGGATGACCGTCGATCCCGACACCGTCGCTTCGACGGTGACGGCGCAGCAAGCCTTCGAGAACCTGTCCTCGCACCACTACCGGCACATCCCGGTGGTCGACGACGGTCACCTCGTGGGAATCGTGTCGATGCGTGACCTCATGAAGGTCTCCCAGATCCTGCCGGTGGAGAAGATGGCTGTGGAAGTTCCGCCTGGGCTCGAAGGCGTCGTCGTGGCCGACACCACCATCGGCGAGGTGCGCGGCGACGAGGGCTTCTACCACTACCGCCAGTACGACGCGGTCGAGCTCAACGAGCAGCGTTCGTTCGAGGACTGTTGGTTCCTGCTCTACGAAGGCGAGCTCCCCGACCGTGCCCAGCAGGCCGAATGGCTGGCCAAGATCGCTCCGTTGCGGGTGATCCCGTCCGACGTGAAGGAGTTCCTCCCGCACATCGCCAAGGCGACAGGGGCCCATTTCCGGCCACTCGACGCCATGCGGACGGCCTACGCAGCGATCGTCTCCGGATGGCCGTCCTGGCTCGACACCGACCGCGACGAGCTCATACGGCAAGCGATGGTCACCTGCGCCGTCCTGCCGAGCATGCTCATGGCGCTCTACCGGTTGAATGAGGGCCAGCAGCCCGTCGATCCCGACCCCGAGCTCAGCTATGCGGCGAACTACCTGTACATGCTCACCGGCGAGCGCCCGTCCGACGAGGACGCCTGGGGCCTCGAGCGCTACCTCATCTCGACCATCGACCACGGCTTCAACGCCTCGACATTCACGTCCCGGGTCATCACCTCGACCGGTTCCGACCTCGGCGGTGCCGTCCTCGGCGCCATGGGCGCACTGTCGGGTCCGCTCCATGGCGGCGCGCCGAGCCGGGCGCTCGACATGATCGACGAGGTCGGCACCCGCGAGAACGCCGACACCTGGATCCGCAATTCCATCGAGTCGGGCTCGAAGCTGATGGGCTTCGGGCACCGAGTTTACAAGACCGACGACCCGAGATCGGTGTTGCTGCGAAAGGTCGCCGCCAAGCTGGGCGGACCCAATTTCGAGCTCGCCGAGTACATCGAGGGGCGGGCCGTCGCCCTGCTGCACGAGCTCAAGCCCGGCCGAAAGCTCTACACGAATGTCGAGTTCTACGGCGGTCTGGTGATGGAGCGGGTGGGTCTGCCCCGCACCATGTTCACGCCCACGTTCACCTGCAGCCGCGCGGTGGGCTGGACCACCAACATCATCGAACAGGCGTCCGACAACCGACTCATCCGGCCCAAGGCCAAGTACATCGGCCCGCCGCCGCCCCAGCCCGTCCCCACGCTCGACTGACCTGCGACCGACGCATTCCTCGCACCGGGGGACGAACACCGATGAGCATCGAACCGTTGCCCACGATCGACAGCGCCGCGTTCCGGACCGTCATGGGCCACTTCGCCAGCGGGGTCACCGTGATCACCGCCGTCGACGGCGACGAACCCGTTGGCATGGCCGCGAACTCCTTCACGTCGGTGTCGCTCGACCCGCCCCTCGTGCTGTTCTGCGCCGCGTACTCGTCGAGCACCTGGCCCCGCATCCAGAAGGCCGGGGCGTTCTGCGTGAACATCCTGGCCGACGACCAGGAGCACGTCTGTCGGCTCATGGCCCAAAAGGGCATCGACCGCTTCGCCCAGATCGGCTGGCACGCCGGGCCGACAGGGTCTCCCGTGCTCGACGGCGCGCTTGCGCACATCGACTGCACCACCGTCGCCGAGCACGATGCCGGCGACCACGTGATCGTGGTCGGACGGGTCCTCGAGCTCGCCGTGCACCACGAGGGCGGCCCGTTGTGCTTCTATCGGGGTGGGTACGGCTCGTTCGCCAGCTAGCACGGAGCAACGAGTACCGAGCAACGAGTACCGAGCAACGAGCCCCGAGCGGTCGACGGCGACCCCGGTCCCGAGTCCCGTCCCCGAGCCCCGTCGAGGTAAGTGTCAACCGTGGCCCCGCTCACCCTGGCCTGTCGGCTCGTGCTCGCCGGGGTATTCGCGTACTCGGGGAGCGCCAAGCTCGTCGCCCGCGCGGCCTTCCGGCAATCGCTGGTCGCCTTCCGTCTGCCACGATGGCTCACGACGGTCGTGCCCGTCGTCGAGCTGGCGATCGCCGTCGTGTTGATCGTGGGCCTCCGCCGAGCCTGGCCCGCCGCAACCGCTGCGGTGCTCGTGGTGGTGTTCACCCTGGCGATCGTCCGGAGCCTGCTCGCCGGGGTCCGGGCGCCGTGTCTGTGCTTCGGCGCGCGTCCGAGTGACGAGGTCTCGGCCTGGACGATCGTCCGCAACGGCTGGCTGCTCGCCCTGGCGATCGTTGGCACCGGTTCGGCGAGCTCGGCGGGCGGGGTGGTCACGGCTCTGGCGACCTTGGGAACAGCGACGATCACCGTGGCCGTCATCGGGAAGCTCCCGTGAGTGACGTAGGCTGATCGGCCATGGCCAAGGTGATCGAGTCGACGCAGATCGTCGGCGTGCACATCGTCGAGCCCGACGTGTATGGCGACGACCGCGGCCGATTCGTCGAGACGTACCGGCGCGAATGGATTCCCGAAGCACACGAGATGATCCAGTCGAATCGGGCCGATCGCCGGGCCGGAGCGCTCGTGGGACTGCACTACCACCTGCACCAGGCCGACTATTGGTACGTGCCGTTCGGACGGGCCCTGGTCGCCCTGCACGATCTCCGTCTGGGCTCACCGACCGACGGCCGCTCCCAGACCTTGGAGATCGGCGAGCACGACCACCGAGGTGTGTACATCCCGCGGGGCGTCGCCCACGGCTTCTACGCCGTCACCGACCTCACCATCACCTACCTGGTCGACGGCTACTACGACCCGCTCGATGAGCTCGGTGTGGCGTGGGACGATCCCGAGCTGGCGATCACCTGGCCCAGCGAGTCGCCCGTCTGTTCCCCGCGTGACCAGTCGAATCCCAAGCGTTCGGAGATCATCGACTTCCAGCGTCCCCGGTACTCCCGAGGGCGCTGAGCCCGAGCGCTCGGCGCCTGGGTCAGCGGTTGCGGTCTCGGAGCCGCTCGTAGACCTCGCAGCCCAGGCACACGCTGGTGATCGCCATCGTGGCGGCCACCACTGCGACGAGGAGCCCGAACACCCAGGCCAGGCTGTTGACGCCGGCAACGACGAACACGGTGGCGGCGCCCAGCGTGATCGCTTCGGCCACGGTCGAGGTCCGCAGCGCCTGCGGGTCTTCGAGCCGGGCGGGCCGGCGCGGTGTACCAGGGCGGTGACCGAAACCGCGTGCGACCAGCGACGTCGACAGCCGCGACAACGGGTCGTTGGCGGGGCCGGCGATGGCGCCGATGCCGACCACGACCATGGCGATCGGGATGATCACCGGTGCCGAGAACACGAACCCCACGACCAATGCCACGGCGATGATCGTCTGGCCGACGCGTGGGCCCCGGCTGTCGATCATCGTCACGACGCAGGATGCTACCGATCAAGCCGAGGTGATCAGGTCACCGGCCGGAGTGGGGGGCGTGGCCGGGTCGACCGGGTCGGTGCCCGTTGCCGACGGCGCCGCGGGGACCGAGCCAGCCTGTTCGATGGGCCTCTGCCCCGGCGCCGACGAGGAGACAGAGCCCGAGGGACCGAGGTCGAGGAGGCCGGTCGAGCCGTGGGTCAGACGGTCCCTGGCCCAGGCGAGCGTCTCCTCGTCCGCAGTGAGGTAGATCACCTGGGCGGCGTCGCCGAGGCGGGCGAGCAGGTCGAGCATGCGGTACTTCTGGTGCTGGGGCATCGAGCGCAGGATGTCGTCGACGAGCACGGGCACCGGCTCGCCGATCGGGCCGACACGGCGCGCCGAGGCGATCCGGCCCAGGAGGTACATCTCGAGCTCCTTGGGCTCGGGGATCGGGTAGGCCTCGCCGGTACCGACCTCCATCATGTGGACGCGCCGCCTGAGGCTCTCGAGTCGATCGGATGAGCTCGTGAGATCGGGTGCTTCGCGCTCGACGAGGACGAGCTCGGCCGACAGCTGCTCGAACTCCGCCTTGATGTCTCGGGGATCGCGGGAGTCGCTGGGCGCCTCGACGAAGGCCTGGTCGATGCCGGCGAGCTCGAAGCGTTCGAGGATCTGATCGATGCGGCCCAGATCGACCTCGACCTCCGAGATCGCCCGACCGCTCCCGATGGTGTTCTCCCGTGCGTCGACGGCGGCCATGATCTGCTTGTAGCGGAGCTCGACGGTCGCCAGCTTGGCGTCCACGTTGTTGAGGTCCTCAGAGGGAGCTTCGCCCGCCTCGGCGAGGAGCCGGACCACGTCGGCGACCGCGTACTCCTCTTCGCGCTCGGCCACCTCGAGCTCGAGCTGGAGCCGAGCGCTGCGGGCCTCGAACACCAACGCCGCCACCTCCGACAGCGCGTGCTCGGGATCGACACCGAAGGGAGCGCAGATCTCGAGCAGTGCCCGTTCGGCGCGTTCGAACGCGGGCTCGACCTCTTCGAGGAGCTCTCGGCGTAGGGCATCGGAAGCGTCGGTCGAGTTGCGGAGCATGTTCAGGTGCTCTGCGTAGCGGCCGATCTCCTCGTGCTTGTCGAGCGCCTGCTCGGGCGTGATGTTGCCCGCGAGCTCGTACCAGGCCGTCGAGGCCAGCTGGTCCTCGAGCTCGGCCACCTGCAGCGTCTCTCGGGCGTTGACGTCGATGAGGGTCTCGACCCATCGCAGCTTGAATCCGAGCCAGCTCGTGAACCCGGCGTGTTCGAGGGCGACCGTCTCGGCCCGCTCGGCCATCGCCAGGCGGCGTCGCGCCCGGAGTACCCGGAGCTCTGCCCACAGCGCAGCGCCGACGAGCGGCACGGCGGCGATCGGCTCGACGAGGGCGATCGCCGCCGATGCGACACCACCGCCGAGTGCCAACAGCACCGGCCGTCGTCCGATGCCTTGGAGCGAGCGCTCGGCCCGGTCGACCGAATCGTGGGTCGACTCGATCTCGGCGACGAGATCGGCGTGGCGGCCGGCTCCGCCCAGGGCCACCGACATCTGATTGACCCGGCGGCGGGTCTCGATGGCCCGATCAGCCCGTTCCCAGAGATCGAGCTGATTCACCCGGTCCAGCGTGAGAACCCATGGCTCGGAGGGGGAGGGCATGTCGTTGGCGGCGCTGTCGTCGAGGCGTTCGAGGAGTTCGACCCGTCTGATCCGGGCCTCCAGGTATTGCTCGTGCAGCCCGGGAAGCTCGGGCGGGACGTCGGTCGAGAGGGTGAGCGCGTGCTCGAGCGCGTCCCGACTCAGTCGACGGCGGTTCCCGAAGCCGGTGCGGCGTTCGGCCACCCGCTGGGCCTCGGCGTCGACCAGATCGAGCTGGTCGAGCACAGCTTCGTAGCGGGCCAGCGCTTCCTCGTCGACGGGATCCTCGCCGCGCAGGACGGCCAGCTCGGCGACGAGTCGTGCCTTCTCGACCTGCGCTGCGATGTACTTCTTGTGCGCCCGGTACTCGTCGGCTCGTCCCAGCTCGCGTTCAAGGACCCGCAGACGGCTCCGGATCTCGTCGACCTGCACGTTGGCCTCGAGGGCCAACTGGTGATCGGCCTCGACCTGGGCCAGGAGGTGGCGGGCCTCGAGCAGCTCGTCGGGCAGCACCTCGGTCTCGCACGCGGGAACGGCCGCGGCGACCTCGGCGGGACGGATGACCGACAATCGGGCGATCTCGTCCCGATCGAGCTCGAGCATCTGGAGCAGGTCGACCCGGTCGCCAGCTCGCGCCAGCTCCGTGACGTCTTCGCCGGTGTCGACGTCGCTCAGACGCGGCGCGCCGGGGCGGTGCTCGAGCCGCAGTGCTCGACCGGTCCCGTCGACGAAGGTGATGGTCATGTCCTCGACGAGCGTGCCGTCGAGGCTGGCCAGCAGTCGATCTATCCAGGCGTCGCGCGCCGGCAGATCCAACGGACCGATCACGGTCATCGTCCGGTGGAACTGAGCGGGTACGGCGCCGATCTCGTCGTGGACCGCGCTGAGAGAGGCGAGTTCCAAGAAGCGCATGGGTTCCGTCTCGAATGTCGGATGAAGGCAACTCGCGTATCGGCATGAGGTGTCGGCTCCTGAACCGGTGATGGTGCTCGACGCCGGGTTCGTCGGATAGGGCCCGTACGATCGGGGGGTCATGAGCGACGTGTCGATCCCCGCAGCCTTCGGCGGCGGCCTGATCTCCTTCTTGAGCCCGTGCGTCCTCCCGATCGTGCCGGGCTATCTGTCGATCGTTTCCGGGCTCACCGTCGCCGAGCTCGCCGAGGGCTCTCGGCGCCACATCGTGCGGATCACGGCCACGACGGGCCTGTTCATCACCGGCTTCACCCTGATCTTCACGTTCCTCGGGGTCGGGATCGGTGCCGTCGGCGACGCGTTCTACGACCATCAGAGCACCTTCACCAGGATCTCGGGGCTCGTCGTCGTGGCCATGGCCCTGTATCTGGCCGGGTCGCAGCTGCTCATGAAGCCCGCGCTGTACCAGGAGTTCCGGATCCATCCTCGGCTCGAACGCTTCGGCCCGTTCGCCGCGTTCGCCGCCGGCGCCGCCTTCGCGTTCGGGTGGACGCCCTGTCTCGGACCGGTTCTGGGCGGCATCCTCACGTTGGCGGCCCAGGAGAGCTCGACCTCGCGGGCCGCCTTCCTCATGGTGGTCTACTCCCTGGGGCTCGGCGTCCCTTTCCTGATCGCCGGCCTGGCCTTCGGTCGCCTCACGGGGGTCTTCGCCTGGATGCGTCGCCGAGGCCGCGCCATCACGTTCGTCTCGGCGGCCGTCCTCGCGGCGTTCGGAGTGTTGCTCGCGCTCGACGAGTTCACCTGGTTCACCCGCGAGTTCACCCAGGCCATGGATGCCGTCGGCCTCGGCTTCCTCCAAGAGCTGGGCTGAGCTGAACTGAGCCAGCTGAGCCGGACTGAGCTGAGGTGCTGTCCATATTGTCCGTATGTGGTCATGGGTGGGTCACGCGCTGGGCTACCTTCCCGAGATGTCGCTCGTGCGTTTGGCTCAATGGTCGTTCCGTCGACGCCGCTTGGTGCTGGGGGCGTGGATCGTCGCCATGGTCGGCGTGGTCGGGCTCTCCGGGGCCGGCGGGACAGAGGCCGTCGACAACTTCGAGCTCCCCGGCTCCGACAGTCAGGACGCCTACGACCTTCTCGGGGAACGGTTTTCCGTCAATGCCGGCGACTCGGCCCGCATCGTCTTGCGGGCCGAGCGCGAGGTCGGAGGGATCGACGGCACCGCCGCTCGATCTGCCTTCGCTGCCGTGCTGGCCGAGGTCGCGGCATTCGAGCACGTCCTCAGTGTTGACTCGCCGTACGAGTCGGGATTCGAACTCCAACGCTCCGATGACGGGCTGACGGCCTACGCGACGGTGCAGTTCGACGCCCGTTCGGCCCAGGTACCCGTGGATGTGGCTGTCGACCTGATCGATCTCGTGGAGCGTGCCGACGAGCCAGGGCTTCGATTCGAGGCGGGCGGCTCGCCCTTGAACGAGGCAGAAAAGGAACCGCCGGGGACGGCCGAGATCATCGGTTTGCTCGCGGCTGTGGTCATCCTGATCGTGGCGTTCGGCTCGTTGCTCGCCATGGTGCTGCCGATCGTCACTGCCCTCTTCGGGATCGCGATCGGCATCGCCCTTATCGGGCTGCTCGGTCATCTCCTCGACATGCCATCGTTCGCGCCCCAGGTCGCGGCGATGATCGGCATCGGTGTGGGCATCGACTACGCGCTGCTCGTGGTCACGCGCTTTCGTGATGCCCTCCAGCGCGGGCATACGCCCGAGGACGCCACCGCCGTGGCCATGGGTACGGCGGGTCGGTCGGTGGTGTTCGCCGGTTCCGTGGTCGTCGTGTCGCTGTTGGGCATGCTGCTGATGGACTTCGCTGTGGTGCGCGGCATCGCCATCTCGGCCGCCGCTGCGGTGCTGGTGACCATGCTGGCGTCGATCACCCTCCTCCCGGCGCTGCTCGGCATGGCCGGCAGCCGCATCGACCGGTTCCAGGTGCCGCTCCTGCACCGCCGGAGCCGCGCCGCCGACGGACGGGCATCGCTCTCGTACCGCTGGAGTCGCGTGGTGCAGCAGCGACCGTGGCCTGCGGCCGTCCTGGGCGCGGGGGTGCTCGTCCTTCTGGCGATCCCCCTGTTCGACATGCGGCTCGGGACGGCCGACGAGGGCAACGGCCCGACTTCGCGCACCTCGAGACGGGCCTACGACCTCCTGGCCGAGGGGTTCGGTCCGGGCTTCAACGGTCCACTTCTCCTCGTCGCCGATCTCCCGAAGGTCGGCTTTGAAGGCGCAGCGGTGATCGACGAACTCCGTGCGACGCTGTTCGACACTCCCGGTGTGGCAGAGGTGTTGAACACCGTCGTCATCGGCGGCGGCGACACGGCGATCGTCACGGTGATCCCCACGACCGCGCCCCAGGATGCGGCGACGGACGCGCTCGTTGACGATCTCCGACATCGCGTCGTCCCATCGGTGTTGGCGGGTCACAGCCCCGGCATCGACGTGTCGGTCGGCGGCGTCAACGCCAGCTTCAAGGACTTCTCCGACAAGATCAGCGATCGATTGCCCCTCTTCGTCGGCGCCGTGATCGTGCTGTCGTTCCTCGTGCTGATGGCCGTCTTCCGTTCGCTGCTCGTGCCACTCAAGGCGGCGATCATGAACCTGCTCTCGATCGGGTCGGCGTACGGCGTGATCGTTGCCGTCTTCCAATGGGGCTGGCTGAGCGAGGTGTTCGGCGTTGCCAAGGAGGGGCCCATCGAGTCGTGGGTTCCGATGATGATGTTCGCGCTGTTGTTCGGCTTGTCGATGGACTACGAGGTTTTCCTGCTTTCGCGCATCCGTGAGGAGTACGTCAGCACGGGCGACAACACCGGCGCTGTCGCCGACGGCCTCGCCGCCACGGCCCGGGTGATCACCACAGCCGCCGCGATCATGATCGCCGTGTTCGCCTCATTCGCCCTGAACGAGATACGGGTGTTGAGCCTGCTCGGTGTGGGCATGGCGACGGCCGTCTTCGTCGACGCCACCATCGTGCGGATGGTGCTGGTGCCGGCCACGATGGAGCTCCTCGGTGATGCCAACTGGTGGTTGCCCCGTTGGCTCGCTCGCCTGTTGCCCGAGGTGCGCGTCGAAGCCCGGGTCGATGCCACGACGACATCTCCCGAGGAATCCCGCGCCGCAGCCGCAATGTGACGCCGCCGTCCAGCCGTGCGTCTCCGGCGGGCGTCCATCGCTGTACCCCGTCCTCGGCTCGTTGCCGGGATGTCCGGGGTGGCACAGAGCCTGGGGCGGCTCAGAAACCGAGGCGTTCGAAGGCGTAGGCCGAGTCGGCGTGCTCCCAGACCTCGGCGATGAGCCCGTCCTCGACGCGGTAGAGGAAGTGGTAATGGTTCAGGTAGTCGTTGCCCGAGGCCGTGGTGCCGGCCATGTGCATGTGGGCGGCGACGTGGTCGCCCTCGGCGATGAGGAGGTCGATCGTCCAGCTCATGTCCGAGAAGAAGACCTGCGATCCACCCACCAGCGCAACCACGGCATCCCGACCGACGAGCGGCCGCTCGATCCCGGCTCGCAAGCACGCGGACTGCGGCACCCACCACCTGGCGTCGGCGCCGAACACCGCGGCCAGCGCGTCGGCGTCGCGAGCCTCCATCGCCGCCACCTGGCGACGGACGAGTGCCTTGTTGGGCTCGACGTCGAGAGTAACGGCGTCGGTTCCACCGTCGATCCGCCCGCTCATCGGTCCCTCCACCTCATCGGTCCCTCCACCTCATCAGTCCCTCCACCTCGGCACCCACATGCTCGATGCTCACCTGCTCGGCGCTCACCCGGTTCCGACACCGGGACCAGCAGGCCCGCCGCACCCTACGACGATCAGGCCGGGCGCGGCTCGCCGTTCGGCGACATCGGCACGAACCGGTCGCCCGCCGTTCCCCGGCCCCGAACTTGAGATCTCCCAGATCAGCGCGTATCATCCACGACACGCCGCGGGGTGGAGCAGTCTGGTAGCTCGTCGGGCTCATAACCCGAAGGTCGTAGGTTCAAATCCTACCCCCGCCACCAACGAAGTAGCAGGTCAGAGGCCCCGCCTGGTGCGGGGCCTCGGCGCGTCCGGTTGCGTTCTACCGGGAGTTCCACCGGGTGGAACCGGTAG
>VFJJ01000183.1 GCA_009886115.1 Actinomycetota bacterium
CCTGGCCGCGCGCTCGTTCTCGATCGTGCTCCACCAGGCCGGTCAGCTCGAACGGGCCCGCCAGATGGCGCGATCAGCCATCGAACCGGCCCGACAGGCCGGGCCGATCGCCCATTCCACAGCCCTCTGTAGTGTCGCCGCTTTCGACGCGCTCGCCGGCGACACCGACACGGCCCGAACGGCCGCCGCCGAGGCTCTGCGCATCGCCCGGGACGAAGGGATCACCGCGCAAGCGATTGGCGATGTGTTCGTCGCCGCCGCGGTCGCCGCCCACCGTAACGACATCGAGACCGCAGCCGTGCTCCTCGCCGGCGCCGCCCACCATGCCGACCGGCTCGGCGGCAGCCATAGCGCCCTGGCCCGCGCCTGCCGGGTCGAAGCCCAGGTTGCGGTCGACGCCTTCGGCGGCGACCTCACCGCCGCCCACCGGCAAGGCGCCGCCGCCATGACCCTCGACGACCTGATCACCTACGCCCTCGACACCCTCACCTGAACACTTTTCGGGCGAGTAGCCAACCAGGCTGGGGGTGCGGAGCGGCCGGTCTTCACCCCTGTTTCGGGTTGAGACCGCTGGCGTTCTGTGCGGTCTCGAGGTGAGGGGTCAGCTCCAACCGCGACGAGGCCGGATGGTGACACCGATGCGGTGAAGCTCGTGTCGGATCGTTGTCGCGTCGACGTTGAACGTGGATGCGATTGTGGTGAGCGAGTCGCCGGCGCGGTAGCGGCGGGCGGCCGTACGGGTGGGGCCCCACGAGGCCACCGGGGCGCAACATGGTCGCGGCATCGCGGCTGCTCGTCGAGCTCGTGATCAGGGAGCGCGCCGCTGCCCTCACCAACGTGGAAGTCCGGCCCACCACCGAGGTCGTGGGACTCGTCCTCTCCGACGACGGCAGGCACGTCACGGGTGTCCGTACCGAAGCCCCTTCCAGGGTCGAGCAAGCCGACCTCGTCGTCGATGCGAGCGGACGGGCCGCGCTGGCCGCGCACTGGTTGCCGGGGCTCGGATTCCCGGCTCCCGAGACCACCGAGGTCAACGCCCACTGGGGATACGCCAGCCGCTTCTACCGGCTCCCTGAGGGCGTGATCGGGCCCGTCGTCGGCGGGTTCCCTCTGGGACGGGCGGGGTCCGGTCCCCCGTCGACCCGCGGGGGCTTCCTCCTGCTCCAGGAGAACGACCCGTGGCTCGTCACGCTCTCCGGCTGCGCCAAGGACTTCCCGCCCGGCGACGAGACGGGGTTTCTCGCGTTCGCCCGGTCGCTGGCCTTCCCGCAGATCGGTGAGGTGATCCCGGTGGCCGAGGCCATCTCACCGATTCGAACCTGGCGCAACACGGTGAATCGACGCCGTCATTTCGAGCGGGTCGCCGACCGTCCCGAAGGACTCGTGGTGATGAGCGACGCCGCGTGCGCGTTCAACCCGATCTACGGCCAGGGGATGAGCGTGGCGTCGATCGGCGCCATCGATCTGCACACCGAGCTCGAAACCCAGCGCGGGCTCGCGGGTCGGTCGATGGTCGGCCTGGCGGGCCGGTACGCAGCTCGGTCGGCCGAGTCGATCAGATACGCCTGGGACGCCGCGTGTCGAGCCGACTACCGCGTCCCCGGCTTCGTCGGTGCGCCACCACCCGAGGGGTACCTCGATGCGCAGTCGTACTACGACCGGGTCGTCGCGCTCAGCCGCGACGACCTCGGGGTCTACGAGAAGCTGAGCGGGACCAATCAGCTCATCCACGGCCCCGAGTGGCTCGACGATCCCGACCTCCGAGCGACCGTGCGTGCCCGTTGGGACGAGCTCGGCGCGCTCATGGGCTACGAACAAGGGTCGTGACCGGAGCCGCTCAGATCCTCACGGGGAGCGCGTCGATGGTCGTGAACATCAGTGATGGTGGGGTGTACGTGACGGCGTCCTCGATGAGCTCGGAGTCGGGGCTGATGATCTCGAGTGCCTGCCGGTAGATTGCGGCCAGCTCGGCCTTGGCCAGGTTGGCGCCGAGGCAGTAGTGCGGTCCGCGGCCGAACACGATCACGTCTGACGTGTCGCGCTCGAGGTCGAGCCGGTCGGGTGCGGTGAACACGGCCGGATCGCGATGTGCGCCCAGCAACGAGAGGAACACCGCCTGACCCTTGCGGATGGTCGCTCCGGCGATCTCGCAGTCGTCGAGCGCGTAGCGGGGGAGCGCGCCAGCTCCCACCTCGTAACGCATCAGCTCCAGCACGGCGTTGGGCATCAGGTCGGGCCGCTCGACGAGCAGCGCGAGTTGATCGCGGTTGCGCAGCAGCGACCGCAGCCCGTACGTGGAGGCGAAGGTCGTCGTGTCGGTGCCCGCCGCGATCAGAGCGAAGATGATCAGCACCACCTCGTCGTCGCTCAGCCGGTCGTCGGCGTCGTATGCAGCGACCAGGTCGGTGACGAGGTCGTCGCGGGGCGACCGTCGGCGGTCTTCGGCGATCGCCCGTACGTAGGCGACGAGCTCTTCGGCCGCGGCGTCGACGGCGGCTCGTTCATCGTCGGCCAGCAGCGGGTTGGCCGAGCGGATCGGCGCGGAGGCCAGCTCGCGGAAGCGTCGTTCGTCGTCGCCGAGCGGCGCTACGCCCATCACCCGGCTGATGACCGTGTTGGGGATCACCCGGGTGAAGCGGTTGGCGATGTCGACCACCTCGCCCCGGGTCGCGTCGATGCGGCCGGCGTGCTCGGCACAGACGGCGGCGATCTGCTCGTCCATGCGCCTCACAGCGGCCGGTGTGAACGCGTGTGATGCCAGGCGACGGGTACGGGTGTGCTCGCCCCCTGTCTTGGCGAACAGGCTCGTGTTCGATGCCCATTCGGCCACCGAGCCCGGTCGAGGCGTGCGGTAGTGCTCCCACGCCCGCATGTCGTTGGTGAACGACGGATGGGTGAAGAGCTCGCTCACCTCCCGATACGACACCACGAACCACGAGCCCACGCCGGCGAGGAAGTGCAGGGGTGCGACGTCGCGGGCTCGGGCCAGGCACGCAGCCGGGTCGTGCCGGTACTCGTCGCTCAGGGGATCGAGGATCGCCGTGTCGCCCATGGCCGCAGACCCTAGCGAAGGCCTCGCTCAGGATGCCGTGGCGAGCGCCGCCAACCGGGTCACGGTGTTCCAGTTGCGAGCCGTGGCGGGCGTTCCCAACCGGTCGAAGGTGAGTTTCGACCGTCCGGCTCCATCGCCGTACCAGACGTAGATCTCTCGACCGCGCACCTCGAACTCCTCCGACGCCGACCGTCGACCGTCGAGGGCCGCGACGGCGCCGGGTTCGGGATCGCCCTTGAGGAAGACGACGTGCAGCTTGGCGGCTTCGGCCTCGTTGGCGGCGAACGGATGGGCGCTGGCGATCCGTGTCATCTCCTCGGGAGCCCGCAGCACGATCGCCGTCGCGAACCCGAACCGCTCCTCGAACGCCCGCTCCAGGTCGGCCGCGATCGCCGCCGGTGACCCAAGGCGGGCATGGGGTTCGGGTGCGAACACCGCGTTGCCGCTCTGCAGATGGGTCTGCACCTCGCTGTGGCCGAGTGCCTCGAACACGGCACGGAGCGCAGCCATCGAAACGAGGTTGCGACCACCCACGTTCACCGCCCGGAGCAGCGCCACGTGACGCCCGGACGAGCTCACCGGCAGGGCTCCGGGAGCACGTCGGCCCCCTGCGTGCTGAGGTTGCAGTAGGTGCGGTGCGACACCAGCCACGTCCCGTCGATCAGGACCGCCTCCCGTTCTTGAGGGCCCAGCACGACGCTACCCCGACCCTTCAAATGTGCGCGGAAATGCTCACCCCACGCGCATTTCCGCGCACATTTCGGGAGGGGCGGGGGTGGCGGGGGCCTCAGACCGTGATCGGGAGGCGCAAGTAGCCGCGCACGGTGCTGGTGTAGAGCAGCTCGGACTGGTCGCGGTCGACGGTCCATGTGGGAAAACGCTTGAGGGTCTCCTCGATGCCGACTCGGCCTTCGAGGCGGGCCAAGGCCGCGCCGAGGCAGTAGTGGAGCCCGAAACCCAGTGCCACGTGGTGGTCGAAACGCCGGTGGATGTCGAACCGGTCGGGGTCGTCGTAGGCCCGCTCGTCGCGGCCGGCCGCCCCCGTGAGGAGGATCACCTTGGAATCCTTGGGGATCGTCTGGCCGTGGACGTCGACCGGTTCCATCGTCCAGCGGGCCTGTACGGGCGACGGGGCCTCGAAGCGCAGGAGCTCTTCGACCGTGTTCGGGATGAGCGACCGGTCGGCGGCCAGCTCGGCCCGTTGGTCGGGATGCTCTTCGAGCACCGAGCCGAACCAGCCGAGCAGCCGCGCGACGGTCTCCGAGCCGGCGGTGAACAGCATCAGCCCGAACTCGGCCGCTGTCATCGGCGTGAGACGGTGGGTCCCCTCCTCGTCGGTGAACTCGGCGTGCACGAGGTGGCTGAGGAGGTCGTCGCGGGGTGCGGTCCGGCGCTCGTCCATGGCGGCGATCAGGTACTCGCGGAGGTCGGCGTTGGCCTTGAACGACGTCTCGTTCATCATGCCCACGCCGTCCTCGTTGTGGAAGATGTCGTCGACGACCCGGCGCATGTAGTCACGGTCCGACGGCGGGATCCCCAGCAACGACGAGATGACGGTCGGCGGAAGCACCGCGGCGAAATCCTCGACGTAGTCGAAGGTGCCCTTGGCCGCGCCGGCGTCGAGCAGCTCCCCGGCGATCACGCGGACCCGCTCTTCGAGATGGCCGATGGCCCGGGGCGTGAACGCCCGGGCCACGAGCGAGCGGTACCGGGTGTGCTTGGGCGGGTCGAGCCAGATGAACAGCCCGGTGTCGTCGATGGGATCGGGCCCCATCATCTCGAGGGTCGTGGTGTGGTTCGAGCTGAAACGCCCGTGGTCCTTGTGCGCCCTCTCGATGTCGGCATAGCGCGAGAGCGTCCAGAAGTCGTAGCGCTCGTTGTGGTACAGCGGCGCCTCGTCGCGTAGACGCTTCCACAGGGGATAGGGATCGTTGCGCAGCGCGGGGTCGATGGGGTCCCAGTAGAGCTCGCTCGAGGTGGATGTTGGGTTCGACATCGAGATCTCGACCACGGTTGCTCCTCGTTCTGGTTCTCGGTTCAGGCGGTCACCATCAATGGACACGGCAAGTCAACCACGCCGAGGAGTGCCGACGAGCGAGCGCCACGCAGCTCACTCGTAGGCGTGCAGGACGGGAGGCAGCTCGCCGCGGCCGATGGCCTCGGCTCGGTCGTGCAACAACGCCGTGATCGTCTCGAGGCCGTGGCTGATCACGAAACGGCCCTCCTTGATGCCGGCGATGGCGAACCGGCCGAGCTCGAGCACGTCCATCGTCTGAAGGGGCCGCCCGGCCTTGGCCATGGCCTCCTTGAACTCGGCGATGGTGGTCATGGGCGCCGCCGGCCGGGGACGGACCCGAGCCAACGCCTCGGGACGGTTGCGCTGCGCCGTCCAGAGCCCCGTCTCGAGCAACCCGCCGGAGGGATAGAAGACGCACGCCCTCACGTTGGTGGCCTGGGAGATCAGGTTGTGCGCCAGAGCCTCGGTGAAGCACGACACGGCGGCCTTGCTCGCGGCGTACACCGATGCGTTGGGAACGGGAGCGAAACCGCCGTCGCCCGACGACGTGTTGACCACCAGCCCCTCGTCGCCGGTGGCGATCATCCGAGGGACGAAGGCCAACGTGCAGTTGGCAACCCCGAAGACGTTGACCGAAAAGCACCAGCGCCAGTCGTTGGGCTCCTGCTCCCACGGAAGCCCGCCCCCGCCCGAGGTGACCCCGGCGTTGTTGAACAGGAGGTTGCAGGTTCCGTAGCGGTCGAACACCGCGTCGACGAGCGCTTCGACGGAGGCCTCGTCGGCCACGTCGGTGACGATCCCCGAGACCTCACCCCGGTCGGCGAGGTCGCGCAGCGCCGCATCGAGCACCGGCCGTTCGATGTCGGCGATGACGACCCGGGCTCCTTCACCGAGCAGGGCCTCGACGAGGCGCCGGCCGACGCCGTTGGCCCCACCGGTCACGACGGCGACCTTCCCGTGTAGGTCTCTCACGGATCTCCCCTGTGCGGACGCCCTGTGGCCCCGGCCTGTCGTCCCGCACGCTATCGGGGCCGAACCGGGGCTGCCCGACGCCACTCTTGGGGGGATTCACCCGGTGCCTTTGTGGCCCGGCGGCTGGACGGGAGCACGGCTGGTGGGGTTGTCTGGTGTGCCGGGTTGCGGCGGGATCGACCACCCACCGAGGTCACGCCCGGCCTGAGGGGCCCACCATGAGACGGAGTTCGGCGATCATCGCCGCCGCGGGAATGGCGCTCGTGCTCGGCTCCTGCGCCGTGGTGCCCGTCGCCACCCCGGAGAACAGCGGAGGCTCCGATGCCCCCGCCGAGTCCCCGGCTCCCCCTGAGCCTGCGCCCGCCCCGCCGGAGCCCGTCCCCGCTCCCCCCGAACCCGCGCCGACTCCGCCGCAACCCGCGCCGGTTCCTCCCGAGCCTGCGCCGCCACCCCCGACGACCACGACGGCGCCACCACCGACCACCACGACCACGACTGCCTCTGGCCGGGGAACCGGTCCCGTCGGTGTCGTCGGGTGCTCGATCACCGAAGACGCCATGGCGGGCTACGTCGCGGTCGGCGGAACACGCTTGTGGGCCGATCCCAGCCCGGCCACGGGCAGCTACGGCTACGGCCTCGGGTTCGTCGATCGGTGGGCCGATCCGAATGGCGTGGGTGGCTATCTCTGGTCGATGTTCGACCAGATGGCGCGAGCCACGCCGACAGCCATCTGGTGGCAGCTGTGCATGGATCTCTCGCCGGCCAAGCCCACCGTCGAGGGCACCCACGCCCAGGCGGTCACGACGATCGGATTGCTCCGGAACCGATTCCCCGGCACGCCGGTCTTCGTGTCGGCGTTTCCCTCGTACGACCCCCCGTTGCACTGTGGCTACGACGAGTTCACGTGGATCGCCAACCAGGTCGTGGCCCGGTTGATCGCCGACGGGGTGGCATCAGCCGGCCCGGTGCTCAGCCCACTCGACGTCGACACGCAGCTGCGCGATTGGTGTCACCCCAACACCGTGGGCATCACCAACTGGGGGAACCAGCTCCGATCCTTCTTCGGCTGACGAACCGGCGGTCACGCTGCGCCGACCGGCTCACGCTGCGCCGACCGGCCCACGCTCGCCGACCGGCTCACGGCGAGCCGTGGAAGCGGGCGTCGCCGTAGGAGAAGATGCCGCCGTCGGTGGCGACGAGCCAGTAGCCGTTGCCTGTGGGGGTGGGGGCCATGCCGACGATGGGTTGGTTGAGTTTGATGTTGCCGGTGGAGCCGTGGAAGCGGGCGTCGCCGTAGCTGAAGATGCCGCCGTCGGTGGCGACGAGCCACAGGCCGCGGGCAGTCGGGGTCCTCGTCGCGGTGGCGATGGGTTGGCTCAGCGACGAGCCGGTGGCGGGGAAGGGCATGGCGTCACCGAAGGCCGCGATCGTCGCGTCACCCTCGATCGACCAGTAGCCGTTGCCGCTCGGCGTCGCCACGAGCGCGACGGTCCGGGTTGCGCTGGCCGGTGTGGTGATCGTGGTCGTGATCCACGACGTGCTCGCCGAGACCTTGGTGTACGCAGCGGCGGCGTCGCAGGGTCCGAAGCTCGTGACACCGACGGCGACGTACTGGCCGTCGATCGTGCGGGCGAGCAGCGGCCCCCCGCTGTCGCCGAGGCACGTGTTGCGCGTGGCTGTGCCGGCGCAGACCATCAGCTCGGCGACGAACGCGGTTCCCAGCGTCGACACGCACGCCGCACCCGGTTGGATCGGCAGCGTCGTCTGCTGCAGGCGGGACGGGTAGTCGCCGATCGCCGGGACGATCGCTGTCGCTCCCCAACCCAGCGTGGTGGCGACCGTTCCCGGGCTCGTCAGATCGGCATCGTCGACGCCGGCGATGCGGACGGGCGACGAACCCGAAGGTTGGCGGGCCAGCTCGACCAGGGCGAGGTCGTTGACCTGGGTTTGGGGGTCGTACCCGGGGTGGATGACGATCCGGTTCACACCGACGCGGTCGCCGCTCCCCGCCACGAGGGTGACGGTCCCGGCCAGAACCTGAAGATCGCCAGGGGTCGCATCGTCGACGCAGTGGCCCGCAGTGAGCACCCACGTCGGACCGATCAGCGAACCCCCGCAGAACTGGCCTTGGAGCGGGCTGGCGATCCGGGCATCGATCAACGCCACCATCGCGGGCCAGGTGTCGGACGCCGCCGCGGTCCCTCCGATGATCGCCGTCTCGACCTCAGGGCCCACCACCGGGCCGGTCGCACGCTCGATTCCGGGCCCGAGGACCGGCGCTGCGCTCGCCGTCCGGGCCGCTGCGTCGGTGGCGGCGAGCCCGATGGCCGCGACGAGCACGAGCCCCATACTCAGCCGCTGACTCAGACGCACGCCCGCTCCTGGGTGGGGATCGACGACGGTGTCACCGATACCACGGACGGGCACTCGAGCCCGCCCGTTCGGTGATCACGTGATGACGCAGCGTAGCTCGACCGGATCGGGCCCTTGGCCTGCCGCTGCGCTCGTCCAGACGGCCGAGACGCGTCTAGCGGTCGATGCGATGGATGGTGACCGTGTGCTCGAGTTCACCATCCCCGATGGTGACCCGGATGGTCTTGCGGAAGGTCGCGTTCGTGAAGCTCACGGTGATCGCGGCTGGGCCGGGGTCTCTGATCTCGGCTGCATAGTCGCCGGCCGCTCTCACCGAGGCGAGCGCGACACTCGTGCCGTCGAAGCTGACGTCGATCGACCCACCGGCAGTGCTGAACGTGTGGATCACGCTGGTGGAAGCGGTCGTGGGGGCCTCGGGAGGAGGGGGCTGGGCGACGAGGGCCGCTGCGGTGCTCGAGGTCGCCGAGGGCTGTGACTCCTCGGTCGGCGCGCTCGGCGGCGCGACGACGGCGGCTGGGGCCGTGGCTGCGGTCGTCGTGGTGGTGGCGGCCCGGGGTCGGCCCGCCGAGCCCAGCGCGAGGCTGCTCGCCGCGGGGGGTGCGAGGGTCGTCGGCGAGACGGTCGTCGTGGTCGTCGGGGGCATCGTGGTGGTGGTGGCCGCGGCGCTCGACGGCGACGGCGACGACGAGACATCGACGGCCAGGGTCGTCGCCGTCGTGGTGCTGATCGCCGCGAGCCGACGGATCTCGGCCTTGACAGCGCTCTGCGACATGGCGTTGGGCCGATTCTCGACGAACTGGCCGTCGACGAGCGCCACGCCCTGGAGAGCGAGACCCACCGCGAGCACGGCCCCCACCATCCAGGTGATCACGAGGAGTGACGTCTTGCGCACCAATCACCAACATTTCGATGTGCGGCTGGCAAGCGCGAAGCGTTCTCGCTCCGCCCGCCCGTGGCAGTCCAGGCAGGCTACCCTGTTCACAAGCCCCAGTGCATCGCCGGGGTCGGTCCCACACCGCGAGACCACCGACCACCGGAGTTGGAATGGCATCTGTCGTCCTCGTCGAAGACGATCATCGCATCCGAGCGGCGCTGGTACGGGCCCTGAGCGAGCGAGGCCATGACGTCGTGGCCTCGGCAACCGGGATGGAGGGGCTGAACCGCATCGTCGAGCGGTCTCCCGACCTGGTGATCCTCGATCTCGGCCTCCCCGACATCCAAGGGAGCGAGCTGCTCAAGATGGTCCGAGCGGTGAGCGCGGTGCCGGTGATCGTGGCGACGGCTCGTGACGACGACGCGGAGATCGTCCGCACGCTCGACGCCGGGGCCGACGACTACGTGGTGAAGCCGTTCTCGGCTGAGCACCTCGACGCTCGCATGCGCGCCGTGTTGCGACGAGGCCAGGGCGACCAGGCCGATGGCGAAGGAACCCCGCCGCTCGAGGTCGGCGATCTGGTCGTCGACGAGCGTTCGCGTGTTGCCACGATGGACGGTCGACTGCTCGACCTCACCCGCAAGGAGTTCGACGTGCTCGTGTACCTGGCCGCCCGGCCCGGTACCGTCGTGAGCCGCCGGGAGCTCCTCGCCGAGGTGTGGCGGCAGCCCTATGGGGGGGCCGACAAGACCGTCGACGTGCACCTCTCATGGTTGCGCCGCAAGCTGGGTGAGACGGCCGCCGAACCCCGGTACCTGCACACGGTGCGCGGTGTGGGAGTCAAGCTCGTCGCTCCCGAGCTCTGATCCCCGCGACACCCCATGGTCGATCTCCCGTGGTGCGATCCCAACGGTGACGGTGCCGGTCACCTGAGCCGCCCATGAGGCGCCAGCTCGTCGCGGTCGCGGCAGCCACGACCTCGTTGGTGGCGCTGGCGTTCCTGATCCCGCTGGCGGTGCTGCTCGGCGGTGTGGCGCACGACCGGGCCGAGGCTGCGGCCGAGCGGGACGCTCAGGCGGTCGCGCCGGTGTTGGCCATCACCGAGGATGCACGCGAGATCCAGCTCGCGATCAGCAAGACGGTCACGGGTGGGGAAGGGCGCCTCACCGTGGTGCTCGCCGACGGCCACACCGTGGGCGCTCCGCTCGAGACGATCGGCGACAGCATCGAGTTCGCCCGGACGAACCAGGCCTTCTCCGCCGAGATCGACGGCGGGCTCGAGGTGCTCGTCCCGGTGATCGTCGAGAAGGACCGGGAGGAGTCGATCATCGTCCTCCGGGCGTTCGTCCCGGGCAGCCGGCTGAACAAGGGCGTGTACCGCGCGTGGCTGGTCCTCACCGTCTTGGGGGTCGCCCTCGTGCTCGTCGCCGTGGGCGTCGGCGATCGGCTCGCTCGCTCGGTCGTACGGCCGGTGCTCGGACTGGCCGACGCGGCGCGCCGGCTGGGACGGGGTGATCTCACGGCCCGCATCGCCCCGAGCGGGCCCCCCGAGATCGCCGAGGTGGGGCGGGCCTTCAACCGACTCGCCGTTCGCATCGCCGACCTGCTGGCCCAAGAGCGCGAGCTCGTCGCCGATCTCTCCCATCGTCTCCGAACGCCGCTCACCGCACTGGCGCTCGACGCCGAGGGCATCGACGACGAGGACGTGGCTCGACGCCTCACCGACGACGTGGCCGAGCTCGAGCGGGTCGTCGATTCGATCATCGCCGAGGCTCGCCGACCGGTTCGTGAAGGCGTCGGTGTCACCTCCGACCTCTCAGCTGTCACCCGCAACCGGGTCGACTTCTGGTCGGCCCTGGCCGAAGATCAGGGACGGATGTGGGCCGTCGAGATCTCGCCCGGACTCCACGTGGTCGACGTGCACCCGAACGATCTCGAGGCGCTCGTCGACGCGCTCCTCGGCAACGTCTTCGCCCACACCGACGAGGCGGTCGGATTCCGGGTCACCGTCGCTGGCCGGAGGAACCGCTCGAGCGTGCTGGTGGTGGAGGACAACGGGCCGGGGTTCCGCCAGCCCGACGACGCCGACGAGGGGCTCGAATCGCTGACGGTGCGCGGGGTGAGCTTCGCCGGATCGAGCGGGCTCGGTCTCGACATCGTTCGCCGCACCGCCGAGGCGGCCGGCGGTTCCGTCCTCCTCTCGAATCGACCCTCTGGTGGCGCCCGGGTCGAGGTCGAGTTTCCTCCCCCCGAGAGCTGAGCGCTCGGCGGGCCGGGGCGACCGCGGCGTGGGCCCGGCTGCTCAGCCCATGGCCGCCCGACGGCTGACTGTCGCGACGGTCGATATCAAGAAGCCGTGACCGACTCGGCGATCGCCAGGAGCTCGTCGCGCCCGACCGCTCCGCCGGCGACGATCCGGATGGTGATCTCCGGCGTCTCGTCCCAGGTGACGGTGCGCACGGCGCCGGTCAGCTCGGTGGTCTCGATGATCGCTCGGTGGTTGCCGACGGCTACCTCCTCGATCTGGGCGCTCGACGGGGCGTTCGACCCGACCCCGGCACCCGACGTCGATGTCGACGACGGCAGGGTCGACTCGACGGCGCCGTGGTCGATCGTGAGCACGTCGATCGTGTCGGACGCGGTGTCCAGACCGCCGGGCGAGCGCTCGTAGTGCAGCACGTAGACGGCGGTCGGCTCGCCGAGGGCCGGTCCGTCACGCGCGGGACCGGGGAGCGCGACGTCGGCCGCCGCGCCACCCTGCTCGTTCACGAGGGTGAAGCCCGCGGGCGCCGGCGACGGCCGGTACACCTGCCGGACCTGCGTTGCGGGCTGCGAGGTCGGTCGGGGACCGATCGTCTGCGTCGGATCGAGCCGCGAACGTTCGGGTCGGTGCAGCGTGAGGGCCAGCATCACCACGACGGCGACGGGGAGGGCCACCGATACGGCTCTGACGGCCGCTCGCCTCCTGAGACGCACGAGTGCAGCGTAGCGTCACCCTCTGATGGCGCCTTCCAGCGCCTCGGCGAAGCGGTCGAGCTCGTCGTCGGTGTTGTAGTAGTGCACCGATGCCCGCAGGAGCGTGTCGAGGCCCCGGGCGCCCATGTCGAGCAGGGCCGAGGGTGCCGACGCCACCGAGGTGTTGAAACCGCGGGAGCGGAGGATCGTCTTGAGCTCGGCGTGGTCGGCGCCGTCGACCCGGCAGGTGACGATGCCGCTGCGGACGTGTCCGGTGTCGGTGAGCTCCACGCGAGCCAGCGCGCCGAGTCGGGCTCGCAGACCGGTCGCGAGCATGTCGATCCTCTCGGCGACGGCGTCGATGCCCAGGTCGAGCAGGTAGTCGATGGCCACGCCGAGCCCGAGCTTGGCGGCCTGGGACGTCTCGAACTGCTCGAAGCGTCGAGCGCCGGCTCGCAGCTCGTAGCGGTCGGGGGCTGTCCAGTCGGCGGAGTGGTAGTCGAGCCCGATCGGTTCGACGGCTTCTGCCAGCTCCCGCCGCACGTACAAGAACCCCGTCCCCCGAGGGCCGCGCAGGAACTTGCGGCCCGGGACCGCCAACGCGTCGCAGCCGATCGCCTCCACGTCGACGGGGAGCTGCCCGATCGACTGGCAGGCGTCGAGCAGGTACGGCACCCCGGCGCTCCGACAGACCACGCCGGCCTCGGCGACCGGGTTGACGAGGCCGCCGTGGGTGGGGACGTGGGTGAGCGCGACCAGGCGGGTGCGGTCGTCGATGCTGGCCCGGAGGCCCTCGATGTCGAGCGCGCCGGCCTCGTCGGTGGGGGCGACGACGATCTCGATCCCGAGCAGGCGGCGGGCCTGGAGGAAGCCGAGATAGTTGCTCGCGTACTCCGCACGGCTGCAGACGACCCGGTCGCCGGGCTGCCATCGTTGACCGAGGGCGAGCGCCCAGAACACCGCGTTCCAGGCCCGGGTGGCGTTCTCGGAGAAGGCGATCTCGTCAGGCGATGCGCCGATCAACTCGGCCGCGGCATCGGCGTAGCGATCGAGACGGGGTGCTTCGAGGTCCGCGGCCTCGTAGCCGCCGGTGAGCGCCTCGAGCTCGAGATGGCCGATCATCGCCTCGAGCACGGCCCGCGTCGGCAGCGAAGCCCCGGCGTTGTTCAGGTGCACGACGCGTTCGCAACCCGGGGTGTCGCTCCGGGCCTTCTCGACATCGATCGACCGGGTGCGGGGTCGGTCTGTTCCCTCGGGATTGCGGGTGTGTGCCATGGGTCATCTTGGCTGACCGACCGGCGCCGGCCACGGTGAGTTTCGGCGGCTGCAGCGACCGGGGGAGGCCACGGTAGGCTCGCCGCAATGGGCCAGCTCGACGATCTCCTCGCGGTGCAGCACCACGACACAGCGAGCGACGGGCTGCGGCGCCGGCGCGATCGGCTCCCGGTCCGGGCCGAGGTGACGGCACGAGAGCTCGAGGCGTCGGCGGTGCTGGTGACCATCGCCGAGGTCAAGTCCGAGCGCGACGTCGTCCTGCGCCGTGAGAAGGCCCTCGACGACGAGGCCCGATCGCTCGAGGCCAAGGCCGCTGAAGCCGACGCCGTGCTCTACTCCGGCTCGATCACCAGTCCCAAGGAGTTGCAGGCGCTCCAGGCCGACGTCGAGTCGATCCACCGGCACCGCCGGGCGGTCGAGGACGACGAGCTCGAGGTGATCGTCGAGCGCGAGGAGCTCGACAACCGCGTGAAGGACCTCGAGGACGAGCTGGCCACGATCTCGACCGGCGCTGACGAGCTCCGCGCTGCCCTGGCCGAGGATGAGCGAGAGATCGACTCGGCGCTGGCCGAGCACGCCGCGGCCCGAGCCGAGCTGGTCGTCCATCTCCCGCCGTCGTTGCTCGAGCTGTACGAGAAGATCAGGATCAAGAACGACGGCATCGGCGCGGGCAAGCTCGTCGGCACCACCTGTCAGGGCTGCCATCTCGTGCTCCCGACCGTCGAGGTCGACCACGCCCGACGGGCGCCGGCCGACGAGGTCGTGCAGTCGAGCACCTGCGGCTGCATCCTCGTGCGCTGACACCGGGCCACCCGGGTAGCTGGCGATGATCCTCTGGCATCTCGGCCTCACACCGATCGTCGTGTGGTCGGTGTTTCGTGATCCCAGGATGGACTTCCGGTTCCTGCTCGTGGGCTCGCTGCTCCCCGACGTCGTCGATCTCGTCGCGCTCGATCCGGCCTGGGGCCATTCGCTGGTCGTCAACGCCGGAGCCCTCGTCGTCGCCCTGGTTGCCGGACGGGGGCGAAAGGCGGTGCGGCGGGCCCTGGTGGCACTGATCATCGGATCGCTGCTGCATCTGTTCCTCGACGCCGTCTGGACCGATCGTGACGTGTTCTGGTGGCCGCTCTTCGGCGCCGACGTCCCCTCGGGGAGACTGTGGCCCCGGGGCTGGAACCTCGTCGGCGAGGAGTTGGTGGGGCTCGTCGCCGTCGCCTGGTTCGTCGGGCGGTTCTCGCTGGGCGAGCCCTCCCGCCGGAGCCTGTTCCTGCGCACGGGCACCCTCGTGCCGCCCGAGAACCCCGAGGAGGCCCCGTGACCCCCGTGACCCCCACGGCACCCATGATCCTGTGGGTGCGCCACGGGGAGACTGCTGCCAACCGGGACGGGCTCCTGCTGGGGCGGGACGATCCCGACCTCACCGACCATGGTCGGGAGCAGGCTCGCCAACTCGCGGCGGCTCTGGGAGCGTCGCTCCACGGTGTCGACGGAGTCCAGATCGTCAGCAGTCCCTTGCAGCGGGCCCTGACGACGGCGGCGATCGTCGCCGAGGCCGTAGCCGGCGCGTCGGTGGCGGTCGACGACCGGATCGTGGAGATGAGGTACGGCCACTACGAAGGGCGCCGGTTGAGCGAGCTTCCCGACGACGTGGTGCGACGGTGGCGCGCCGACCCCGACTTCGCTCCTCCGGAAGGCGAGAGCCTGCGGTCCGTTGGTGTTCGGGTCGGCGCGATGTGCCGTGAATGGGCCACGACCGGAGCGCCGATCCTGATCGCCGTGTCGCACGTCTCGCCGATCAAGGCGGCGGTGTGCTGGGCGCTCGGGGTCGACGATCTCGTCTCGTGGAACATGCACGTCTCCGTGGCCTCGATCACCCGTGTCGGCCAGCGGGCGGGACGGGGCTTCCTGGCCGGCTTCAACGACACGACCCACGTGCAGGTGCCGCTGCGGTGAGCTCGGGGACCCGATGGGGAGCCCGCGGTTTCCCACGCTCCGTCATCGGGTAGACAACTTTTCGATTCGGGCAAGTCGCGCGCCGTTGCCTTTCGGCTGCGGAGCGTGATGATTACGCTCAGCTGGGAGCAGTGCGAGGGGAGCGAAACGGTGAGCAACGACACGCTCAGGGGCCTGATGGTCCGGGCGGCTGAGCTGCACGGATCCCGGCCGGTTCTGGTCGGGTCCCACGATTCGATGTCGTTCGAGGAGCTCGCTCGAGCCCTCGACAACGCTGAGGGCACCTGTCGATCCTCGCCGGGCACCGGCATTCGCGGCGCTCGTACCGGCTGGAGACCCGGCGACGCGGAGCTCCCAGGATGTCACGCCCGAGCCGCCGGCGTCGGAGCTCTCGTCGCCGGGGCAGGCGTGGGCTCATGGCCCGCTACCCGTCAGGGTGCGGTGGTTCGGTCGGCCCGAGCCATGGCGCAGCAGTGCTCGATCGGTCCCGACGACGTCATCGAGGTCGGCGTCGCCATCGTGGAGCCCCTGGGCTTCGGGATGCTGCTCGTGGCGCTGGCATCCGGCGCCACGGTGTCGTTGCGCCCCTCGCCCGACACCACGGTGATGGTTCTCGATCAGGCCGCCCTGGTTCGCGGGCTCGGCGTGGGCTCCACAGACCGCCGAGCGTCGAAGCTCCGGTGGGCGCTGTCGAGCCCCCGGGCTTCCACCTCGCTGGCCGAGGCGTTCCGCCGGCACTACGGGGTTCCCCTGCGCCACGTGTTCCAGACAGGGGGGGCCTTCGTGGCCGCCGATCTCGGGGCCGAGCCCACGGTTGCCGGAGGATCGGTGGGCGATCCCCTGGAGTTCAGCGGCCTCATCGTCGACGTCGTCGATCGGCAGGGCACGCGCTGCCCTCCCGGCCGCAGCGGCGACCTCGTCGTCCATCTCGGCGAGCAGTGCCCCTGCGGCAGCGGCGGTCGCCGGGTGGCGCCCGTCGCCGATGCTCGAGTCGATGGCGACCGGGCGTGCACCGACTGGGTGCCGTCGGGACAGGTCGCGCGCTTCGAGCCCTGCGGGCGTCTCCACGTGCTCGGGGCCCGTCCCGGTGCACGCAACGCGGCGGGCCGCCCGGTCGACGGGGAGCTGATCGAGCAGGTGATCTCGGCCGCCTCCGGCGTCCGTGACGTCGCGGTGGTCGAGCAGCTCATCGGCCGCGATCGCATGATCCGGGCCATCGTCGAGGTGGAGCCGGGATGCGACCGTCCGGCACTGGTCGCGTGGTGCCGCCGGCACCTCCCCGAGGATGCGGTCCCCGCCCTCTTCGAGCTCCACGCTGCTCGGGGAGCCCCGCGGTTCGTGGAGACGCGCACCCTGGGAGCGTCTCGCTGAGAGCTGAGGCCTGGCTGAGGCCTGGCTGAGGCCCGACGCGCCGAGGGGGCGCCGGCCGGGCGCCCCCTCGGGTGCTGCGGGACTGCGGGACGGATCGGGAGGGCTACTCCTCGACGTCGACCCAGGTGCCGGTGACGGGGATCCAGCAGTTCACCGGAGCCGCGCAGCCGTTGTAGGTGTCGCCGTTGGCGTCGAGCGCCTGCTCCTTGGTGTTGATCTGGAGCTGCACGGCCTGCACCCTGGTGGCGTAGTACGGCTTGTCGGGGCCGAACGCGCCCTGCCCATCCGACATCATCGCGGCAGGTCCGGGCGGCAAGGCCAGGAAGGCCTCGTACAGGGACTCGTGGGTGAGGTCGGGGCCGGCGTTGGTGAGGGCCTGCTTGAGCAAGTTCACCATCGTGCACTCGTTCTGGCCGAAGTCGTTGATGAGCAGACGGCCGTCGGAGGTCTCGATGTCGTCACCGGACGGGACGCCGGGGTACGACTCCTCGTCGTAGGTGGCGTCCCAGTGCTCGCGACACTCGGTCTCGAACTCGTTGTGCTCGCGAATGCCGCTCTTGTCGGCGAGGGCCCAGCTGTTCCAGGTCGTGATGCACGGGGCACCGGCGGCCTCGGCCGGGGTTCGGCTGGCGCCGAACGCGGTGCAGGCGGAGCTGGCGACGTCGACGATCGTGTAGTCGAACGACGACCCGGAGGCACCGGCCTCGGTGAAGAACCCCTGGACGTTGGTGAACGGCAGCAGCACGAACACGAACTCGACCTCGGCGGCCTCGAACGTGGAGACGGCCGCCGCGGTCTCGAGGTTGATGGCCGCGGCGTCAGCCTGGAGGTTGTTGACCTCGATCTTCTCGACCTCGAAGCCCAGGTCGGTGATGTACTCCTCGACCACGTTCCCGCCGGCCTGGACACCCGGCTCGTTGCCCGAGAGGATGCCGACCTTGGCGCCTTCGGCGAGGAACCCGTCCTCGATGGCGAGCTTGGCGCCCGAACGGGCCGAGACCTCGATGGGCGTTCCCAGCGTGATCACGTTCGGGCCCGACGCTTCGATCACCGACTCGCTCAGCGACTCGCCGTAGAACACGAAGGTGTCGTTGTCGACGGTGAGGCACGGGATGGCGCCGTTGCGGAACCCGTTGCCGTTGACGACCATGAAGACCTCTTCGTCGAGGGCGGCCGCGTTGCAGGCCTGCTCGAAGCTGGCCGGGTCGATCGGGTCCCACACGACGGTGACGTACTCGATCTGGCGCCCGTTGATGCCGCCCTCGGCGTTCCAGTCGTCGAAGTAGCTGCTCCAACGCAGGGTCAGGTTGTCGGTGGTGAGCTTCTCGGGGAGGTTGATACCGGCGTCGCGGAGCCCGTCGAGGTCGGCCACGAGCATGGCGATCTTGATCGAGTCCTCGGTGACACCGGTGTCGGATGCGGTGAGCTCGACGGGCGCGGTCGTGGTCGTTTCTTCGACCGACGGGGCCGTCGTGGTCGCGTCGCCCCCGGCGGCCGCGGTGGTGGTCACCTCGACCGGAGCCGTCGTCTGGGCCGCCGTGGTGTCGGTGCCTGCGGTGTCGTCGTCGTCATCGCCACATGCGGCGGCGACCAACGACATGACGGCAACCAGCCCGATGGCGGCGATCGTTCGCCTTCTGTCTCCGAAACTCATGAATATCCCCCTGGTGAAGTGTCCCGATGTGGACGCGAAACGATAGCGCCACCGAGCGCGTTGGGCGCGGCGCACGGCGCGGCGCAC
>VFJJ01000188.1 GCA_009886115.1 Actinomycetota bacterium
AATCAGGCCTCGGTCGAGGGCGAGAATGTGCCCCCCTGCCGCCCGGGAACCATGCTACACATGATTGGCGAGAAGCTTCCATAAGGGCTCTTCTTACGAGAAGCTAGATATTTCTTCTACCACATGTCACCCTTCCAATATGCCGAAGTCGAACCGGACCACACGAGTGGTACATCAAGGGCCGAGCATCCACGACGGAGTCATACCAGTAGGTGACCGGCGTTCCACCATTGTCGGTCGTTGCGGTCCGGCTCGGGTTTCGACCCGCGGTCGTGTTCGCTCCACACCCGCCGGTCCCCGCGGCGTGTAGGTGAGGTGGCCACACGGGGGTCGACCGGCCCGGCCTACGATCGGGCCGTGGGTCTCCTGGTGCTGGTGTTCGTCGTGGTCCCGATCGCCGAGCTGTTCGTGCTCGTCCGGGTGGGCGGCGAGATCGGCGTGCTCAACACCATCGGGCTGCTCATCCTGATCTCGGTCGTGGGCGCCTGGCTCGTCAAACGGGAGGGCATGGGACTGCTGGCCCGGATGCAGGCCCAACTCGGCGCCGGACGCATGCCCACCAACGAGCTGATCGACGGGTTCCTGATCATGTTCGCCGGTGCGCTCCTACTCACGCCGGGGTTCCTCACCGACCTGACGGCGATCCTGCTCCTGCTGCCTCCGGTGCGCGCGGGGGTGCGGACGGCGCTGAAACGACGGTTCTCGAGGCGTCTTCCACCCGACGTGATCGACGTCGGCTGACGGGCGGCCCCTCGTCTGCGACGTCCTCCGGGTGCGGCGCGGGTCGCCGCCACGTGACGTCGGGCCGAGCCCGATGGGCGAGCACGAGCACCAACGAACCGACGAAGGCGCTCAGGACCGACCCGGCGAGCACGCCCAGCTTGGCCTGGGCGAGCAGCAGCGGCGCCTCGTCGAAGGCCAGGATGGCCACGAACAGCGCCACCGTGAACCCGACGCCACCCAGCGCCGCCGCCCCGACGACGTGCACGGTACCGACACCGTGGGGGAGCCGTCCGACACGAAAGCGCACCGCCAACAACGTGGCCGCGGTGATGCCGACCGTCTTGCCGACGAGCAGCCCCAGCATGATCCCCCAGGTCACGGAGTCGCCGAAGCCGTCTCGCAGCGCCTGACCGGTGATCTCCACCCCAGCGTTGGCGACGGCGAACAGTGGCACGATCACGAAGCTCGTCCACGGCAGGAGGCGATGCTCGAGCACGGGCATCACCCGACGGTCGCGGATCGGGTGCACCGGGGTCAACAATCCGATCACCACACCGGCGATCGCCGGCTCGACCCCGGCGCGCACCATGCAGTACCAGGCCGCGACCCCCGCAGGCAGGTAGGCAGCGATCAGGTGGACGTGCCGGCGCTGCATGACCACGATGAGCCCGAAGCAGACCCCCGCGCCCAGCAGCCACCACACGGCGACGGACGATGCGTAGAACACGGCGATCACGACGATGCCGCCGATGTCGTCGGCAACTGCCAGGGTCAACAGGAAGATCCGCAGCCCCGACGGCACCCGCCGGCCCAGCAGCACGAGCACACCGGTGGCGAACGCGATGTCGGTGGCCACGGGCACGCCCCAACCCCGTCCGGCGTCGCCGCCTGCTCCGTTCATCGCCAGGTAGACGAGCGCGGGCACCACCATCCCGCCCAACGCGGCCACCACGGGGAGCGCGGCCGTCCGGCGGTCGCGCAGCTCTCCGGTCATCAGCTCACGCTTGATCTCGAGCCCCACCACGAAGAAGAACAGGGTCATCAGACCCTCGTTGATCCAGCCGTGGACGCTGAGCTCGACGGCCCACGAGCCCGAGCCCAGCGCCAGCACGTGGTCGAAGACGTGGTGGTAGCTGGTCGAGGTGTTCACCCAGACCAGCGCCACAGCCACCGCCACGAGCATCACGGCTCCGCCGGCAGCTTCGGTGCGCAGGAGCTCGATGACCGGCGCCGCCACACGGTGACGGCTCGAAGCCGGGGTGAGCGAGGGGTCGCGGCGGCTCATCGAGGCCGACCATACGACCCTCGATCGGCCGACGGTTACCCGATTGTTTCGGCCGCGTGACCGAGAGCTGGCGGCAGCTCGGTCGGCACTACGCCTTGAGGCCCGCAGCCGGCGTGAGGTCGAGGGCTGTGGTGGGCCAGCGCTTGCGGCTCTTGATCGAGAGCTTGTGCATGAGTGCGATGGCTTCGGGGTCGTCGTCGCCCGGGCGGGTCACGACCCAGCCGTCGGTGACGGCCCGCGCGAGCAGCTCGCGACCGATGTCGGTGCGGACGATCGTGAGGGTCCAGTCGTTGAACTTGCCGATGCCGCCGGTGGAGATGTCGGCGTGCTCGGCAGCGAAGTCGGGGCACTGCATGCACCCTTCACGCGTCCACTGGTGGCATTCCTTCAGGGGCACCTCGTGGTAGCCGCCGTCGTGGGTCCAGATCTGGAACACACCCTTGATGTTGACCTTCTTGATCATGGCCCGGCTGAGGCCGTACTTGGCCTCGAAGAGCTCGTCGAAGATGGCGTCGTCGAACGTCTTGGAGCACAGCAGGCCGATGTTCAAGGTGAAGCGTCGGGCGACCTTGCCGGCCTTACGCACCTTCAGCGTGGGGACCATCGACGACTGGCAGCTCATGCCGACGAGGGCGATGCGCTCGGCGCCACCCTCGATGGCCTGGGGGTAGGCCATGGGGTTGGCCGAGTACGTGTAGCGCGAGCCGGCCGAGCGGAGCACATCGTCGCGATTCCAGGCCACGCCGGGGTGGGCCTTCCATCCCGAGCCGTCGCCTTCGAGGTACGAGACGAGCGAAGCGTCGATCATGTCGTGCTCGAGCGCATAGATGAGCAGCGCCGAGACGAGACCGCCGTCCTGGCCCATGGCGTGGATGGCGTCGTCGGAGGCCCGGGCCAGGACGATGTCCTTGAAGATGCCTGACACTTCCTGGGGCTCCCTGACCCGGCCGAAGAGGTACTGGTCGATCTCGGGCTCCCACGACCGGAACCTCGGGCAGGCCCGGGTGCAGGAGGTGCAGCCCCTGTCGCCGTGGCCGCAACCGCCGAGGCCGCCCTCCTCCTCGAGGTGGAACGGCTGGTACTTGCCGAACTCGTCGGTGTATCCGAGGACGTCGTGCGGGCAGGCGATCACACAGCCCGAGCAGCCGGTGCAGAGGCCGCTCGTGACCACCTCGTCGAAGAGGTGCTTCCAGTGGAACTTCTCCGGAGGCATCGGGCCCACACTCCCCCTCGGCCGCCCGGCGACGACCAGTCGGGGAAGTGTGGCAGCCAGGCCGCCATCCAAACGAGTCGCCGGGTCTCGACGCCGTCAGGACGCGGTACCCTCCGACCATGGAGCCCACCTGAGCGCGCTGATCGCCCACGGGAGCGGCTGGGACGAGGCCCTGGTCGTCCTGGTGCCGTTGCTGGTCATCGGCGTGCTCGGCTACGTCACGAGCCGCCGTCGCCGAGGCGACACGGCCGACGACTGAGCGGTGGCAATCGAGAGAGGCCGTCAGACGCGACGACGGCCCCGGACGCGGCGTGCGCGTGACGGGGCCGTCGTGGCAGCGGAGGGGGTGGGATTTGAACCCACGGTAGGTTGCCCTACAACGGTTTTCGAGACCGTCCGAGTCGGCCGCTTTCGTACCCCTCCTGGCGGGGAGGGAGTGTATCGGGACTCCACCCTCCAGCGTTTTCCGAAAGAACCGCGAGGACCGTGACGGGTTCAGGGATCGGCGCGACGCGCGGCGAAGAAGCTGCGCAGGAGGGCGCCGCACTCGTCGGCCCGGACACCGCGAACCACGGCCGTCTCGTGGTTGAGCCGCGGGTCGGCCGCGAGGTTGTAGAGCGAGCCGCAGGCTCCGGCCTTCGGGTCACCGGCCCCGAAGACCAGCGTCGGAACCCGGGCGTTGAGGACGGCCCCCGCGCACATCGGGCACGGTTCGAGGGTCACGACCAGCACATATCCGTCGAGGCGCCATGAACCACGAACGAGCGCAGCGTCGCGGAGCGCCAGGATCTCGGCGTGCGCCGTCGGATCGCCGGTGAGCTCGCGCTCGTTGTGACGCCGGGCGACGATCTCGCCACTCTCGCCGTCGACGACGACCGCTCCAACCGGGACGTCGCCATGGGCGAGGGCCGAAACCGCCTCGTCGAGCGCGATCGCCATCCAGGCATCGTGGTCAGCGTTCATGAGCCGTCCCGGATGTTCGCGTTCCCGTGCGTTCGCGTCGGGTACCGAGCACCCACGAGGCGGGCGCCGAAGAGCCGGCGCCCGCCTCGTGAGCCGTCGGTGGTGCGGAGGGAGTGGGATTTGAACCCACGGTAGGTTGCCCTACACACGCACTCCAGGCGTGCCGATTCGGCCGCTTTCGTATCCCTCCCGAAGCCGGCTCATCGTAGCCCCACGGGGCGTCCCGGCCTGGAGGGTTGGGCCCGGGGACGCGCACGACGCCGGCAGCTGCTGTCGGGGAGCCAGGCGACCCGCGGCACACGGGAGACCCTGCGGAGAGCTGCTGCCTCCCGGCCCTGACTCGGTTGGCAGGATCCCGTTGCGCGAGACCCGGCTCCCCGACACCGGCTGCCGGCGTCGTGCCCGCCAGCGTACCAGCTCCCGGACGTGGTCCTCGCGGCGCACACGTGGCACGCTTGCAGGGTCCGTCGGCGTTCGGGGTGTCATGTTCCAGTCGCTGTACCGCAAGTACCGCTCCCAGACCTTCACCGAGCTCGTCGGTCAGGAGCACGTCACGCTCGCGCTCCGCAACGCGGTGCGCGAAGGTCGTGTCGGGCACGCCTACCTGTTCACGGGCCCGCGGGGCACGGGCAAGACCTCGACGGCCCGGATCCTGGCCAAGGCGCTCAACTGCGAGCAGCTCGGCGCCGACGGCGAGCCGTGCAACACCTGTGCCAGCTGCACCTCGATCACGGCCGGCAACTCGATGGACGTCATGGAGCTCGACGCCGCGTCGAACAACGGCGTCAACGAGATGCGCGAGCTGCTGGGCCGGGTGGCGTACCGCAGCGCTGGCGGACGGTGGAAGGTGTACATCGTCGACGAGGTCCACATGTTGTCGACCGCGGCCTCGAATGCCCTGCTCAAGACCCTCGAAGAACCCCCCGAGCACGTGAAGTTCGTGCTGGCGACCACCGATCCGCACAAGGTCCTGCCCACGATCAGGTCGCGGACCCAGCAGTTCGAGTTCGGGCTGATCTCCACGCCCGATCTGGCCGAGCACCTGGCCCGGATCTGCCTCGCCGAGGGCGTCGAGACCGACGCCGAAGCCCTGCTCCTCGTGGCTCGACGGGGCGCCGGGTCGGCACGCGACGCCCTCTCGCTCCTCGACCAGGCGCTCGCCCACGGTGACGGCCACCTCGTCACGACCGAGGTGCGCGAGCTGTTCGAGAGCACGACGTTCGACCGGCAGGCATCGTTGCTCGACGCCATCGGGGCCGAGGACGCCGCCGGCGTGATCATGTCGGTGGAAGGGATCCTGGCGACGGGTGTCGACGCTCGGGCCCTGGCCGACGACCTGCTGCGCTACCTGCGCGACATGTACGTGCTCGCGGCGTCTCGGGGAGCCGTCACCGTCGACCGGGTACCCGAGGAGCGCGACCGGCTCCGGGCCCAGGGCGAGCTGCTCGGCGCGTCGACCGTCCAGCGGTGCATCGAGACCCTCGGCGTCACCGTCACCGACATGGTGCGGGCACCCGACCCCCGGCTCGTGCTCGAGGTGGCGCTGGTACGGCTCTCGCGCCGCGAGCTCGGGACCCAGGTCGAGGTGCTGCTCGAGCGGATCGAGCGACTGGAGCGGACGGTCGACGAGTTGCGCCGGGGTCGCGGTCGCCCGGCCGAGACCGAGGATGCGGGGGCATCCCCGAGCGGGGCGTCTCCGGCGGCGACGTCAGCGACGTCAGCGGCGGCAGCGGCGGCAGCGGCGGCAGCGGCGTCGTCGTCGTCGGGCGCAGAGGCTGCGCCCCGGGCCACACCCAGCGCAGCGAAAGCGGCGCTCGGCGCCTTCAGAACCGCCCGCGAACCGCGGCCCGCCCCCGCCCCAGCCGCAACCCCAGCCGCAACCCCAGCCGTCGGCCCCGCCCCAACCGTCGGCCCCGCCCCAGCCGTCGGCCCCGCCACCTCGACAGCCTCGACGGCCTCGACACTGTCAACACTCGGCACCGCCGACACCGCCGGCACCGCGGAGCGTCGAGCCGACATCGGGCCAGCAGCGACCGCGGTTCCAGACCAGGACTCGACCCCGGCCCTCGACCCCACCCCGGTCGCCCAGGTCTCGACGCCGACGCACGGGTCGCCGGAACCGGCCCCGGAGCCATCCTCCCGGGAGCCGAGCCCGCCCGCGTCGTCGCCTGATCCTCCGGTGGCAGCCCCCCAGCAGGTGCCGGCGCGGGAACAGCGGGAGTCGCGAGGGGAGCAACGACGGGAGTCGCAGCCTCGGCCACGTACGCAGCCTCGACCCCAGCCGGAGCGACGGGCCGAGCCCGAGCACGAGGCGGGACTGGCCGCCACCATCGCCGAGCACGCCGCCATCGACCTCGACGACCTCGTCGACGCCCCGCCCACTGGCGGGGAGACGCAGGCCACCGATTCCGTGGCCCGGATGATCCAGCTGTTCGACGCCACCGTCGTCGACGAACCGTCGTAACCTCCGCCCCGTGTACGAAGGTCCCGTCCAATCGTTGATCGAGGAGCTGGGCCGACTTCCCGGTATCGGCCCCAAATCCGCGCAGCGGCTCGCGTTCCATGTGCTCAAGCTCCCGCTCGAGGACGTGAAGCGCCTGGCGCGCACCATCGTCGACGCCCGCGAGCGCATGTCGTGGTGCACCCGTTGCTTCAACCTGGCCGAGGCCGAGCTCTGCAAGATCTGCCTCGACGACCGGCGCGACCCCACGGTGGTGTGCGTCGTCGAGGAGCCCCGCGACATCGTCGCCGTCGAGCGCACCCGTGAGTTCGCGGGCCGCTACCACGTGCTCCAGGGTGCGATCTCGCCGCTGTCGGGGGTCGGACCCGAGCAGCTCCGGGTGCGCGAGCTGCTGGCCCGGGTCGAGAGCGAGGCGATCGCCGAGGTGATCCTCTGCACGAACCCCAACATCGAGGGTGACACCACCGCGATGTACCTGGCCCGGCTGCTGAACCCGCTCGGGATCCACGTCACCCGCATCGCCTCGGGTCTGCCCGTGGGCGGTGACCTCGAGTATGCCGACGAGATCACCCTGGGCCGGGCCCTGGTGGGCCGCCGCGACGTGGCGTCCTGACGCGACATCCTGACGCGACATCCTGACGCGACATCCTGACGGGCGTCCTGACGGGCTTCCTGACCGGGCATCCTGACCGGGCATCCTGGATGGGGGATCTGGCGGCGACGCCCCGGCGGGCCCCCTGAACCCGGAGCCGGTTCAGCGACGGGCGTCGAGCGAGAGGGCCACGTGCTCGAGGAGCCATTCCGGCGGCGTTCCCGGCGCGACACCCGGGATCCGGGGGGCGATCCGATCGACCAGCCCGGCAGCGAGATGGGCCCGGGCATCGGAGCGCAGCTTCCAACGCCGGAGGAGGAACTGGCGCACCACGTCAGCCTCGGCGTCGCTCACCGCCGAGAGGTCCCACAGCGGTCCCTGCGCCCCTGCGACTCGTCCCGGCCCCGCCCACGACGTCGGCGTCCAGCCGACCGGGGCGCCTCGATCGGGGCAGGACGGGACCCACCCAGCCGGCGGATACGGTGTGTGACCGTGGAGCATCGCAGGAGCGGCCAGGGGCGTCGGCGTCACCGATCGGCGGTCGCGCACCACGAGCGTGCCTGCGGCGATGTCTCCGAGGCGCTGACTCCGGGGATGCAGGACGATCGTCACCATCCCGATCCCGTAGACGCCGGGGAGCAGGTCGGCGATCCGCACGAGGTTCCTGATGGCCGAGGCCCGGAACCGGACCGGACCGCCGCGCTCGTCGACCACGCGCAGCCCCATCGTCCGCTTGCCCGGCGACCGGCCGGCGCCGAGCACCTCGAAGGCCACGTGGTAGCCGAAGAGCAGCAGGAACGCGATGATCGCCACGAGGGCCACCACGATTGCCTCGCTGTCGGAGTCGGCCGCCATGGCCGATCCGGAGAGACCCACGATGAAGGCAGCGAGCGTGAACAACGCGTAGAACACCGCACCCTGGATCACCACGTCGACCATCGTGGCGAGCGCCCGGGAGCCCAGGCCGGCCACGACGAGCACCACGTCGGTACCTTCGGGCGTGGGGATGGTCACGTGGTCATCGAGCTCCACACGTCTCCTCGCACCGTGTCGGCCGTGACCTCTCGGACGGCTCGGGCGTGTTCCACGACGGTAGCTGACGGCCACGAGGCCGCCGGCCGGGCCACGGAACGGGCCACGGAACGGGCCACGGAACGGGCCACGGAACGGGCCGAGAGCGGGGCCGCCGGCCGGCGCGACCGGGCTGACGGTCGGCGGCGGTCGTCACGATGAGTCGGCTCGACTCGTTCGTCGCCGATCGTCAGCCCGACTGGAACCAGCTCGCCCTGCTCGTCTCGCACGTCGAGAGCGACCGCCGGGGGCTCACGCCCGACAGCCTGCACACCCTCGGACGGCTCTATCGGGCGGCGTCGGCCGATCTGGCGTGGTGCCGCCAGCTCCAGCCCGACGGGGGCGTCACCGAATCCCTCGACGACCTCGTCGGTCGGGCCCGCCACATCGTGTACGCACACGTCGGCCGTCGAGCTGGGATGCGACGATTCTTCTCGCGCACCTACTGGCAGCGGATCAGGGAACGACCCCGCCTCCTCGCGGTGTGCGCCGTGCTCCTGTTCGGTCCCGGCGTGGTGAGCGCCGTCTGGGCCAGCGAGCATCCCGATCGGGCGGCGCACCTCCTCCCTGAGGAGTACCGGTCCGTCGGCGACAACCCCGGCGGCGACCTCGGGCTGTCGACGGCCGAGCAGTCGGCTTTCGCCAGCCAGATCTTCACCAACAACATCCAGGTCTCGTTCCTGGCCTTCGCCGGCGGGATCGCCCTGTGCCTCGGGACGGCATTCGTGCTCTTCCAGAACGGGCTCCTCCTCGGCGGCGTGGCCGGCCTGTCGATCGCCGCAGGCAACGAGGGCCCGTTCGTCGAGCTGGTCTCGGCCCACGGCGTGCTCGAGTTGTCGGTCATCGTCGTGTGCGCCGCCGCCGGCATGCGCATGGGCTGGGCCGTGATCGACCCGGGCGTCCAGGCCCGCGGAGCGGCGATCGTCGAGCAGGGCCGCGCCGGCGTCGAGATCGTGCTCGGCACCATGCCCTGGTTCGTGCTGGCCGGGCTGGTGGAGGGATTCGTGACTCCCCGAGGCCTGGGGCCGGGTGGAGCGCTCCTGGTCGGCGTGCCGATCGGGCTCGTCTACTGGGCGCTCGTGGTGTGGCGGGGCCGGCCCGATGCCCTCGTGATGCCGGTCACAGCCGCGCTCGGGCCTTGGCCCGGAGGTACGAAGCAACGCAGGCCGCTGAAAGCCGGAGCGCCGGGACCGAGATCACCTCGACGCCGAGTGCTCCGAGCCGGTTGACCACGGCGTCGCGGGCCACGCTCACGTCGAGCGCCGCGGCCGCCGCGTACACGTCGACCTTGGTATCGGGCGCCCGGCGCAGCGCGGCATCGACCCCGGGCTCGGCGATGGCCACGACGAGCACGTGATGTCGGCGGGCGATACCGGGCAGGGCCTCGAGCAGGAGACGAGCCGCGGCTTCGTCGACCAGGTCGGTGAAGACCAGCACCAGGGCGCGCTTGCCCTCGCCGACCAGACGGAACGCCGCGCCGAAGTCGCAGGTCGCCGAGGACGGCTCGAGGTCGAAGAGAGCCTGGACCACGGCGTCAGCACCCCGACGCCGTGGCGGCACCTGGCGCTGCACGTCTCGGCCCACTGCGACCACGCCGCATCGATCACCCACCACATCGGCGACCGCGGCCACGGCCACCGCCGCGTCGATCGCCAGGTCGAGACGGGTGGCGAGTCGCGGCCCCGATGGCGCCGCGGATGCCGGTGCCTGCCCGGGCGAGCTCTCTGAAGGCAGCCGGGCCCCGTTGGCACCGTCGACGGCCAGGTCGATGGGCGAGGCCATGAGCCGGCCGGTGTCGACCACGCAGATCACGTCGCGGTCCTGCTCGACCCGGTATTGGTTGCTCATGGGCCGGCCCATCCGTTCGGTGGCCCGCCAGTTCACCTGGCGAACGTCGTCGTCGGGGAGGTACTCGCGCACCGACTCGAACTCGGTGCCCAAGCCGAGGGGGCCTCGCGCCACCACCCCGGCCTCACGGAAGGTGCCCCGTCTGACGGCTCGAGCGAGCCGATGGGCCGCGGGAAGATCGGGGTAGACGACCAGCTCACCGGGCGAGCCGACGATGGATCGCGACGCCAGCCCGAGCGGCCCGATCGCTCTGAGCGCCGGCGGCGGGAGCCGATGACGGCCGCGCCGGTGCCCGGTGAGCGACGCGTCGTAGCTCCCGGAGGCACACTCGACGACAGACCCGATCTCCACGTCGGGCGGTGCGGGCTGGCGCACCACGACGAGCCGGGGCGCGGCCCCCGTCCGTGCGCCATTGATCCCGACGGTGATCGTGAAGGGCTCGGCGACTCCCCGGGCGACGATGGTCGGGATTGATCGATCGATCGAGATTTTTCGGAACGTATGGCGAACGTCGACCAGCCACGCCAGCGCGAGGAGGTTCGCGGCCGTCGCCGCCAGCCAGATGGGAGCGACGAGCACGCTCAGGGCGCACAGGGCCAGCCCCAGGGCGACCCGCGAGGTCGGCACGGGCGTCCCCCGAGCTCAGCGGGGGACGGGCACCGTGGCGAGCACGGTGGCGATGGCGTCGGCCGGACGGTACCGGTCGAGCGTGGCCTCACTGCGGAGCACGAGCCGATGCTTGAGCACCGGCGACGCCAGCGCAGCCACGTCGTCGGGCGTGACGAAGTCGCGTCCGTTGAGCCGGGCGACGGCCTTGGAGGCCGCGAGCAGATGGACCCCCGCCCGAGGGCTGGCGCCGAGCAGCACGCTGGGCAACGTGCGGGTGGCCCTGACGAGGGCCGAGATGTACCCGAGCACCTCGTCGTAGACCCGGGTGGCGTCGACCTCGACACGGGCGGCCACGAGGCGCTCGACGCTGGCCACCGCCCGGACGTCGTCGAGGCCCAGCGGGCTGGTCCCGTGGTGGCCCAGCTTGAGCAGCGCGATCTCGTCGTCGGCCTCGGGGTAGCCGATCTCGATCTGCATCAGGAACCGGTCGAGCTGAGCCTCGGGCAGCGGGTACGTGCCCTCGTACTCGATGGGGTTCTGGGTGGCCACGACCAGGAAGGGGATCGGGAGCTGATGCGAGGTGCCGTCGACGGTGACCTGCTGCTCCTGCATGGCCTCGAGCAGCGCCGCCTGGGTCTTGGGCGGGGTTCGATTGATCTCGTCGGCCAGCACGACGCTGGCGAAGATCGGTCCGGGCCGGAACACCAGCGCCCCGTCGCTGCCCTGGCGCAACGCCACCGTCCCCGTGAGGTCGCTCGGGAGCATGTCGGGCGTGAACTGCACCCGCCGGAACGTGACCCCGAGGGCCTGGGCCCAGATCCGCGCCAGCAGCGTCTTGGCCACGCCGGGCGGGCCTTCCAACAGCACGTGACCGCCGACGGATGCCGCCACGAGCAGCGCGTCGATCGTCCGCTGCTGACCGACGACGAGCCGGTTCACCTGGGCGCTCAGGTCGTTCCGCAACGCCTGCAGCACACCCACCACCGGTGTCGGGACCGAGGGTGGGGGCACGGCGCCGGGACCGGTGGCCGTGGCGTGGGTCCCATCGGGCTGGGCCACGGTCGTCGGCGTGCCAGGGAACTCGGGGAGCTCGGGAAGCTCGGGGAGGTCGGTCATGAAGGTCCTCGGTCGGCGGGGTCGGATCCACGGTGGAGTCGGGCATGGGCGCGGCCGATCACGAGCAGATCGACGGTGGCCGGGTCGGGGGCTCGCAGCGCTTCGACCTCGTCGGGTTCGAGCCCGAGCCCCGGCGCGGCCGCACCGATGGAGTCCACGCTGGCGCTGGTGGGGAGCCCGGCCCGTCGGGCAACGAGGCTCCGGCATCGGGTCTGGAAGGCCTCGGCCAGCCCCGCCGAGTCCTTGCGCCGGGCCAGCCCCGCGGCGATGGCCTCCACGAACTCGGCTCGAGGCGGCGGGAGCTCCCGCCGGGGCTGGTCGGGCTCGCCGACCCTGCGGCTGCGGGCCAGCATCCACACGAGCGCGGCAGCGGTCGTCCCGGCCAGGAACCACCGCCAGTCGCCCGGGATCGCGCCCAGACCATCGCTGCCCTGGTAGCCGTGCTGGCCTTCCGAGAACACGACGGGCCGCCCGGGCTCGCCGACGACGGCCAGCGCGAACGCGGCATTGTCGGTGAGCGGAAGGTGCTCGTTGTCGAAGACGGTGGCATCGGCGACAGCGACGAGTCGTCCACCCCCGACGGCATCGGGACCCGTCCGGTCCGGGGCCACCGTCGAGGTGGCGATCCCGGCCACGACCGTCGAATCGTCGACCAGGATCGGCAGCAGCAGCTCTGGAGACGACCAGCCACCGGCACCCGCCCCGGAGACCTCCGAGACCCTGGTCGTCTCGAGCACGGGAGCCGCGACGTGCGAGAGGACCGTCGTCGACGAGCCTTGGGGACGGGCGCCACCGGTCACCACCTCGACGATCGCGGCAGCACCCGAGCCGCCGGCCACGAGCCGACCACCGCTGTCGACGAACGTGGCGAGGTGGCCCAGCGACTCGTCGTCGAGCTCACCGGCGTCGAGGAGCACCAACGTCGAGTCGGCGTCGAGATCACCGAATGCCAGGCTTCCGGTGCGAGCCACGGCATGGTCGAAGCGCCCGAGCAGGGCGGCCCAGGCCGCGACGCCTTCGGGGGTGGTCGAGTACGACGACGACGGGGGACCGCTGGGGCCTCGGCTGTCGGCATCGAGCACGAACGCCACGACCACGAGCATGACCAGCACGCCGACGCTCACCAGGAGCGGTCGGCGCCGGCCGCTCACGGTTCGATCCGGATGACGGCCGTCGTGGGCGCAGATGCCGACGCCATCGGACGCGTCTCGCCGACCAGGACCGGTTGTCCGGCGGGACGCTCCCCGGCGGGGCCAGACCAGACCGGCCCCAGGGTGCGAGCCCGCAGGCGTTCGGCATCGACGATCGTCGGCCACAGGCGCCACGCCCGATCACTGTCGTCGGAGGTGGCGAGCCGATGTCCGTAGAGGATCGCGTCGAAGGCCCGGGCCAGGTCGTCGAACTCGGTCGAGCCCAGGCAGTCGGCCGCGGCCCGGTTCGTGAGCCCCGGTTCCAGATCGAGGGCCCCCACCGATTCGAGGCGGAGCAGCCCGGCCTGGAATCGAAGCCGCACGGCGCGATCGTGATCGCCGCGTTGGCGGGCACGGTCGGCCTCGCGTTCGAGGTGACCGGCTCGAAGCGCCGTCGCTCGGACTCGCGCTTCGGGCGAGTCGTCGTCGACTCGCGACCGGACCCGCTGGCGGACGAGCACCACCACAGCCAACGCCAACGCCCCGATCAGCACGACAGCGAAGATCACCGAGAGATCCCCCCCACCTCCAGTGCCGTCGGTGCCCCCGACAGGGTCGTCGTTGGCGACGCCGTCGTCGTCGGACCCCAGCGCCTCCCGAACCCGTTCGATCACCGAACGGAACGGACGGAAGCCCTCACGCTCGTGATAGCGGTCGCCCTCGAGGATCTCGATGGCTGCGCTCGAGGGATCGGCAGCCGACCCGACCCCGCCCCTGGCCGACGCTTCGGCCAGGGCGACCGAGAGGTGCCGGAGACGTTCCACGAGCACGTCGACGTCGGGATCATCGAGCGCCGCGGCGAGGTCGACCGCTCGACCAGCGACGATGTCGACGCGCCGGAGCTCGTCGAGCGCCTCCGAGTCGGCGACCGAATCGCCGGCGAGCTCGACGATCGCCCTCGCGACCAGCGCGCCGACCTCCTCGACGGTCGATTCGGCGGCCCCCGCACGACGTCCGCCGAGATCGTGCCCGGCCCAGCCGACGAACGGCCCGACGGCGGTCGCCGCGACGAGGACGGCAACGACCACGACCAGCCGAGGAAACCAGAACGATCGAGAGTCGTGGATCGTTTCACCGTCGACCAGCTGACTCACGTCGATCGGGTAAGCGCCCGTCATGAGCCGGGAGCCCGAGCGTCGACCCGTGGCGCTCCAGCCTGCTCGAGCGCAGCGAACCGCAGGGCCAGGTCGAAACCTTCGCGGCGCACCCGCAGGTCGAAGTAGGTGAGCACGACCAGCGAGACCCAGACCGGTCCCGTCACGATGCCGGTCAGCACGAGCGGCACCCACGCCACGACGAACCGGGTGACCTCGCCATCGGACCCCGAGAACAGCAGCGACACCGGCGTCGCCAGCGAGGTGGCCAGGAGCATGCCCAAGAAGGCGGCGGTGGCGTATCCGCCCAGGGTCTTCCACCACCGTCCCCGGGTGAGGCGGAACGAGCGCCGCAGGGCCCGAGAGGCACCGACCCGCTCCACGTACACGACCGGAACGGTGACCGACCATGCGATGCCGAGCCAGATCGTGGCGATCGCCGCCGTCAACAATCCCAGGGTCAAGCCCACGACCATCAGCACGATCAACAGCCCCAACGTGCCGGCGTGACGGCCCGCGGCCCGAGCGGCGAGCCGGGCCGAGGTGGGAGATCCGGCGATGGACCCGATGGCGATCTCAGCGGTGAAGACGGTCAGGAGCATCATCCCCACGATCGACAATCCAAGCGAGATGCTGGCGACGATCAGGCCATCGCCGAACTGGGTGAGCGGATCGTTGCTCGAGTCGATGGATACGGCGAACAGGCCCCCGACGGTCTGCACCGGCAGAGCGATGGCGATGGAGGCCGGTGCGAACCGCCGGAAGTTCACCCGTGCCATCCGAATCGACGCGTCGATCAACTCCCCCGTCGACAGCGCCCGCAACGCAGTGAACGACACCGCCGCAGGCTACCTGCGCCCGCGCCACGCCCTGTCCGTCTCCACGGGTCTCGCTCCAGGGTGTCGCAGAAACTGCTCGTGCGAGCTACGCCACTCGGATGATGGCGGCGTCGCCTTGGCCGCCACCGCCGCAGAGGGCTGCTGCACCCAAGCCACCGCCGCGGCGCCGCAGCTCGTGGATGAGCGTGCCGAGGATGCGGTTGCCCGACATGCCGACGGGGTGGCCCAACGCGATGGCGCCGCCGTTGACGTTGGTGACCTCGGCGGTGATGCCGAGATCCTCCATCGAAGCCAGGCCCACGGCGGCGAAGGCTTCGTTGAGCTCGAACAGGTCGATGTCGGAGACGGCCAGGCCCGCTCGTGAAGCGGCCTTCTTGATGGCTCGCGACGGCTGCGTGAGCAGCGACGTGTCGGGCCCGGCGATCTGGGCGTACGACACCAGCTCGGCCAGCGGCGTGAGACCCAGCTCCGATGCCTTGGCGCGGCTCATCACGACCATGGCCGAAGCCCCGTCGGAGATCTGCGAGGCGTTGCCCGCGGTGATGGTGCCGCTGGGATCGAACGCGGCCCGCAGCGCGCTCAGGCTCTCGGCGGTGGTGTCGGGGCGGATCCCCTCGTCGGCGGCAACCACCAACGGAGCGCCCTTGCGCTGGGGGATCTCGATGGGGACGATCTCCTCGGCCAGCCAGCCCGCGGCCTGCGCAGCGGCGGCGCGCTGGTGCGACGCGGCAGCGAAGGCGTCCTGGGCCGCACGGGTGATCCCCGGCGCCCACTGACCCACGAACTTCTCGGTGCTCGTGCCCATGTGCACGTCGGTGAGCGCGCACCACAGGCCGTCGGTGATCATCGAGTCGAGCAGCTCGCCGTGGCCCATGCGGTAGCCGGCCCGAGCCTGGGGCAACAGGTACGGGCAGTTGGTCATCGACTCCATCCCGCCGGCGACCACGATCTCGGCGTCGCCGGCGTTGATGAGCTGGTCGGCCAGGTAGACGGTGTTCACGCCCGAGAGGCACACCTTGTTGATGATGCTCGACGGCGTCGACAGCGGAATGCCGGCGTTGACCGCAGCCTGACGGGCGGGGAGCTGGCCCGCGCCGGCGAGGATCACCTGGCCCAGGTACACGAAGTCGACCTGTTCGGGAGCCACGCCGGCGCGCGCCAGTGCGCCGGCGATGGCGATGCCACCGAGATCGCTGGCCTTGAACGACGCCAGTCCACCCGAGAACTTGCCGATGGGGGTACGGGCGTACGAAACGATGACGGAGCCGGCCATGGAAGCCTCCGGGATGCGGGGATGGGACGAGGGCGGGGTTGTCCCGATGGTACGACGGGCTCCTACCATGCCCGGCATGCTCACCGAGATCGACCATGTCGCCATCGCCGTCAACGACCTCGAGGCGGCGATCGCGTACTACGAGACCGCCTACGGCGCAGTGGTCGAGCATCGCGAGCGCGTCGAGCGCGATGGCATCGACGAGGCGCTGCTCAACGTGGCCGAGTCGTACATCCAGCTCCTGTGCCCGTACGACCCGTCCTCGACCGTCGCCAAGTTCCTGGCCACCCGCGGCGAAGGCATGCACCACATCGGCTACCGGGTCAAGAGCTGCGCCGAGGTCCTCGAACGGGTCAAGGCCGCAGGCCAACGGGTGATCGACGAGACCCCCCGCCCCGGCTCACGCGGCACCACCGTGGCGTTCATCCACCCCAAGGGCGGCTTCGGGGTCCTCGTCGAGCTCGTCGAGGAGTAGCCCCGGGCTGCGCCCGGACCGGGTCCGCCGCGCTCGCCGACGGTACCCTGTCGCCATGGCGATCGAAGAGATTCCGCCGGGCGCGCCCATCGCTCAGCCGACGGCACCCGTCCATCCCCTCACGGAGCGGCTGGAGCTGCTCGCCACGTTGAAGGAGCAGGCGCTGCACGCCGGGAGCCCCGCTGCGGTGAAGCGCCAGCACGAGCGGGGCAAGCTCACCGCCCGGGAGCGCATCGAGAAGCTGCTCGACCCGGGCTCGTTCGTCGAGCTCGACATGTTGGCTCGGCATCGGGCGCACGGCTTCGGCATCGAGGACACCCGTCCACTCACCGACGGTGTCGTCACCGGCTGGGGCCGCATCGACGGCCGGAAGGTGTTCCTGTTCTCGCAGGACTTCACGGTCTTCGGCGGTTCGCTGGGTGAGGTCTTCGCCGAGAAGATCCACAAGGTGATGGACCTCGCCGAGTCGGTCGGGGCGCCGTTCATCGGAATCAACGACGGCGCCGGGGCCCGCATCCAGGAGGGCGTCGTGAGCCTCGACGCCTACGGCGGCATCTTCTTCCGCAACGTGAAGGCCTCGGGCGTCATCCCCCAGATCAGCGTGATCATGGGTCCCTGCGCCGGCGGCGCGGTCTACAGCCCGGCCATGACCGACTTCATCTTCATGGTCAAGGGCACCTCGCACATGTACATCACCGGCCCCGACGTCGTGAAGACCGTCACCGGCGAAGACGTCACCCACGAGGAGCTCGGCGGGGCCATGACGCACGCCCAGAAGTCGGGTGTGGCCACCTACGTCACCGAGGACGAGGAGCACTGTCTCGAGCAGGTCCGCTACCTGCTCAGCTTCCTCCCGTCGAACAACCTGGAGGACCCGCCGGTCGTCGAATGCACCGACGATCCCGAGCGGCTCTGCGACGGCATCCTCAAGGTGATGCCCGACTCGCCCAACCAGGCCTACGACATGCGCAAGATCATCCTCGAGGTCGCCGACGACGGCGAGTTCCTCGAGTACTTCCCGCTGTGGGCGCAGAACATCGTGTGCGGCTTCTCCCGCCTCGACGGCCACGTGGTGGGCGTGGTCGGCAACCAGCCCCAGGTGCTCGCCGGGGCGCTCGACATCGACGCGTCCGAGAAGGCCGCCAAGTTCGTGCGGACGTGCGACGCGTTCAACATCGCGCTCGTCACCTACGTCGACGTGCCCGGCTTCCTACCCGGCACCGACCAGGAGTACGGCGGCATCATCCGCCACGGCGCCAAGTTGCTCTACGCGTTCTGCGAGGCGACCGTCCCCCGGGTGCAGATCATCACGCGCAAGGCCTACGGCGGGGCGTACGTCGTCATGAACTCCAAGTCGATCGGCGCCGACATCGCCTACGCCTGGCCCACCGGCGAGGTGGCCGTCATGGGATCGCAGGGCGCGGTGAACGTGATCTTCCGCAAGGAGATCGAGGCCGCAGCCGACCCCGTGCTCCGCCGGGCCGAGCTGATCGCCGACTACAACGAGAAGTTCGCCAACCCGTACCCGGCGGCCGAGCGCGGCTACGTCGACGACGTGATCGACCCCCGTCAGACCCGCACCATGGTCATCAAGGCCCTGCGGATGCTGCGGACCAAGAAGGAGATCCTGCCGCAGCGCAAGCACGGGAACATGCCGCTGTGACCGGGCCGACATCCGGCCCGACACCCGGGGCGACGCCCGCTCCGATCCTGCGTTCGATCACGCCCGACGCCACGGCCGAGGAGGTCGCGGCGATCGTCGCGGTCATCGCCATCGTCGAGGACGATCGCCGCCGGGCCATCGCGCTGGCTCAGGCCGTCGCCTCGACCCTGTCCGACGAGCCGCTCGACGCCTGGGTCCGGGTCTCGCGTCTGGGTTCGCGGCGGATCGGGATGCAACGCGGTCCGTGGCGCATCGCCGGTCGCATCGCCCGACGCTCGCGCATCTGAGCGCTGCAGCCGGGATGAGCGCCGATCACCGTCCCGACGACCGCCCTGGTCGCGGTCCGGCCGACGCACCCAGTCACCAGGCATTGCACGGGCTCACGGTCGTCGACATGGCGACGATCCTGGCCGGACCCGGAGCCGCCCGACACCTGGCCGACTTCGGCGCCGACGTCGTGAAGGTGGAAGCCCCCGCCGGCGATTCGCTCCGACGCATGGGGTGGCGAGCCCCGGGCGATCCCGACTCGTACCTGTGGAAGATCACCGGTCGCAACAAGCGGACGCTGGTCATCGACCTGAAGTCGCCCGACGGCCTGTCCCGGATGCGCGAGCTCCTGCGAACCGCCGACGTGCTGGTCGACAACTCCCGCCCCGGCGCCCTCGAACGCCTGGGCCTGGCCCCGCCCGAGCTCCACGCAGCCAACCCCGGCCTGGTGATCCTGCGGGTCACCGGATTCGGTCTCGACGGGCCGTACTCGGACCGTCCGGGCTTCGCCACCATCGCCGAGGCGCTCTCGGGCTACGCCTCCATCAGCGGCGAAGCCGGGGGCGGCCCGCTCCTGCCTCCGGTCGCGCTCACCGACGAGATCACGGCTCTGGCCGGGGCCTTCGCGATCATGGTGGCGCTGCGCCATCGCGACGCCACGGGCCAGGGCCAGGTCGTCGACGTGAACCTGCTGGAGTCGATCGTGCAGATGCTCGGCGCTCTGCCCACCGCGACCGCGCACCTCGGCTACGTGCAGCCTCGGATGGGCTCGGGCCTCCCCTACAGCGTTCCGCGTGGGACCTACCGCTGCTCCGACGGTCGGTGGGTGGCGGTCTCGGCGTCGGCCGACACCGTGGCCGGACGGGTGCTCGCCCTGCTGGGCCTGGCCGACGATCCCCGCTTCACGACGTTCGCCACGCGGGTCGAGCATCGCGAGGCGCTCGACGAGGAGGTCGCGGCCTGGATCGGCCGGCGGACCTCCGACGAGGTGCTGGCCCGATTCACCGAAGCCGAAGCGGCGGTGGCGCCGGTCCATTCCACGGCCGACCTCCTGGCTGATCCGCACGTTCGGGCCCGGCAGGTGTTCGTGGAGGTTGACGGCGTCGTGATGCCCGGACCCATCGCTCGATTGGCCCTGACCCCCGGCGCGGTCCGCCACGCCGGCCGCCCGCTGGCGGCCGACGAGACCTGACCGCGCCGGGTCGGACGAAACGCCGTGGTGAAACGAGCCGACCGGCGGCAGTTATCCACCGATGCCTGTGGATTGCGGTGGACCATGAAGCTTCACGGGAGGTGGTCGACGTGAACGTCCAATCGCCGGCGAAAGGCTCGCGACACCACAGGTTCGCGCCCAGAAGCGCACAATTGGGCCTGAAATCGCCCGAATCGACCACGTCTCGCGATCGACAGGCCAACCTTCTCATCCAATTCGCGCGCTCCGCGTTGTCCACAGGGCCTGTGGAAACGGTGGAGAACCATCGCAGGGCGTGACCTGCGGAGCGGGCAGCGTGGTCGCCCGGGGTAGGTCCGTGCCCCCGACCCCGTCCCCGCGCTACACAGTCCGCAGCCGAACGCATCCCGACCGGAGGTCCGCCATGCCCCGTTTCGTCTCCAACGAGCAGATCCTTGCCGATGTCGCCGGCCAGACCGTGCCGCGACGCTTCGCTCAGACCGTCGCCAACCACCCCGATCGGGTGGCGCTGCGGTGCAAGAACCCTGACGGCGAGACGTGGCACGAGCAGACGTGGAGCGACTACGGGCACCTCGCCGGACGGGTCGCCGCCGGCCTGCGGGCCCTCGGGGTCGGACCCGGCGATCGGGTCGTGCTGATGATGCGCAACCGGCCCGAGTTCCATGCCGCCGACATCGGGGTGCTCCTCCTCGGGGCCACCCCCATCTCGATCTACCAGTCATCGGCCCCGGAGCAGATCGAGTACCTAGTCGCGCACTCGGGCGCCGTGGCGGCCATCGTCGAGGATGGGGGGTACCTGGCCCGCTTCCTCGACGTCCGTGACGTCATCCCCCGGCTGCGCCATCTCGTCCTCATCGACACCGGACCCGACGACTCCGGGCCCGACCTCGGACGCGACGACCTCGTGACCTGGGTCGATCTGGTCGCGGGCGAGCCGCTGGCGCTCGACGACTGCCTCGACAACCTCACGCCCGACGACCTCGCAACGGTGATCTACACGAGTGGCACGACGGGTCCCCCCAAGGGCGTCATGGTCACCCAGCGCAACGTGTGCTGGACCCTGCGCAGCATCGAGTTGCTCTACGACCACGGTGGTCTCGACACGTCAGGTCATTGGCGAGCGATCTCGTACCTCCCGATGGCCCACATCGCCGAGCGCTTCACCAGCCACTACGCCGGCATCGGGTTCGTGATGGAGGTGACGACCTGCCCCGATACCTCGCTCGTCACGTCGTATCTGGGGGCAGTCAAGCCTCAGTTCTTCTTCGGGGTCCCGCGGGTCTGGGAGAAGATGCACGCCGGGATCAACGCCCTCGCCGGCTCCGATCCCGAACGCAAGGCCATGCTCGACCGGGCCGTCGACGTCGGCCACGAGATGTACGAGCTCCGCCGTTCCGGGGGCTCGGCCGGAGCCGAGCTGCGGGCCGCGTTCGAGGAGACCGAGCCGGCCCGGGCCCTGGTCAAGGCCCTCGTCGGGCTCGACCAGGTGGTGCTGGCCGGCACCGGCGCGGCACCCATCCCCGCCGTGGTCCTGCGGTTCTTCGACGGCCTGGGCGTGCCGATCAGCGAGGTCTACGGGCTCTCCGAGAACACCGGACCGATGAGCTGGGAGGTGTGGGAGCACTCGAGGCTCGGCACGGTCGGACGGGCCATCCCCGGCGACACGATCGAGCTGGCCGGAGACGGTGAGGTGCTGCTCAAGGGGGGCAACGTCTTCGCCGGGTATCTCGAAGACCCGGTCAAGACGGCCGAGACCATCGATGCCGACGGTTGGATGCACACCGGCGACATCGGCGTGCTCGACGCCGACGGGTACCTGACGATCGTCGACCGCAAGAAGGAGCTGATCATCACCGCCGGCGGCAAGAACATCTCGCCAGCCAACCTGGAAGCCGCCATCAAGGCCATCCCCCTCATCGGCCAGGTCGCGGTCGTCGGCGAGGCCCGCCCGTTCATCTCCGCGCTGCTCGTCCTCGACCCAGACGTCGCGCGGGTCTGGGCCGCGGCCCACGACCTGGGACCGATGTCGCTCGTCGAGCTCGCCGCGCACCCCGCCGTGGTCGCCGAGGTGCAGCGGGGTCTCGACGATGTCAACGAGCGCTACAGCAACGTCGAGCGGGTGAAGAAGTTCATCCTGCTGGGCGAGGAGTGGATGCCCGACAGCGACCTGCTCACCCCGACGATGAAGCTCAAGCGCCGCGGCGTCAACTCCCGCTACGCCGCCGAGATCGACGCCATGTACTGAGTCGCCGCGCGTCGATCGCAGACCTGACGGGTCTCGGCGGCCGATGCCATTCGCGCACCAGCACGAGCGTGCGCTCACCGACCGGTTCGAGCGACCACCACGTCGACATGGTCGAACAACGCATAGAGCGTTGCGGAGTCATAGATCGCCTTGTGAAGCTGCGGCAGCCATCCGGGGGAGCGGTGTCGAGGTTCCGAACTGGATCCCACGTCTTCCAGTTGGTTCGGCATTCCATCTCGGGTCGACCGTGCGTGTAGTTGTAGACATGGAACAGGTCGAAACGCTCGGTGAGTACTCCCAGAGCGCCCTCGAGATAGAGCCTCGCGATCACCTTGAAGTCAGGAATCCCAAGAACCACAAGGGGACCGGAAGGCGAAAGCACTCGCGCCTGCTCGGCCAGAGCGAATGGCACCTGCTGCAGGTACAGGTGTTCCATCACGGCATTGAGGAACAAATACTCGACCGAGCCATCGCCCGCAAACGACAGATCGGAAGCGTGACCTCGCGGGGTTCCTCTACAGAAGGGCGGGGGTCAACGTTCACGAAACCCGGGACAGGTCGGCGGCCAGCGCCTCTCTGCATCTTCACGGAGGCCTTCCTCTGGAAGACGCCGAGGATCGCGGCGTTCAGCGTTTCAGTCGACGGGGAGTGCGACTTCGACGCGGTCGCGACCGTTCGACCGAGCGGCGTCGAGGGCCCGGTAGCCCAGCTCGACGAGCTGCTCGGCGTCGAGGGCGTGCGAGGGGTAGCAGGCGACGCCCGCCGACAGGGTGAGGATGTCACCGGCCGGGCTGGCGAACAGCGCACCCCGGATGCGCTCGGCCGCCCAGACGGCGCCGGCATCGGGCGTGTCGTCGAGGATCACCGCGACCTGACCCTCGCTGATCCGACACGCCGTGTCCGAATCGCGCAGCGTCTTGTTCAGCGTGCGGGTGAGGACCCGCATGGCGTGGTCGCGCAGGTACGGGGCGAAGTTGTCGAGGTCGTCGAGCTCGAACATGATCAGCGACAGCGGACGGAGCCCCCGCCGGGCGATGGCGATGTGCCGTCCGAGCGCGATCTCGAAGTACCGATGGTCGGGCAGCCCCGACACCGGATCGACGGCTCGGTCCCCCCCGGCATCGCCGGCCGAATCGGACGCGGTGGCCGTTCTCTGGGGGTCAGGGCGGGGAGCGGGGCCGAGGTCGGTCACGGCATCTCTTTCGGCGCGCTCGGGCCCCGACCTGAGCCGGTGTTTTCCCGACCCCGCTCGGTGCGCCTCGTACACCCGGACGCGCTCATGGCGTTCGGGTGGCCTGGTGGGCGAGGGACAGGGTCGCCAGGTCCTCGAGGATGTCGGCGAGTCGGTAGTCGCGCGGCGTGTAGATCCGGGCGACCCCGGCCGCGGTCATCGCCGGACGGTCGTGGTCGGGGATGATCCCGCCAACCACCACGGGTACGTCACCAGCGCCCCTACGAGCGAGCGCGGCGATCACGGCCGGGACGAGCTCGTGGTGTGAGCCCGACAGGATCGACAGCCCAACGAGATCGACGTCCTCGGCCACGGCGGCGTCGGCGAGCTGGTCCGGGGTGAGCCGAATGCCCTGGTAGATGACCTCGAACCCCGCGTCGCGAGCGGCCACGGCGAGCTGCTCGGCGCCGTTGGAGTGCCCGTCGAGCCCGGGCTTGCCGATGAGGATCCGCGGCACGCCCCCATGCTTCAGGGCCGACGCTCGCAGCCGTTCGCGAACAGCGGCCAGCTCGGGTCGGGCGCTCACCGCGACGGCGCCCACACCGGTCGGCGCCCGGTACTCGCCGAAGACCCCGCGGAGCGCGTCGGACCACTCGCCGACGGTTCCCCCCGCTCGGGCCAGGGCGATCGTGGCCGGCATCACGTTGGTCGTGCCCTCCGCCGCGGCCCGCAGGTCGTCGAGCGCCCGGGCCACCTCGGCGCCGTCGCGGGCGGCCCGCCACGCATCCAGACGCTCGATCTGCTCGGCTTCGACCGCCGGATCGACGACGAGGACGGCCGACTCCCCGTCGAGCCCGCGGGCGAGCGGCGACGACGCCGTCTCGGTGTGACGGTTCACCCCCACCACGGCGAGATCACCCGATTCGATCCGGCGCATGCGATCGGCGTGCGATCGCACCAGCCGGCCCTTCAGCTCGTCGACCAGCTCGAAGACCCCGCCTCGGTCGACGATGTCGGTCAGCTCGGCCTCGGCGGCGTCGGCGAGCTCCCGGGTGCGGGCCTCCACGACCTGCGAGCCGGCGAACAGGTCGTCGTGCTCGAGGAGGTCGGTCTCCTCGGCGAGCACCTGCTGGATGCGCAGCGACCATTGCTGGTCCCACGGGCGGGGCAGCCCCAACGCCTCGTTCCAGCACGGGAGCTGCACGGCCCGGGCCCGGGCGCCCTTCGACAGCGTGACGCCGAGCAGCTCGAGCACGATGCGCTGCACGTTGTTCTCGGGTTGGGCCTCGGTGAGCCCGAGCGAGTTCACCTGCACCCCGTAGCGGAACCGGCGCAGACGCTCGTCGGCTATCCCGTACCGCTCGGCGCACAACCGGTCCCACAGGCTCGTGAAGGCCCGCAGCTTGCACATCTCCTCCACGAACCGGATGCCGGCGTTCACGAAGAACGACATGCGCCCCACGACCTCGGGGAGCTCCTCGGGGCTCACCTGTCCGCTGTCGCGCACGGCGTCGAGCACGGCGCAGGCCGTCGCCAGGGCGAAGGCGATCTCCTGCACCGGCGTCGCCCCGGCCTCCTGCAGGTGGTACGAGCAGACGTTGATGGGGTTCCACCGGGGCACGTGGCGGACGGTGTGGACGATCATGTCGACGGTGAGCCGGCGTGACGGGCCCGGCCCGAAGATGTAGGTGCCCCGGCTCAGGTACTCCTTGACGATGTCGTTCTGCGTGGTTCCGCTCAGCCGCGTCGGGTCGACCCCGCGCTCGTCGGCCAGGGCCAGGTACATCCCGAGCAACCAGGGCGCCGTGGCGTTGATGGTCATCGACGTGTTCATCGTCTCGACGGGGATGGCCTCGAACAGCGCGCGCATCTCGCCCAGGTGCGGGACCGGCACACCGACCTTGCCCACCTCGCCCCGAGCCAGCGGATGGTCGGGGTCGTGCCCGGTCTGGGTCGGCAGGTCGAAGGCCACCGACAGCCCGGTCTGGCCCTTGGCCAGGTTCTGGCGGTAGAGCGCGTTCGACGCCGCAGCCGAGGAGTGCCCCGAGTACGTGCGCATCACCCACGGCTGATCGCGCTCACGGCGTGGCGCGAGACGGGGGTCGGCTCCGGCGGGCTCGCTCATGGTGCTCATTGTGCCTCGGTCGCGGCGTGCCAGGTTGCGGTCGCGGCGCCGGTGCGAGGGAACCGAGGTGTCGCACCCGGCGCACCCGGCGCACGCGAGCGCCGTGCTCGCCCTGGTCGCCGTGCTCGTCGTGGTCGTCGGTCTAGTGTTCGGCGATGCCGACAAGCAGGGAACGGGGCGAGCGGGCCCACGGTGTGCTGGCCTTCGTGGGCGGAGCAGCCTGGGCCACCGAGGGCCATGCCGTTCGCCAGCTCGTGGCCGGCGCGGCAGGAACCGGCGCCACCGCGGTCGTGCTGCCCACCGCCGCCGCCTACGAGCGTCCCAGCCGTCTCGCCGACCAGGCCTGCACCGCCCTCACGGCCCTCGGGCTCCAGGCGCGGACGCTGCCCGTCCTCAGCCGCACCGACGCGGCCGACGACGACGCCGTGGCCGCCGTGCGCGACGCCGGCCTGATCTTCCTCACCGACGGCTCGGCCATGCACCTGCACTCGGTGCTGAAGGACACGCCCGTGTACCGGGCCATCGTCGACGCGTACCGGGCGGGCGCCGTGCTGGTGGCCTCGGGCGCCGGCGGATCGGTGCTGTGCGATCCCATGATCGACCCCCGGGGCGGCGCCTTCACCGTGGGCCTGGGTCTGGTCAACGACCTCACCGTGTTCCCGCACTTCGACACCGCAGCCGATCACCTCCGAACCCGCACCCTGGAGCTCCGGCCCCGCGACGTCACGCTCGTCGGCATCGACGAGTCGACCGCCGTCGTGCGTGAGCGCGACGGCTCCTGGCATGCCGTCGGCGGCGGCGGGGTCACGGTGTTCGACGCCGCCGGTCCACCCGAGGGCCGCCGCTACGAGAACGTCCCCATCCCCGACCTCGCCACCTGAGGCGCGAACGCGTTTCCCCAGCTCGGAACCGTCAATCGGTCAGCTGGTCGTGGTCGGCTCAGCCGCGGTGACGCCGGATGCGTCGGTCTCGGTGATCGTGACCGAGAGCAGGTACATCGGCTTCTGGGGCGGGCCGTCACCGGTGCTCCAGGCCTCGATCTTGCGAGCCACCTCGAGGCCTCGCACGACCACGCCGAAGTTGTTGTAGCTCTGTGTCAGACCGCAGTTGGGCCTGGTGCCACTGCACACGAAGAACTGGGATCCGTTGGTGTTCGGGCCGGAGTTCGCCATGGCCAGCGAGCCCACCACATAGGGCTCGTCGATGTTCTCGTCCGCAAACGTGTAGCCCGCGTCGCCACTGCCGCTCGCTGTGGGATCGCCACCCTGGATGACGAAGTCGGGGGCGACACGGTGGAACGTCGTGCCGTCGAAGAGTCCCGCTCGGGCCAGGAACACGAAGTTGTTCACCGTGATCGGCGCGTCGGCAACATCGAGCCCGACGGTGAACGCGCCGCACGACGTGGTGATCGTTGCCTCGTAGGTGTGTGTCGGGTCGATCGTCTGCGCAGGAGCCTCGGTGAACGTGGGGCGGCTGTCGTTCGCTGGCGGGACGGTGTCGGTGCACGTGATGGCGTCGACGGCGGCGTCGCCGGTCACCCGGGCCGTGATCTCGGTCGTGGCACCCGTCGTCGCAGAGCCGGGTGCGGTCGTGGCGGCTGCAGTCGTGGTGGTCGTGGCGGAGTCGTCGTCACCACCTCGGGACACGAGGAAGGCCAGGCCCACGAACAGCACGGCCACGATGCCCACGGTGATGGCCATGTTGCGGCTGCTCTTCTTGCGCTTGGCCGCCTTCTGGGCTGCGACCTGCTCGATTCGTCCGAGCTGACGGTTCTCGCGTTGACGTTCCCGCTTGGCACTGGGCATAGGGGATGAGTCTACGTAGTCGCCCGTGCCCGATCGGCGGTCGGGGAAGCGCCGCCCGAGGTCGGCAGCGCCACGACGAAACGGGCGCCTCCGCCGGGGCGCTCGTCAACGGCGACCCGTCCACCGTGCGCGACCACGATGTCTCGGGTGATCGCCAGACCGAGGCCGGTCCCGCCGCCGTCACGGCTGCGGGCGTCATCGAGACGGGTGAAGCGCTCGAAGACCCGGTCGCGGTCGGCCTCGGCGATGCCAGGGCCGTCGTCGGCGACGGTGAGCACGGCCGAGGAGCCCTCCTCCCGAAGCGCCAGGGTGACCGTCGACGCGGCGTGCCTGACCGCATTGTCGACGAGGTTGCGGATAATCCGGCCCAGCTGGTCGGGATCACCGTCGACCTGGGCCGCCGACACCCCCGAGAGCTCGACACGCACCCGGGCGTCGTCTCTCAGCCTGCGGGCCTGGCGCAGCACGAGGTCGTCGAGGTCGACGGGCTCCCGGTTCGCCGGTCGCGAATGTGCACCGGCGTCGCTGCGGGCCAGGTGCAGCAGGTCCTCCACGAGCCGCTGGAGCCCGACGGCCTCGTCGAGCACGCTGCGATGGGTCGCGAGCAGCCCGTCGGCGTCG